>CAXNLR010000001.1:0-483508 GCA_964203475.1 Candidatus Planktophila sp. | reverse complement strand
TTAAAGGAATTGCGCGCGGCCCATCGCATCTCAGGCGATGTTTCTTCCCTTCCTGTTATGGCAGATTGTGAACGAGGCCTTGGAAACCCTCTGAAAGCATTGAATTTGGCTGGTTCCCCTGAGGTTAAGCGTTTGGCAAAACCAGAAGAAATTGAAATGCGAATTGTTGCAGCAGGTGCCCGTCGCGATTTGGGCGAGCTAGAAGCAGCGGTTGTGACATTGACATGCAAAGAGTTAAACAATGAAACAGATGAGTGGGCTTTGCGTTTGCGATATGCATATGCCGACGCGCTAGATGCTGCTGGCCGAAAAGATGAAGCGAGAGAGTGGTTTGCAAAGTGTGCCGAACTCGATGAAGAAGAGTTTACAGACGCAGCAGAGCGCGCTGCAGAATAGTTACCCACAACTGAGCCTATTAAGTCTAGTTATGTCGGCAGAGAACTCAATGATCTGACCTCCACCTAAAGAACTATTGGAGGATTCATGGTTAAGAAAGTTAGTGCAAAGAAAGCAAGTGAAGTTGAAGAGGATTACTCACTCAATGATGTTTTGCTAAGGGGTCGAGTTTCTCAAGAAGCAGTGGAGAAAGAACTGCCAAGTGGTGACAAAGTGGTTGAGTTTCGCCTAATCATCACCAGAGACAAGCAGCCAGGGGTCGACACTTTGGATATTGGTTCATGGAGTCCAAAGTCACGCCGGACAGCGTTATCCCTCGCTCCTGATGAATGGGTAGAGATTTCAGGCTCAATTCATCGTCGCTTTTGGAGTGGCTCCGGGCGGGCTTGCAAGTCGTTGGCAGGTTGAAGCCATTGAGATTTCACGAATTTAGGTAGGCTTATGGCATGAGCAAAAACAGAGATTTTCTTTCGACTTTGAAGTCATTGTCTAACAATGTCCAACTCGGAAACAAAACTGCAACTGATGTTGCCGACTCAGTAAATGCTTGGCTCAAAGAAGGTGGCGAAGCATTGAAGGTCAAGATTGAGGATGAGGTCGAGCGATCAGTCTCCAAAATGGGTTTTGTAAAGCGCGGAGAGTTTGAGGCACTTAAGCAAGAGGTTGCTGCATTGAAAAAAGGCACGACAAATAAGAGTGCGAAGAAGGCCACTGTGAAAAAAGCGGTGAAAAAGACAGCAAAGAAAGCTGCTAAGAAGAAGGTTGCCAAATAAATGGAAAATAACAATCAGATCAACGGCGAATCACTTGTAGAAGATCTTCGCTCAGAATTGCAAGAGATAGATGCGATGGAAGTTGGCGATCACGCCGCTCGTTTTGAAGCATTACATCAACGCCTTAATCAAGCATTGTCCTCAATCGACGGACTTTAATCTTTACATGAAAACACGTTTGGATGCCGAGTTAGTTCGTAGAGAACTCGCGCGTTCGCGTGAACAGGCGGCTGACTTTATTGAAAAGCGTTCGGTACTTGTCAATGGCATCCCGGCAACAAAGCCTGCAACTCAGGTAGATGCTGAAACCTCCATCGTTATTGCTGGAGACCGCGATGATTTTGTTTCTCGCGGAGGCCACAAATTAGATGGTGCATTGAGTGCCTTCACCGGTGTGGTTGTCGAAGGAAAACGTTGCCTTGATGCAGGTGCTTCCACAGGTGGTTTTACAGATGTTTTACTACGTCGCAACGCTGGTCACGTCGTTGCCGTCGATGTCGGTTACGGTCAACTTGCATGGGGACTTCGACAAGATGAACGGGTGACAGTTCTTGATCGGACCAATATCCGTCATTTAACGGGAGATATGGTGGGCGAGGCGATTGATCTAGTAGTTGCCGACCTATCTTTCATTTCATTGACCTTGGTATTGCCAGCACTTGCTGCGGTTTCAAAGCCAGAGGCTGATTTTGTGTTGATGGTGAAACCTCAATTTGAAGTGGGACGAGAGAAGTTGGGTGCTGGTGGAGTCGTTCGAGATCCAGCTCTTCGAAAAGCTGCCGTGATTGAGGTTGCCGATTCTGCATATGATGTGGGACTTGGAACGCTAGGAATATCTGCAAGTTCACTGCCTGGGCCTGCTGGAAATGTTGAATACTTCTTATGGCTCCGACGAGGCGCACCTGAAATTGATCATGCAATGTTGGATGAAGCTATAGCGATTGGACCCCAGTAATGCGCAATCTGTTAGTAGTGTGTAATCCAGCACGAGTCGATGCTGTTGTTGCAGCAGTCGAGTTACAGCAAAATCTTGCATCTACTTTTGGTATTTACACGATCTCTGATGTTGAAATCCCAGGAATCATCAAATCAACATTGGCAGATTTGCCACAGCTCGAAGCTGCAGTTGTTTTGGGTGGCGATGGAACAATGTTACGTGCGGCAGAGGTTGCACAGGAGCGAGATATTCCATTGCTCGGCGTGAATTTGGGATCTGTTGGATTCTTGTCAGAAGTTGAGCGAACCAAAATCGCAGATGTAATTGATGCACTTGTTAACAAAACGTATGTGATTGATCCACGCATTACCTTGGGATACACCGTCGAACGAGGTGGCAAAGTTGTTGCTTCCGGTTGGGCTCTCAATGAGGTGACCGTAGAGCGCGAGAAGGCAACGATGGTTGAACTCTTCCTTGAGATCGATAGTCGTCCAATTTCTCGTTGGGGTTGTGATGGTTTGATTTGCTCAACACCAACTGGTTCGACTGCATATGCATTTTCTGCAGGTGGACCAATTCTTTGGCCAGAAGTAGACGCTCTAGTTGTGTTACCTATTTCAGCACATGCTCTTTTTTCACGTCCACTTGTAATCTCTCCACAATCTAAAATTGCTGTTGGCATTGAATCCTCTGAGGCATTCCTTTCAGCAGATGCGCTTCGCAAATTCCCACTAATAATGGGTGACCGAGTCGTTGTTACTAAGAACCCACGCATCATTGAACTTGCGCACTTGAAAAACACCTTGTTTAGCGATCGCTTAGTGGCAAAATTCAAACTTCCCGTTGAAGGATGGCGTGGTGAGTGAACGCACCTTTCTTGAAGAGATAACAATTAGATCTATTGGTGTCATTGATCAATCAACATTAGAGATCTCTAAAGGCTTAACAGTTCTCACCGGTGAAACCGGAGCTGGAAAAACGATGATTTTGACCGCTTTAAACCTGATTCTAGGCGGAAAAGCCGATAGCGCCTTGGTTCGCAAAGGATCGGAAAGACTAGTAGCCAGTGGACGCTTCTCTATTCCACAATCATCTGAGCATTTGTTTGAAGATGTACTGGTTGAAGATGGTGAGTTAATAGTTACACGCACTGTTGCAGCAGATGGAAAGAGCAAAGCAACAACAAACGGCGTCAGTGCTACGGCGAGCACATTATCTGCCGTTGGTGAAAACCTGGTAGAAGTTCATGGTCAGGCGGCCAACCAAAACATTACAAAGAGTTCAAGGCAGCGAGAGTTAGTTGATCGCTTTGGGCAAATTGATTTAAGCGACTATCAAAAAGCGTTGCACGAGTACCACGAACTCAAAGAGCGCATTAGCGCTCTCAAGAAAAGCATTGCCCAAAAAGACAAAGAGCTTGCTGAATTGCGAGAGTTCGCAAACGCATTTAAGAAGCTGAATCCCTCCGCGACGGAATACGCCGAGATTGATGGGGAAATTGCACGTCTTTCAAGTGTTGAAGAGTTTCGTTTAGCAACAGCCCAAGCAACGTCTGCAATCGAAGATGAAGAGGCTGGCTCCTTAACATCACTAGGTGTTGCACGTCGCGCGCTGGAGGCAGCTAGAGGTAAAGACCCGCTCTTGGAAGCGATTTATCAGCAATTAAGTGAGAGCTTTTTTCTTCTAGATGATGCACAAAGTGCCTTAAATTCCTATCAAAGCAAGCTCGAGGCAGATCCGGCGCGGTTGGATTTTCTGCACGCCCGTAAGGCTGATATCAATACATTGATTAAGAAGTTTGGAGGCTCGGGAACCCATGAACAAGAGCTTGCGGAGTTAACAATTCGTTTCAAGAATTCTTCTGATGCAATTGAAGACCTTGAAGGTGGAGATCAACGGCTTGCAGAACTTGAATCGCAATTAACAGCGCATAAGAAGGTTCTATTGACAGCGGCCAAAGCAGTCAGCGAATTGCGAACTAAGGCTGCCGAAAAACTTTCAAAACTTGTATCTGCAGAAATCCAACAGCTGTCGATGCCTCATGCTTCATTTGTAGCAAAGGTAGACAGTGCCGATTACTCAGCGCCGAAGGAGTCAGATTTCACATCTCAAGGATGTGATGAAATAGCGATGTTTATCCAGGGACATAAGGATGCGCCACTAGTTGCATTAGCTAAAGGTGCATCAGGCGGTGAGATGTCTCGCGTGATGCTTGCGTTAGAGGTAGTGATTGCAACTACTCATCCAATCGGTACCTATGTTTTTGACGAGGTAGATGCAGGTGTTGGAGGTAAGGCTGCTATCGAAGTTGGTAAGCGACTCCATCAGTTAGCTCAACATGCTCAAGTAATAGTTGTTACGCACCTGCCTCAAGTTGCGGCATGGGCCGATAGTCATTTTGTGGTTACGAAAAACAATGATGGGCTTGTTAGCCAAAGCGATGTCCGAAACGTCTCAGGGGAGGATCGCATTGAAGAGATCGCCCGCATGTTGGCAGGACTTGAGAACTCATCTAGCGCACGGGAGCACGCCACGGAGCTTCTTTCCCTGAAGGTGTAGTTCGACCTCGACTTTAAATGATAGGTTTGACTCCCATGGGCCAAGCACATGTGACTAAACATTTATTCGTAACTGGCGGAGTCGCCTCAAGTTTAGGCAAAGGACTCACAGCCTCAAGTCTTGGACGTTTACTAGTAGCGCGCGGCATACGCGTGACGATGCAAAAACTAGATCCATATCTAAACGTCGATCCAGGCACGATGAATCCATTCCAGCACGGTGAAGTTTTTGTGACCGATGATGGTTCTGAGACAGATCTAGATATCGGGCACTATGAAAGATTCCTCGATCGCAATCTTCATGGATCAGCAAATGTGACTACAGGTCAGGTCTATTCACGTGTGATTGCTCGGGAGCGTCGCGGTGAGTACCTAGGTGAAACTGTTCAAGTTATCCCACACATCACAAATGAAATTAAAGAACGTATTCTTGCAATGGCAGGACCAGATATTGATTTAGTTATAACCGAAGTTGGCGGAACCGTTGGCGATATTGAATCTCAACCATTTTTGGAAGCTATTCGCCAGATCCGCCAGAATGTTGGCCGCGATAATGTTTTCTATTTACACGTTTCATTAGTTCCATATATCGGTCCGTCCGGTGAGCTTAAAACCAAACCAACCCAGCACTCTGTTGCAGCGCTTCGAAGTATCGGAATCCAGCCTGACGCAATTGTTCTTCGTTCTGATCGTGAAATACCAGAAGGTGTCAAGAAAAAGATTTCCTTGATGTGTGACGTTGATTTCGACGCGGTAGTTGCAGCAGTTGATGCACCATCGATTTATGACATCCCTAAGGTGCTCCATAGCGAGGGTCTTGATGCCTATGTCGTAAAGCGACTTGGATTTGATTGCCATGATGTTGTGTGGGGAGATTGGGATGTTCTCCTTGAGAAGGTCCATCATCCAAAGCACCACATTAAGGTGGGCCTGGTTGGTAAATACATTGATCTTCCAGATGCTTATTTATCGGTTTCAGAAGCGTTACGTGCTGGTGGGTTTGCCAACCTAGCAAAGATTGAAATTGTTTGGATTGCAAGTGATGAGTGTGAAACTGCAGAAGGTGCTAAAAAGCATTTGCAAGGTGTTGATGCAATTTGTGTTCCTGGTGGATTTGGAATCCGTGGCATCGAAGGAAAAGTCGGAGCACTTAAATATGCACGTGAGAACAAGATTCCAACTTTGGGATTGTGCTTAGGATTGCAATGCATGGTCATTGAAGCTGCACGTAATTTGGCTGGAATCAAGGATGCAATTTCTGCAGAGTTTTCAGATTCTGGAACACCTGTGATTGCAACCATGGATGATCAAAAAGATGTTGTTTCTGGCAAGGGGGACATGGGCGGCACCATGCGTCTTGGTCTCTATAAAGCAGATTTACTTGCAGGTTCAGTTGTTGCCGCAACCTATGGTTCAACTGAAGTTTCCGAACGTCACCGTCACCGTTATGAAGTCAATAACAAGTACCGCGAACAAATCTCGAGTGCTGGCCTAGTTTTCTCTGGAATGTTTAAGGAAAGAGACCTCGTGGAGTTTGTAGAACTACCTAAAGAGGTGCATCCTTACTACGTAGGCACGCAAGCTCATCCTGAGCTGCGTTCACGTCCAACGCGACCACACCCATTATTTATTGGTTTGATAGCAGCGGCGGTAGCAGCGAAAGGCTGATCATGATCGTTGGCGTTCCCAAGGAAATAAAGGTCCATGAGTCACGAGTAGCAATTACTCCAGAAGGTGTTTCAGAGTTTGTTCATGCTGGTCACACAGTTTTGATTCAAGATGGCGCAGGTATTGCATCTGCAATTACAAATGATAATTTCATTCAAGCAGGTGCCACAATTGTTGCTACGGCAGATGATGTGTGGCAAAAAGCTGATCTAGTTCTTGAAAGTCAAAGAGCCAATTGAGCCCGAGTATTTAAAGATGCGTAAAGGACAGACGCTTTTCACCTATTTACACTTAGCGGCATCAAAGGTGTGTACTGATGCGTTAGTCGCATCTGGAACAACAGCGATTGCTTATGAGACTGTTGAAGTAAATGGCACATTGCCTCTATTGGCACCAATGAGTGAAGTTGCTGGACGCTTGGCGACCCAAGTTGGCGCAACGGCGCTGCAAAAGCCACATGGTGGTCGCGGCGTACTACTAGGCGGCGTCCCAGGTGTTGCACCTGGCCGAGTAGTTGTCATTGGCGGGGGAGTAGCAGGATTAAATGCTGCCGTGATCGCACTTGGTATGGGCGCGGATGTGACTGTCTTTGATCGTTCGATCAGCAGATTGCAATACATCGATACGGTTTATGGTGGTCGCATCAAAACTCTGGTTGCATCAAAGCATGCAATCGAACGTGAAGTGAAGCAAGCAGATCTAGTAATTGGTGCAGTGCTAGTTCACGGCGCAAAAGCACCGAAGCTTGTTTCTAATTCACTAGTTGCTCAGATGAAGAGTGGTTCAGTGCTTGTAGATATCGCAATCGATCAGGGTGGTTGTTTTGAAGATTCCAAACCAACAACGCACGCAGAGCCAACCTACACAGTTCATAATTCTGTCTTTTATTGCGTAGCAAATATGCCAGGTGCGGTTCCAGTTGCCTCAACGTATGCGCTGACAAATGCAACTTTGCCATATGCACTCTCTCTAGCAAATCTTGGTTGGGAAGCGGCATGTAAGGAGGATCCTAACTTGGCTAAGGGATTAAATGTCCATGCTGGCAAAATCTATTACTCAGCTGTAGCAGAAGCACACGGTTACCCAAGCGTTGAACTTTGATCTAGCCTCATCATCTTTTCTCAATCATTTACAGATTGAGAGAGGTTTGGCTGCTAATTCAATAGCGGCCTATCGAAGAGATTTGATTAAATTCGCAACCTTTCTAGGCAGTAAACCATTATCTGATGTTGACCCTGAAACTGTCTCTGAGTTTGAAACCTCTTTGCGCGAAGCAAAGTTGTCGAATGCGAGTATCAGCAGAGTTGAATCAACGTTGCGTTCGTTTTTTAAACATCTGCAGCAAGAGTATGGGTATGCAGATCCAACCCTGGAGATATCTCCGAAGAAGTCTGCACGTCGCCTGCCGAAAGCTTTATCTATTTCCCAGATAGTTTCCATGATTGATGCGGCTTTTCGAGAAGGTCAACCAATTACTGCACGCGATCAAGCCATGTTAGAACTGCTCTATAGCAGCGGAGCACGAGTCAGCGAGTTGATAGGCATCAATTTAAATGATGTGAGCACTATTGAAACCGATGATGGAGTTATAACAACTCTCAAGTTGCGCGGTAAGGGCTCAAAGGAACGAATTGTTCCGTTGGGATCTTTTGCATCAAAGGCTATTGAAAACTACATGGTCAGAGTCAGACCAGATTTGGCTGCAAAAAGCTCCAAGTCAACTGCGGCGCTGTTTCTAAATTCAAGAGGATCAAGAATTTCTAGACAGTCTGCATGGCAAATGGTTCTAGATGCAGCAGAGGCTGCAGGTGTAACTGAACATGTTTCACCGCACGTGTTTAGGCATTCATATGCAACACACTTGCTAGATGGCGGGGCAGATATCCGAGTTGTTCAAGAGCTATTGGGGCATGCATCAGTTACAACAACGCAGATTTACACGCTTATTACGATCGATAAAGTGCGAGAAAGCTATTCAATGGCTCATCCGCGAGCCAAATAAATTACTTATAGACCGCGTAAGCGACGAGCCAAAATACTCTGATCACCCTTAGCTTCAAGATCAGCAATGATTACGGCGATTGATTCGCGAACGATGCGTCCTCGATCAACGGCCAGCCCTAAGTCTCCGCGAAGTTGTAGTCGTGCTTGATCTAAATCAAAGAGTTCATCCGGTGAGAGATAAACAGTAATTTTTTCATCGTGGCGTTCGCGACCTGAAGGAGAGCGATCAACAGTTGTTACGCGACGACGAGCAATTGTTCGAACACCTTTTTTAGATGATGGTGCCTTCGGTGTGGCAATCGCAGGAGCCACAAGGGGAGCAGCTACTTCTTGCACAGGTTGTGATGGCACCGAGGAAAGTGCTGGTGCTGTTGAACGAAATAGTTCATCTGCACCTGGAAGGTTTGCTCTGCGTGTCATCGTGCGCCTCCTCTGGCGATAAGTTCTCGTGCTAAACGTCGGTATGAAGCTGCGCCACCTGAAGATGTTGCATACGTTGTGATTGGCTCACCAACAACGGTTGTCTCAGGGAAACGAATGGTTTTTGCAATGATTGTTTCAAACACATCTTCAGGGAACTGCTCAAGGATGCGCTCTAGAACTTGACGGTTGTGTGAAGTCTTCTTGTCATACATTGTTGCCAGAATTCCAATGAGACGAAGATTTGGATTAAGGAAACTCTTGACCTTATCCAGGTTGCCTTTGAGTTCAATAAAGCCGTGCAAAGCAAAGTATTCACACTGCATTGGAACGATTACTTCATCGGATGCAACGAGTGCGTTGATTGTTAATTGTCCCATTGTTGGTTGGCAGTCAATTAAAATCACATCGTAGTAATCGCGAAGCGGGGCAAGTGCGCGCTTTAGGTATTGCTGGCCACCAATTTCAGCGCCCAAGGTTGTTTCAGCTGTTCCTAAATCTCGGTTTGCAGGCAAGAAATCCAAGCCAGCAACTGATGATTTCAAGACGATGTCATCAACGTTGGCAGTTGGTGTCATTAAGGCGTAATAAACAGTTTGTTCAAGTGGCAGTGAGTGAGCATTAACGCCAAGGCCTAGAGATAAACCACCTTGTGGATCAAAGTCGACTAGAAGTACTCGGCGACCTAATTCAGCAAGGGCTGCGCCTAAGTTGATGGTGCTCGTTGTCTTACCAACTCCACCTTTTTGGTTGAAGATCGAAATAACCTTTGCGCTGCCATGCTCTTTTAAAGCCGCGGGAGTAGAAAAGTTTTTAGCAACCTTGCCCAGCAAGGTTCGATGTAGTAGCTACATCCTCTGCAATTGTCGATTTAGCGTTCAATTGTCAAACCTCTTTCCTGATATACGCGGGAGCCTATGCGTTACACAGAAAACAGGCAAGCGTGAAGTAAGGTGCCACAGTGAGTATTACAGGCGACATTTCAGTCGAAGAAGCAACCGATGTAAACGCTGCCTCAGGCGGCTTCTCGGTGCACCTGGCCAACTTTGACGGTCCCTTTGATCTCCTGCTTCAACTGATCTCTCGACACAAAATGGATGTCACAGAGGTCTCTCTGAGCATCGTGACCGATGAATTCATATCCTTTATTCGTGGACTTGAAGCTTCGGGTCAAGGTTGGGAGTTGGAGCAAGCAACTGAATTCCTAGTTGTTGCCGCTACTTTGCTGGACTTAAAAGCCGCGCGATTGCTCCCATCAGGAGATGTTGAGGATGAAGAGGATCTAGCCCTGCTTGAAGCTCGGGATCTCTTATTTGCCAGACTCTTGCAGTACCGAGCGTTTAAAGAGATCGCAGCAACCTTTAGCGAGCGCATTGCAACGGCGGATAAATCCTTTGCTCGTGTTGTCGCCCTGGATCCTGCCTTGGCTGCGCTTTTGCCTGAGGTATTGATCGGGGTAGGCGCACAGCGCTTTGCCGCTATCGCTGAGCGTGTGCTGACCCCCAAGGTGGCACCTGTTGTGGCCGTCCAACACCTTCATATGGCCCTTGTGAGCGTTGCCGAGGAGTCCAAGATGGTCGTTGAGGCGTTGCGCCACTCAAAGAGTTTGAGCTTTAGAAACCTGATCGCAGATGCTGACAGCACCCTGGTGGTCGTGGCACGCTTCTTGGCCCTATTGGATCTCTATCGCCAAGGCGTCCTGCGCTTTGATCAGGTGATCGCCCTCGGAGAGCTGCAAATCAGCTGGACCGGAAGTCTTGAGGGCGAGGTCGAGATCACCGATGAGTTCGATATACCCGTGGTTTTAGAGATGGAAGACTCGACAGAAAGTGGCGAAAATGTCTAATGTAGAAGTTGAACGTTCGATCGAAGCGATTCTGATGGTGGTCGATGAACCGGTCACGGAAGTGGTTTTGGCACAAGTTCTAGAGCGGCCAGTCGAAGAGATCGAGAGCGCGTTGGCAACCCTAGAGGGCAGCTATGAGGATCGTGGTTTCTCCCTTCGCAAAATCAACGGGGGATGGCGCTTCTATAGCCACGCAAATTACTCCGCCGTGGTTGAGAAGTTTGTTTTGGATGGCCAGCAGTCTCGACTAACCCAGGCAGCCTTAGAAACACTCTCCGTAATTGCCTACCGCCAACCCGTTTCAAGGGCTCGTGTATCTGCAATCCGTGGGGTAAACGTAGAAGCGGTTATGAAGACCTTGATTACCAGGGGATTGGTTGAAGAGTCGGGCCTTGAGCATGAAACAGGAGCGATCCTGTACAAGACCACGAGCTACTTCCTCGAGAGACTTGGATTGAACTCACTTGAAGATCTCCCAGCCCTGGCTCCATACCTGCCAGATCTAGATGGCCTGGACGAGATCCTCGATTCGCTTACTGACTAACCTTTCCGCTACCCTTACCTCCTGACTGTCGGGAGGATAGCCATGGCCCAAATGAGGCTTAACAAGATAATCGCTGATGCCGGAATTACTAGCCGTCGCGGAGCTGATGAACTAATCGAAGATGGCCGAGTTGCCGTTAACGGAATCGTTGTTCGGGAGATGGGTAGCAAATTCGACCCTGAAACGGATCAAGTAATGGTTGATGGTGAGACAATTACACGTACTTTGACTAAGTCTTATCTTGTACTTCATAAACCAAAGGGTGTTTTGTCTACGATGTTTGACCCAGAAGGTCGTCCTTCACTCGATGACTTCATTGACCTTCGTAAGGAGCGTCTCTTCCATGTAGGTCGTCTGGACAAGGACTCCGAAGGTCTGATTTTGCTCACAAATGATGGGGATTTAACCTTCAGAGCCACCCACCCCTCTTTTGGACTGGAAAAGACCTACATCATCGAGTTCGACGGAGTATTGCCAACTGGTGTCGACAAGGTGCTTTTAAAGGGGGTCGAACTCGAAGATGGAATGGGACGAGTTTTGACCTTCAAGCAGCTTTCTCCAAAGTGGATCGAAGTCTCTATTCACGAGGGTCGCTATCACATCATCCGTCGCCTCATGGAGGCGGTAGGAGTGGATGTGCTTCGACTGATCCGAACCAAGTTTGGGCCGATCTCCTTGGGCGATACCCCGGAAGGTCGTTGGCGAGATCTCAATGATGGAGAGTTGATGAATCTACGAAAGGCTTTAGATATTTAACCATTAAAGGTTAAATAGATAATACGTCTAAAAACTATTTATAGTTTTATAGATAATATGTGAAAAGAATGCAGATTTATCGACATATATCATGCTCACAGCTTCCCATTTGTAACGATTTATCGATAATTAGGTTGTAAGGAGAATCTTGAGCTCAACCTTCAAACTGAAAAGCAAATAGGGCGAAAAGGCTTAATGGTTTAAATGCTTTATCGACAAGCAAGTTTTTAAATGAACGCTAAAAATGGCTAGGAAAGGTACCCTTATCTCATGGCATTACGCGCAATTCGTGGAGCAATCCAAGTTCCAGCCAACACCGCAGGGGCTATCGCCGCAGGTGTTCAGGAGCTAATTGCCGCGATCCTAAAAGCCAATGAGCTCACCCCAACCGAAGTCATCTCGGTCTTTTTCACTAGCACCGTGGATTTAGATGCTGCATTTCCTGCAGCTGCCTGTCGGGAGATGGGTTTTGCCAATGTTCCTCTGATTGGCGCTGTAGAGGTAGCCGTCCCTGGTGCTTTGGATAAGACGATCCGAGCCATGCTCCATGTTGAAACTACCCGTACGCCTGAACAAATCACTCACATTTACCTTCACGGAGCAGCATCACTTCGCAGAGATATAGCCCAATAATGCTGAGCAAGGTGCGCATAGTTGGCTCGGGATTGATAGGAACCTCCATTGGTTTAGGCCTAGTCCAGCGTGGAATAGCTGTTGAGATGGTGGATTCTGATCCATCGGCTCAAGCGCTAGCTAAGGATCTAACTGGTGGGGTAGTAGTAGCCGATCCTGACCTAGTCATCTTCGCGTTGCCTACTTCGGCACTAGCCCAGGTCATAAAGAGTGAGATTGCTTTAAACCCACAGTCAACGTTTATGGATGTTGGCAGTGTTAAAAATGAAGTTGTACTTCAGGTTGAGACATTTCCAGGACTTTCCACAAGGTTTTTGCCCACTCACCCCATGGCAGGCCGGGAAATCGGCGGTGCAGGCTCTGCTAGGGCTGATCTATTCCAGGGACGCAGTTGGATACTTACCCCTGAAGCAGATTGTGCTCCAGAGTCGAAAAAATTAGTCCTTGAGCTGATTGCAATCCTGGGGGCCTCGCCTATCGAGCTCTCGGCCCTAGATCATGACGCAGCCGTAGCCAAGATTTCACATCTGCCTCAAATCGCAGCGTCGTTGGTGGCTAAACAATTGGCTGGCACCCCAGCTGAATGGATGGAGTTGGCAGGGCAGGGGCTACGAGATACAACGCGCATTGCCGGCTCAGATGAGAAGCTGTGGAAAGAGATTATCCATAGCAATCGCGCGGAAATTTCTGAATTACTTATAAGTCTACAAAACGATCTAACACAGATGATTAATTCTTTAGATGATCCAGCCAAGATCGCTGAGTTAATTGCCGCCGGTCGAAATGGCAAAGCAATGATTCCCGGCAAGCACGGCGGTAAGGCACGTGAATACACCTACTTGCCAATTGTTATCGATGACAAACCAGGACAACTAGGCGCAATTTTTAATGAATGTGCTGCAATGCAAGTAAACGTTGAAGATCTAAACATTGAGCACTCGCCTGGACAATTAAGCGCCTTGATTACTTTGTCATTGTCAGCAGTTGATGCCGAGAAATTATCTGCTCACCTAACCTCGATCGGATGGAACGTTCATCCGGTTCGTAAATAGAAGTAGGCTCAGGACATGGGCGTAATCGTTGCAATTGATGGCCCGAGTGGCGCAGGTAAATCAACCACAGCAAAAGCTATTGCTGTGCGTGCTGGGTGGAATTATTTAGATACTGGCGCTCTCTATCGCGCCGTAACTTGGCTTGCACTAGAACACAAATGTGAAGAAGCTTTTTCAATCCTGCAAGCAATCAAGGATCATCCGATTAAGTTTGACGCAAATCCTGAATCTCCGAATGTGTATGCCGGTGAAACCCAGATTACGCAAGCAATACGAGGCACATCAGTAACCGAGAATGTTTCTCGTATTAGTGCAATCCCAGAGATCCGCCATGAGTTAATGAAGTTGCAGCATTTCATTATTGATTCTGCAGAACGTGGAATTGTTGTTGAGGGTCGGGATATTGGAACTGTTGTCGCACCAGAGGCAGGATTGAAAATTTACTTGACGGCAGACCTTGATGCACGAGCAGTACGACGTGAAAATGAAACAGACGACAAAAGCGTTGACGTAAAGGCATCTCTTGATAGTCGTGACATTGTTGATTCAACCCGCGTTGTGTCACCACTAACTATGGCCGCAGATGCCGTTGAGGTTGATTCCACATACTTGGATTTAGATGAAACCATAGAACGCATCTGGGAGCTTTTAAAGAAGCGTAATTTACTCGGTTTACCGATCGTTGCAATCTTGGGTCGCCCAAACGTTGGCAAATCAACTTTGATTAACCGTTTCTTAGGTCGCCGTGAAGCAATCGTTGAAGATACTCCAGGTGTTACAAGAGATCGTATTCAATATGAATGCGAGTGGGGCGGACGCCGTTTCATCATCATGGACACGGGTGGCTGGGAAGCAAAACCAGATGGAATTTCTGTGCAAGTAAGTGCTGGCTCAGAACTTGCGATGCAAGAGGCAGATGTTCTTGCCTTCGTAGTTGACGCCCAAGTTGGCGCTTTAGATGAAGATGACACATTGGTTCAGCATTTGCGCAAAGCGAAGAAACCAACAATTTTGATAGGTAACAAAGTTGATGGAGAACGGGAAGAGGCCGAAGCACACAGTTTGTGGAGTCTTGGCTTAGGTGAGCCTCGTTTTGTTTCAGCGCTACATGGTCGTGGCAGTGGTGATTTGTTGGACCACATCGTTGCAGTATTGCCAGAGGTGGGACGCGCACAAAACCAAGATGGTTATCGCAAGGTTGCATTAATTGGTCGTCCAAATGTTGGTAAGTCATCTTTGTTCAACGCAATCGCAGGAGAGTCACTGTCCATTGTTGATGATGTTGCAGGCACGACTAGAGATCCAGTTGACTCATTACTATCTTTTGGCGGATCGACGTGGAGATTTATTGACACAGCCGGATTAAAAAAGCGCGCAAACCAGGATTCTGGAACTGATTACTACGCATCACTTCGAACAGCAACAGCACTTGAGCGATGTGAGGTAGCTGTTGTTGTGTTGGATGCATCAGAGCCAATTACAGAACAAGATCTTCGAGTCATCACCATGGTTGAAGAAGCCGGTAAGGCGATGGTGATTGTTATGAATAAGTGGGATTTGGTAGATGAGGATCGCCGCGACCAATTGGACCGCGAGATAGATCGACATCTAGATCAGGTGGAATGGGCACAGCGCGTTAATATCGCAGCAAAGACTGGTTGGCACCGTGACCGGTTGGCACCGGCGCTTCGCACCGCACTTGATTCATGGGAACGACGAGTTCCTACGGCAAAGCTCAATTCATTCTTGGGTGCACTGATCGGTGCCACCCCACCGCCAGTGCGTGGTGGAAAGCAACCAAAGGTTTACTACGCCACCCAAGCCGGTATTGCGCCTCCTAAGTTTGTGGTGTTTTCTAGTGGCTGGATTGAGGCTTCTTACCGTCGCTTTATTGAGCGCCGATTACGTGAAGAGTTCAAGTTCCCCGGCACCCCGGTACAGGTGGCCGTTAGAGTCAAGGAGCGCGATAAGGAATGAGTAGCTCAGTGATTAGCGTTCCTAACGCTCTCACCTTTCTACGCTTTCTTGGCATTCCGCTTTTTATCTATCTCACCCTGAATATAGAAGCAGATGGCTGGGCAATAGTTGTCTTGGCCATCGGGGGAGCAACAGATTACTTTGACGGCAAGATCGCAAGGGCCTGGAATCAAACATCTCGCTTTGGTGAGTTAGCAGATCCTGCAATTGATCGACTTTATATTCTGGCCATCCTGATTGTCTTTTTAATCCGCGACATTATTCCGACCTGGATGATCGTGCTTATTGTTGGTCGTGACCTTGTGTTGGCTCTGATCACCATCGTGATGAATCGAAAAGGCATCCCGCCATTTACGGTTACCTACTTAGGCAAGGCAGCGACTTTTAACTTGATGTATGCCTTCCCATTTCTTTTGCTGGCCCTGTCAGATGGAGTCGCAGGAACCATTGCTTTTGTATTGGGGTGGTCTTTTGCCATCTGGGGGATTGCCCTCTACATTTCGACAGGTATTAGTTATGCGCGCCAAGGCATTTGGCAGATAAGAGGGAACCATGTCATCAATTCCTAATGAGTTGTCATATACCAAGGAACATGAATGGGTTTCATCAGTTGATCAAACCTTCACCATGGGCATTACAGATTATGCCCAAGCCGCGTTGGGCGACATTGTCTATGTGCAACTTCCAAAAGTTGGCGAATCAGTCGTTGCTGGAAAAGTTTGCGGCGAAGTTGAATCAACGAAAAGTGTTTCAGACATCTATGCACCGGTGTCCGGAATTATCGTGGCAATAAATGATGCATTATCGAATTCACCAGAAAGTATCAACTCGGATCCTTATGGAGCCGGCTGGCTCGCAAAAATTGAGGTAACCGCAGCTCCTTCTGACCTGCTTACCGCTGCACAATACGGGGAATTAACCGCTTGACCTTATTCCTCTAACTCTCTAGTGTCACCCTTAAGTTGACGGTGAGGAGGTAGAGACGATGGCTGCAGAACAATCGCAGAATGAGTTAACTACCACCCTTCACCTTGGAGTTCGTGGAGTTAGCAATTCCCCTGCTAACTACCTAGAAGAGCAGTTGGCGTTAATGTCACCAGAAGATCGCGCAGTTTTAGCCGAAATTCAAAACTCTGATGGTCAAAAGGCAATGATCGTTATCGCTCGTGGAGCCAGCAAGGGCTCTCGGTTCTTGATAACTGCAGAGGGAG
Source organism: Candidatus Planktophila sp. (assembly GCA_964203475.1). Lineage (GTDB taxonomy): Bacteria > Actinomycetota > Actinomycetes > Nanopelagicales > Nanopelagicaceae > Planktophila. Next base: position 466,733 of record CAXNLR010000001.1, on the reverse strand, counting down.
TAAGTATTGGCCGTTCTGGAAGTAATGCCATCTTCTTAGATGACATTACTGTCTCTAGAACTCATGCCACGATTATAAAGAGCGGCACAAGTTTTGTATTGAAGGATGCAGGATCACTCAACGGTACCTACATTAACAATGTTTCGGTGACAGAGCACTCACTTGTTTCAGGCGATGAGTTCCAAATCGGAAAGTTCCATTTACTTTTTATCGGCTCGAACAAATAAATATTTAGACATAGAAAAACTAGGGGAGTAGTCATGGCCGTACCAGCACGCGCGTACTTAAGCATCGGTGAAGTTCTTAACCGCTTGCGAGGAGACTTTGCAGACATCACGATTTCAAAGATTCGCTTCTTAGAATCTGAAGGATTAATTGAGCCGCAACGTACGCCATCTGGTTACCGCAAGTTCACTAGCTCTGACCTAGAGCGTTTGCGTTATGTGCTCTTGGCACAGCGCGATCAGTATTTGCCATTGAAGGTCATCAAAGACAACCTCGATGCAATTGATCGTGGTTTGCAACCAGCAGCTGCCGGTGGGGTCCCTCGTCCAAATATTGGCTTGGCAACTATTGATGGCGAGATGGCACCGAGTGCATTTGGTGAAGTCAGTGAGATGCGCCTATCTCGTGAAGAGCTGTTGAAAAACAGCGGACTTGCAGAGGCACATCTTGTAGAACTTGAAGGCTATGGACTTATCGCACCTCGCGGCCGTCACTACGACGGGGACGCACTTGCGATTGCAAAGGCTGTTACAGAAATGGGCGGCTTTGGAATTGAAGCCCGTCATCTTCGTTCCTTTAAGTCGGCTGCAGATCGCGAGATCGGTTTAATCGAGCAGGTTATTACTCCGCTGACTCGCCAGAAAAGCGCTGAGTCAAAAGCACGCGCAGAAGAAGTTCAGAAGGAGATTGCATCTCTTTCAATCCGCCTGCACGCAGCACTTGTGCGCGGTGGCCTCAATCGCCTTCGCTAACGGATTAGGTAACCCATGTTGATTCCAATGGAGGTCATCGGCGTTCGCGTCGAAATGCCCTCTAACCAACCGATTGTTTTGCTCAAAGAAATTGATGGCTCTAGGTTCCTTGCCCATCTGGGTGGGAGCGGTGGAAGCAACAGCGATCGCATTTGCCCAACAAGGTGTTGAGCCGCCACGTCCTTTAACTCACGATTTAATGAACAACCTTGCTAGACCTATTAGATGCCACTTTGACTGCGGTCCACATGACGGAAATCAAGGACGGAATTTTCTACGCCACGATGCTTCTTCGTGACTCCAACGGGGGACAGCTGACGATTTCAGCCAGACCATCAGATGCCATTGCTTTAGCGGTTAGAAGCCATAGCAACATTTTGGCGACCCAAGAGCTACTCGATGAGATCGGAATTGAGATCCCTCAGGGCGAGGGCGAGAACCAAGAGGTCGAGAAGTTCCGCGAATTCTTGGATCAAATCAACCCAGAAGACTTTGTGGGATAGGCTCAACCCTCAACCTAAAGTAGAGGTTTGGGTCGTGTCGTTCCTAGATATGTGGCCGGTGCGGGTTTACATTTATCTCACTCCCCAAGAGAAATGAGCCATTCCCCGTGAGCCCAGAAGAGCTAGAGATCGGCTATAGAGGCGCTACTGCATGTTCTGCTGCAGGGATTACTTATCGCCAATTAGATTATTGGGCACGCACAGGTTTAGTTGAACCAGGAATTAGAACAGCAAGTGGCTCCGGAACTCAACGCCTGTATGGCTTTCGTGACATCTTGGTTTTAAAGATTGTTAAGCGATTGCTCGATGCTGGAGTTTCACTGCAAAATATTCGCACAGCGGTAGATCATTTGCGCAGCAGGGGAGTTACTGATTTAGAGCGCATCACTCTGATGAGTGATGGGGCATCTATTTATGAATGCTCTAGCCCTGATGAAATCATCGACCTTTTGCAAGGTGGCCAAGGCGTATTTGGTATTGCAGTTGGCAAGGTCTGGCACGAAGTTGAAGGCTCTCTTTCTGTACTTCAGGGTGAAATTAATGGTCACGTTGTAGGTGGCCAAGATAACGATGAACTCTCGCTTCGTAGAAAGAGCAAAGGCGCTTAATCTCCCTTATTCTTCATCCCTGCCCTTGCACTTTTAGGCGAGAGGCTTTGAACAGGATGAGGATTATCGATGAGTCGTGCGTTTGAGGATCGTCATATTGGTCCAACCTCACATGATGAAACAACGATGTTGGAAGCTTTGGGATATTCGGATTTAGATTCATTTATCAAAGATGTTGTTCCTGCAAACATCGCAATCAAGGGTGTTATTGAAGGTGCGATAGATAGCGGTAAGAGCGAAGTTGAAGTGATTGCAGAGCTGCGCTCTATTGCCTCTGAAAATAAAGTTTTCTCATCGCTGATCGGAACTGGATATTACGGAACGATCGTTCCACCTGTGATTAAGAGAAATGTTTTAGAAAATCCTTCCTGGTACACCGCATACACACCGTATCAACCAGAGATTTCACAAGGGCGACTAGAAGCACTTTTTGCATTTCAAACAATGGTGTGTGAATTAACCGGTCTTAACATTTCTAATGCTTCAATGCTTGATGAAAGTACCGCAGCAGCAGAGGCCATGACACTTGCCCGTCGTGCTTCCAAGATGAGTGATGACGCAGTGTTTCTGATTGAAGAGCACGTGCATCCACAGACAAAGGCAGTTGTTATTACACGTGCAAAGCCACTGGGAATTAAGGTTGTAGAAATTGATTCTGGCCATGTAGCTCGCGATGGCTATGACGGTGAATTCTTTGGAGCCCTTGTTCAGTATCCGGATACAACTGGAACTGTGATTGATTATTCCACTTTTGCTGAGTATGCACACTCACGTGATGCTCTAGTAATCGCAGCAACTGATCTTCTTGCGTCTAACGCTACTGAAAGCTCCGGGGGAGTGGGGCGCAGATATCGCCGTTGGTACGGCGCAGCGCTTTGGTGTTCCTATGGGATTTGGTGGACCGCACGCAGGTTTCTTGGCGGTTCGCACAGGTTTAGAGCGTTCGATGCCTGGGCGTTTAGTGGGACAAAGTATTGATGCAACGGGCAAGCCTGCATTTCGTTTGGCGTTACAAACACGGGAGCAACACATTCGTCGCGACAAAGCCACATCTAACATCTGTACCGCGCAGGTGCTTCTTGCAAACATGAGTGCTTTCTATGCGATGTGGCATGGACCAGAAGGTCTCAAGCAAATTGCAGAACGAGTACATGGTTTCGCTTCGCGCCTTCATGCAGCAACTAACAACCGAGAAGATGTTGTTTTTGACACGGTTCATGTTGTGGTTCCGAACGCGGATGCTATTCATGCAAAGGCAGAGGCGAAGGGGATCAACTTCAGAAAAGTAAGTGCAACTGAACTACGCGTTTCCTTTGATGAACAAACAACAGAGGCGCTGTTCGCAGATGTTCTTTCAATCCTTGGATTCAAAGATGTTGCGGGGGAGACGATCCCAGCCAAATTCCTTCGTACAAGTAAGTACTTAACTCACCCAGTCTTTAACACCAACCACAGTGAGACCGCAATGATGCGCTACCTGCGCAACTTGGCAGATAAAGATTTAGCACTCGATCGCACAATGATTCCGCTTGGTTCCTGCACCATGAAATTGAACTCTGTTACAGAGATGGAAGCGGTTACATGGCCTGAGTTTGCTTCCCTGCATCCATTTGCACCAGCTGAACAAAACATTGGTACACGTAAACTAATCAAACAGCTTTCTGATTGGTTGGTAGCCATCACTGGTTATGACGCAGTTTCACTACAACCAAACGCTGGCAGCCAGGGAGAGTTCGCAGGTCTTTTGGCCATTCGTAACTACCATGATTCACGTGGTGATCAGAGCAGAAAGATTTGCTTGATTCCATCTAGTGCTCACGGAACTAATGCCGCCTCTGCTGTTATGGCCGGAATGCAGGTTGTCGTCATTGAATGTGATGAGAATGGAAACGTCTCGATAGAAGATATCAAGGCAAAGATTGCCGAGCACCAAGGCACTCTTGCCGCGCTCATGATTACCTATCCGTCAACACACGGAGTGTTTGAGACTGCGGTCTCGGAAATTTGTGCACTTATCCATGATGCAGGTGGTCAGGTGTATGTAGATGGCGCTAATTTGAATGCACTTGTTGGTGTCGCACAACCTGGAAAATTTGGTGCAGATGTCTCGCACCTAAATTTGCACAAGACTTTTGCTATTCCACACGGTGGAGGAGGACCTGGAGTAGGTCCGGTAATTGCTCGTGCACACCTTGCACCGTTCCTACCAAACCATCCAATGGATTCATCAGCTGGCCCAGCAACTGGCCCTGGACCAATCTCTGGTGCACCCTTTGGATCTGCAAGCATTCTGCCTATTTCCTGGGCCTACATTCGCTTACTAGGGGGAGAAGGGTTAACTCACTCAACTCAAGTAGCGATCTTGTCGGCCAATTACATGGCACACCGACTTCAGGATTCCTATCCAGTTCTTTACACCGGTGCTAACGGTCGCGTTGCCCATGAGTGCATCCTGGATATTCGTGGGTTGACCAAGGATTCTGGCGTAAGCGTCGATGACATTGCAAAGCGTTTGATGGATTACGGCTTCCACGCACCAACGATGTCATTTCCAGTAGCCGGAACTTTGATGATTGAGCCAACTGAATCAGAAGACATCAGAGAGATTCATCGCTTTATTGATGCCATGATTTCAATTAGAGCTGAGATCCAAGAGGTCATTGACGGCAAGATCACCATTGAAGGCTCAGCGTTGCGCCATGCGCCTCATACAGCCCTTTCTGTAGTTGCGACCCAATGGGAGCGGGAGTACAGCCGTGAAAAGGGCGGATACCCGGTTGTTTTAGATGGTCTGGTTTCCGGTGAAACAATTGGTTCTCGCATGAAGTACTGGCCACCTGTTGGTCGCATCGATGGAGCCCACGGAGATCGAAATCTGGTCTGTGCCTGCACGCCGATGGATGATTATCGCTAGGAGGGGCTAGTTCGCCTTCCTTTTCTTACTTTACATAATGTAACTTATCGGCGTATTACATACGCACGGCGGGCAACAACCAGCAGCCAAATAAGCGTGAAAACGCCCGCCCAATCCCCATAACGATCCCGTGGTGAACTCTGTTCAATGAGCCCAACATCTGCAAAAACATGTTCTGCTGTTCCCATAGATGTTTGAGTTAAGACTTTTCCATTGAAATCGATGACTGCAGAGATTCCAGTTGTCGACACCGAAACAACATTTCTGGAATGTTCGATAGCTCGAATTCTAGTTATCGACAATTGTTGGGCACTTTCTGCCGATGTCCCAAAGGTTGCACTGTTGGTTTGAACGACCAATAGGTTAGAACCTTGAGCTGCCTTAGCAAGGATTTCATCATCAATTAGTTCGAAACAGATCACCGGCGCGACCTTCGCTGTGCCAATTGTGAAGATCTTCTGCCCGTTACCAGGTGAGAAATCATTAACTTCATTGACCAAAGGTGAGATTTTCTTGGCTATTGACCGCAGTGGGATGTATTCACCAAAAGGTGTCAGATGCTGCTTGAAATAAATGTCTTGCGTCTTATCGCCCCACAATACCGAAGTATTGAACAGTTTTTCGCCTTTTCCGATGATCGCACCAATGATTAGTGGTTTATTGAAAGATTCTAATCGTTCGTATACATCGTTGTTTGTGTATGGATCTACATCAACGGCATTTTCTGGCCAAACAATGAAGTCGACTTTCTGATTTTTTGCTAGTGCCTTCCTTGTTTCATCAACATGATTATTGAACACTTCTTTGGCTCGTGCATTAAATTCCAATCCTAATTCTGGAACATTACCTTGCACCATTAGAACAGATGTTTGATTGAAACTTGTTATGTTGTTCGGTATTAAAAGAGCAATCAGTGGTACCAGGAAAACTAATTTCAACTTTTTGTTTACAACAAAATAGATAAAGCAGGCTATAAGTAATGTGATCGCTGACAGGGATATGGCTCCCCCGCGAGATGCTATGCCCGCATAGGGTGAGTCTGCTTGGGAGTATGCAACTCTTGCCCAACCGAAACCACCAAATGGAAATCTGTTTCGAACTTCTTCAAGCACCACAAAAATCAATGGATATGCAGCTATCCCCCATCGCCCGACAAGAGCTAGCGGCAAATACAACAGCGATAAACCGAAGGACAAAATGATCCATGGAGTTGACCCAACATAGGTACTTGTCCAGTGGAGTAATACAGCATTAAAGGTGAAAGCAAAGAGGAAGGCAGACAGCACTCTGCGATCTGTTCTTTCTATCGCATACATATGAACCAGCAGGGCTAAGGGAGCAAGCCACCACTTCCCCACCGGCTCAAAGGCACCGGTTAATACAACTCCAGCCAAACATGAGAGCAGAATATTTACCACAACAGTTTTACCAACCGAGTGCGCTGATCAAACGATCAACGCTTGCACCTAATGCGTAACGCTCTTTGAACTGATAAATCTCGGACAGATCCTTCGGAGCTTTAGGTAGTGAAAGATCAACCTTTGGCAGTGGTGCATCTCTAGCAACCCGAACTAACTTTGGGGCGACTTTCAAATAATCTGCACCCGCAATGATTTTCTTGGCAAGGGCTGGAGGTAAGGATTCGTGTGCAGCATGTGCCGCCGCTAATGCTTCTTCAACTGTAGCAAACTGGTTGGCAATTACCGCTGCCCCCTTTTCACCGATTCCTTTAACTCCTGGTAACCCATCTGAAGGATCACCCCGAAACATTGCAAAAAGATCATAACGATCACCCGGGATCGCATATTTGTCTGCAACGTATTTAATGTCAACTAAATCATGTTGAGAGATTCCTTTGGCAAGGTAGACAACCTTAATGTCTCGCTTGTCATCGACCATTTGGAACAAATCACGATCGCCCGTAACAATTCGGATTGGCCCTTTCTCTATTTCTGCATACGTCGCCATGACATCATCAGCCTCGTAATCATCAACACCAACGACCGGAATGCCAAACAAATCAAGTAGATCAAGCAGGATCGGAATCTGCGGAGTAAGAGTTTCTGGCTCTTCTTCCTCTTCGCCCTCCTCTTCAAGTCGATTGGCTTTATACGCTGGAAAAATATCCACACGCCAACTCGGACGCCAATCTCCATCAAGACATGCAACCAAACGATTTGGTTTATAAACATTCATCAGCCGCGCCGTCATGTCGATGTAGCCACGAATTGCATTTACCGACGTTCCATCAGGTGCCAAAAGTGTGTCCGGCATTCCGTAGTAAGCCCGATACCAAAGAGAGGCGCTGTCTAACAGCATCAACGTCATATTTCCCCCATGAGGTATGCAACGACGCCTCGGTCGATACGTTTGACCGCATCCTTGCAGATGGGACGTAACCTATCGCTCGCACCTGCAATTTGATTAAGTAGATCAATTAGTTGTTTCGTGGAGCGCACAAAGTCGCCCACTGACATATCTGTTCCCTTGAGCACGCTGTTAAGTGAATTTCCACTTGCCCACTTGTAGGAAATGAAGCAAAACCCAGCATCGGGTTCGCGCTGTGTCTTGACCCCAAAATTACTTTCAATTTCTTCAAGTGCTGCCCACAGTGAGATTATCTCGGTAATCGTTGACTGTACTTTTTGGCTTGGCATTTTGGGTGCTAAGTTCTCAGCTGATCGTGACTCAAAAATTACGCACGAGACTACTGAAAGTAATTCTGTTGCATTCAGCTCATCAAATAATCCCCTACGAATTGATTCAGTCAGCAAGAGATCAGCTTCTGCATATATCTTGGTCAAGATTTTTCCCTGCGCTGTCGGCTTTTCGCCTTCGATGTATTGCAGATGATCCAAAACCCGACAGATTTGATCAAAAGTTTTCGCAATCACATGCGTGCGGCTTTCAACCCGAATCGATAAACCATCATTTTCACGAGTAAGTCGACCAGCACGCTCTGCCAGTCGCGCATGATCTTCTCTTTCGGCGCAGCCATGAGATGGATGATTCTTCATGGCCTTTCTAAGATCGGCTAATTCACCCTCCATATGGCCACGCTGTCTATTATCAAAAGTCTTGCGCTGATCACGACGGCTCAGCAGAACTTCTACTTCCTTAATTGAGCGGCGAAGTCGGGCATACTCTGAAAAATCTCCAAGGTGACACGAGGATTCCTTCAGTAATTCTTCAATGGCAGATTCATTCTTCCGAATTTGTCGGGTTAAACCAACAACAGCTCGATCTGCTTGGAACTGTGCAAATGAAGACTCGAGCGATCGACGTGCTCGCTCACGTCCAAATTGTGAAATCAAGTTAATGGACATGTTGTATGAAGGTGAAAAGGAAGAACGAAGTGGATACGTTCGAGTTGAGGCTAAACCTGCAGCAGAAGCTGAATCAACAGTGGGTGACCATTGAATTACCGCGTTACCTTCAATATCGATTCCGCGACGACCTGCACGTCCGGTTAATTGCGTGTACTCCCCCGGGGTGATCGGCACATGGGCCTCGCCATTGAACTTAACAAGTTTTTCTAAAACAACTGTACGAGCTGGCATGTTGATACCTAACGCCAGAGTCTCAGTCGCAAAAACAGCTTTGACTAAGCCACGTTGGAACAAGTCCTCAACGGCGCCTTTGAAGCTGGGCAGCAATCCTGCATGGTGGGCGGCGATTCCGCGTTCCAACGCTGTTAACCACTCCTTAAAGTTTAAAACTTCAAGGTCTTCTTCGGCGATGTTTTGCGTGTATCGAAGCGCGGTACGTTTGATCTCTTCACGCTCTTCACTTGATGTAAGGCGAAGACCCGCTTGCAAACACTGCTTGACTGCCGCATCACATCCGATTCTTGAGAAGATGAAGGTGATGGCGGGCAGCAAACTTTCACCTTGAAGTTTTTCAATAATGTCAGCTCTAGACATACGATCACTTGGCTCAGCAAAACGTCCACGGCGATTTCTGCCCAGGGAGGCACGTCGGGTCATTTCGCGCTCTCGGCTTAATACCTCGGGATTGACTCTTCCCGGAGCGTCAAAGAGATCTAACAAGCGATTCCCGATTAAAACATGTTGGAATAAAGGAATCGGACGAATTTCGCTAACAATAACTTCGGTATCGCCTCGCACCTCGCCAAGCCATTCACCGAACTCTTCTGCATTAGAGACAGTTGCAGACAGCGAAATTACTTGCACGCTCTCCATGAGATGGATGAGAACTTCTTCCCACACCGCCCCGCGGAATTTGTCAGCTAAATAGTGAACTTCATCCATAACTACGCAGCCGAGATTTGTGAGGGTGTTTGATCCGGCATAGAGCATGTTGCGCAAAACCTCTGTTGTCATAACAAGGATCTCTGCTTCGCCGTTAATGCTGGTGTCACCTGTTAACAAACCAACTCGATCTTCACCAAATTTTGCAACGAATTCTGAATACTTCTGATTTGAAAGCGCCTTGATCGGGGTGGTGTAGAAACACTTCTTGCCAGCTTGCAAAGCGAAGTAAGCGGCAAACTCTCCCACCACAGTTTTTCCCGCACCGGTTGGTGCTGCTACTAAAACACCTTTTCCTTCTTCAACAGCGTGACAAGCGGTAATCTGAAAAGGATCAAATTCGAAATCAAAAGTTTGAATGAACTCAGTGGTGATTGGGTGTTGGCCACGTGCCTTTGCGGCTGCGTAACGCTCTGCCGGCGTCGTCATGCGACCCACGTTAGAACTGCATCATGAATGCACTCTGCAGAAATCGGAAGTTGACCTATTCGCTCACCATCGGCATAGGCAACCGCCTTGGATTCAATGCTCACATTCTTGCTACGTACTATCTCCACCGCTGGATGTGACACATGGGTTCCTGCAAAGACCCGAGGAAAAACCTTCATAAACTCTATCTTGGTTACAGGATGCAAAACCATGACATCAAAGAGTCCATCGTTGATCTTTGCATTTGGGCAGACGAGCATTCCTCCACCGTATGACCTTCCATTTGCAACAGCGATCAGCATTGCTTCGGTTGATATAGTCCGATCATCTAAAGTGATTTCATAATGGCGTGGTCTAAAACGCGGAAGTTCAATTGCTATAGCAGCGTTGTATTTCATGGGTCCTTTAGGCCACTGCATCGTATTGGCCTTTTCATTAACGATGGAGTCAAATCCCGTCGATAAAATAGCGCCAAACCATTCACCATCAACAAGACCAAGATCGATTGCAGATGGTTCTGTGGTGAGGATCTTGTTCAATTGAATATCAACAGCTTCAAGATCCCAGCCCAATGTGCGCACGAAATCATTTCCTGTGCCCGCGGGAATCAAAGCAAATGGAATTTGAGCTGGAACTACCAACTGCAGAATGATGTGCATCAATCCATCACCACCAACTGCAATGACACCCGCGCAGTCGGGGTTCTTGTCGATGAAGGTCTTTAAGTGATCGGTAATTGCAACAGATGAATTACCAGTAACGATCGTGAACTCGACCTTATGTTGATTCAAAAACCCAGCAACATAAGTTCCGACCGTCGTCCCCTGACCCTGTCCTGAAACAGGATTAATGACTAACGCCCACATGCGAGGACCTTATCGGCTATTCCTGGATAGTTGTTGGTGCCTCAATCGCCATTGAGCCAGTTTCGACGAGTTCTTGTTTCTTGTCTCGTCGCTTATCGACTAATACGGCGATGCCGCCGGCCATGAAATACAGAACAATCAACGGAGCAGACAAAAGGACCATACTCAAGGGATCTGCGGTCGGAGAAAAGGCTGCAACGACAAGAAAGATTCCAAAGACCCACACTCGCCATGGTCTGAGAATTGTTTTCCCACGCAGAAAACCAATGAGATTGAAAGTCAATAAGAAGATCGGTAATTCAAATGCTAAACCAACTAAGAGAATCAGCCTGAGAACGAAGTCTAGATAGTCATCAAAACGAACGAGGTTGCTAATTGAATCTGGCGTAAAACCAAAAAGCGCCTTGATCGCAACTGGAAGAATTACGTAACCGAGAGTGGCACCCATGGCAAAAAACGGCGTTGCGGCAACGACGAACAAAACACTAGTTCGCTTTTCTTTTCTATGAAGTGCCGGAGCAATAAATGCCCACAACTGGTAAAGCCAAAAAGGAGCAGAGACAATTATTCCGGTAAGTAAGGCGACCTTAATTTGTAGATCGAGTGGACCCAAGACACCGCTTATGTAGAGCGCACCACAACTAGCCGAACCAGATGATTGCGCAGCCTTTAGGTCACAGACAGGTTTGGCCAACGTTGTGATAATTGGGTTGTAGAAATACCACCCACCACCAAAAGCAATCAAAATAGCTATTGCTGAACGGAGAACTCTTTTTCGTAGCTCACGTAAGTGGTCAAGCAGTGGCATCCGTGCTTCATTTGCCGGTGCCATCAATTTACTTCTCTGTTTTGTCGGTTTCTTCTATCGCGCCGTCATCAGCCTTCATTTCCTTCATTTCACTCTTGAAGATTCGCATAGAACGACCAAGTGAACGTGCAGAGTCAGGTAAACGCTTTGCGCCAAACAGAACGAGGACAACTATTAAAAGAATAACGACTTCTCTTGGACCTAAATTCATAGTACCTACTCCTTGGCTAATGATTAATCTAAGGCTACACCAGAGCCCTGAGGGTGAAAAGTGGAAATTAAGCCTCTTTGTAACGATTAAGCATCAGTTGGGCCTTTTTCGCCAAATCAGCGCGAATCTCTAAAGGTGAATTCAAGGTTACCGCGGCCCCAGAGGCCAAGACAGATCGTTCGATCCATTGACGTGAGTACGACGAAAGTTCAATCGCTGTCTCAAGAGCCATGTCAGTTATGGCGAAGCGTTCGGCCACATCTCTTGATTGGCTTTTTGCTGTGATCTCAAAGGTGATCTTTTCTTGGTTAACGCCTTGGGCTGAAATATGTGCAGGGACAGCTGCTGTCATAGCACTTTCTATTCTGTCTACACGAAATTCACGATAGTCATTTGCGGTAAAACAATAGGCACGCATGTATTGGTGACCATTCATCTCATACAGATCAATTGGCATAACAGATCGCTTGCTAATCTGATCTTTATACAAAGAGTGATAACGAATCTCTAACCCAGTATTTGCCTGAACCGCTTGGGAAATAGTTGTCGAAACTGCGCCAGAGGCCGCCGCAACAGCGGATAGTTTGACTGGAACTCCCAGTAACTTCGTTAAACGTTCGCGCACAGACTCAACACAGGTGAGCAAGTCTGAGCGATCCTCTGGTATCGATGAGGCAACTAAGTCCAACCCTAATAACAAGGCAACACCTTCTTGGAATGTAATCGTTCGGGGCTTGGCCAAAGTGGGCGCATTTCTGATCGTCACAAAGCCTGATTCGAACTCTAGATCCATCAATTCAAGTGGTGTGTAGCCAGGCAAACCACACATCCACAACGTCATTAGGTCTGCGCTCATTTGTGCAGGGGTGACATCAAAGTGCATCGCCAGTTCCTTGAGAGCAATACCTTGGTGGGTGTTAAGAAAGGGAACAAGGTCTAGTAGTCGCGCTGTCCGAAGAAGTGGCGCAGATACATTTTTACTCATGGTTATCCACCAATGCCTGAAGTTGGTGCACAACGTTCTCACGTAAATCAGCAGGTTCTTGAACAAAAACATCGTCACCGTGCCACAAGATTTGCGCAGTTAAGAAATCAACTGAGTAGATGGGGACCTTAATTTGATCCCATTCCCCCAGATCAGTCACTGAAGCAGCCAAAGCGCGCAGTGCATGTCCTTTACCTTTTCTCACATCGATCAATGCGAACCTATTGGGAGATGCTGAGTCAATACTGTCCAACTCAAATTCTGACGGGAATTCGAAATGTTCTTTGTTCTTACGCACTGCGATCGCGCCCTGCACGCGATCTAATCTAAAGGTGCGTACTTCTTCTACTCCTGTATCGACTCCAGATACATACCAAAAGCCAGATTTATTCGATAAAGCAACCGGGATAACTTCGCGCGTTTCTGCCAGCAAACTAGGTGAGAGATAATCGAAAATCAAAAAGTCGGAGCTAGCTATTGCTCCAGCGATCGTTTCCAAGTCCTTTGAACTATTGGAAAGTTTGGGTGAGAAACCTGGAATATCAATTGGATCGGCTGGCACGCCAATAGAACTGAGTTTAAGGATCGCACTCTGTGCTTGTTCAGCAAATGCCGCTCCTTGCCACGCATCTGCAGCCAGAGATAGCAGCGACATCTCTGTCGGAGTTATTTCTCCGAGATCTAATTGATAGTTCTCTGATTTGATTCGATAGCCCGCTTCATCGTTAAAGAGAGGATCAAAGCTTCCGACTTCTATTGCAATACCTAGCGAACGCAGATCATCTTTATCTCGCTCAAACATTCGTTCTTTAGTCTCTGCGCTACCTTCATAGCCTTCAACAGTTCTAAAGATTTCAGATTTTGTTAGGTATCTTTTTGTTGCCAGTAATGCGATGGTTAGGTTGATTAAGCGTTCAATCTTCCGAGACACCGTAAGCACCTTTCGCCGGGCGTCGGCGGCGCGCTAGCACTTCAACCCCCGGTGCCATGCGACGACTATGTATTAGAAATCCGGTGTGCCCAATCATTCGCTGCTGTGGACGCACAGCTAAACCTTCGTGGTGCCAACCTCTCACCAGAGTCTCAGAGCTTTCAGGTTCAGTAAATCGCCCATCTTCTTTAAGTGCCTCAGCTGTTGCAGATAGCTGTGTTGTAGTCGCCACATAAGCTAGAAATACCCCACCTGGTCGCAATGCCCTTGCAGCGATATCAACACATTCCCATGGCGCTAACATGTCCAGAACAACGCGATCATATTCAGAATCAAAATCTTGATCTTGTAGATCACCGACCACCAAACTCCAATTTTCGGGCGCTCCCTCAAAGTAGGCATCAACATTTGAGCGAGCATTGTCGGCAAAGTCTGCTCTTCGCTCGACAGAATGAACCTTTCCAGATGGACCCGTTGCACGCAGTAGCGACATCGTCAATGCGCCACTTCCAACGCCAGCTTCAAGGACGCGGGACCCGGGATAGATATCTGCAACTCCAATAATCATCGCTGCATCTTTTGGATACACAATCGTTGCACCGCGAGGCATTGTTAAAACATAATCAGCGAGCAAAGGCTTAAACGCCGTAAATTTCAATCCGGCTGTGGTGCTGACAACTGAGCCCTCAGGCATTCCGATGAGGTCATCGTGGGTAATCCAACCCTTATGAGTGTGCCACTCTTTTCCGGGCGTGATGGTAAAGCTGTACAGCTTTCCCTTTGGATCGGTCAATTGAATGCGATCGCCGGCTCCGAAATACCCAAGATTAGACACGGGAGCATCTTAGGCGAAATCAATAGCGTTAGTACGAGTATCTTCAGCCAGGTGAGTAATGAACAGTCTTTGCGGCTATCGCCGAGTGCGGTCAGTGAGTATGAGAACTGCCCACAGCAATATAAGTACCGCAAGATCGACAAGTTACCTGAACCTCCTTCGCTAGATGCCGAACGTGGAACTCTGGTGCACACAGTCCTGCAGGATCTCTTTGAAATTCCGGCTTCTGGCCGCACAGTCGCATCTGCCATTGAACTATTGCCCTCTCGCTGGAGTGCGCAATTGGCCGACAAGCCAGCACTTCTTGGAATGGTCACAAATGAAAAAGAGTGGTTGGACCGTGCTTCAGCTCTTGTGACAACTTATTTTTCTTTGGAAAATCCAACTACATTTGAAGCAACGCATCGAGAAATGCATTTAGAGAATGATTTTGATACCAATGTTTACCTTCATGGTTATGTAGATCGTTTAGATATCGCGCCAACTGGTGAAGTCAGAATTGTGGATTACAAAACAGGCAAAGCTCCAAAACCTGGTTGGGAAGAAAAGGCCTTGTTCCAACTTCGAGTCTATGCACTTCTTTATTGGAAAAACAATGGAGTACTCCCCCGCCTTCTCCAACTTATTTACTTGGGCGACGGCAAACTCGTAAAAAGTAATCCAACTATGGCCGAACTAGAAGCCACTGAAAAGGTATTGCGTCGAGTAGCAAAAGACATCTTTATTTCTATCGAAAAAGAGTATTGGCCGACAAAAACTTCACGCTTATGCGATTGGTGTTATTTTAAAAGTATATGTCCTGCACATAACGACTAAATAGCAGTCGAGAAATCCATCTTTAATTCCGTCAGTTTAGAAAACGATAATTGCTCAAGAGACTTAATCACTCGGACTCTTGCTGATTCTTCAATCGCGACAAGATGTGGCACACCGATTAAATACGCACCACTAGCAATTGCTGCGCTCATGCCGGTTAGTGAATCTTCAAAGACCAGACAATTAGTGATATTTGATCCACAACGGTCAGCCGCTTTCAAATAAGCTTCTGGTTCCGGCTTGGTTTTAACGACATCATCTGAACTAATCGAAAACGGAAACAAGTCATGTCCTAAGTTATCCAACACCGCGTCCACGATATTCCTTGGGCTGGCTGAGACTAATGCTGTCTTGATTCCATGTGATTGAAGTTCTCTGACTAAATCAACAGCACCCGGCATCGTTGGCGTATTCCCACGCATCCTTGCGACCTGGGTATCGATCAGAGTTTGAGTAAAATACTCGGGCGACTCTTTTTGGCCACACTTATCAAACATGTATTGACCAACTTTTGAAAGTGGACCACCTAAGCAGGCGACCTGATCTACTTCTAGCCAGGTATATCCAAAAGGCTTGGTCACTTCGATTTCAGATAAAAACCACTCCGGTTCAGAATCAACCATGAGTCCATCCATATCAAAGAAAACAGCTTCAAAAAAATTACTCATCTAAAGATTAGTTAGCGTTGAAATATTTTGCTTCAGGATGATGAACAATAATTGCAGACGTTGACTGTTCTGGATGAAGCTGGAATTCTTCAGAAAGTTCAACACCTATTCGGGCAGGGTCCAGTAGTTCACACAACTGAACTTGCTGCTCTAGATCTGGACATGCTGGATATCCAAAGGAGTAACGAGATCCTCGATACCCCTGATCCAAAATGCCCTGTAAATCAGATGAGTCCTCCGATTTAACCTGGAGTTCCTCTCTCATGCGAGCGTGCCAGTGTTCAGCAAGAGCCTCAGTGAGTTGTACTGAAAGCCCGTGCAATTCCAGATACTCACGGTAATTATTTGCCGCAAACAGTTTAGCTGCCGCTTCACTGACAGTTGAACCCATCGTTACGACATGGAAAGCAACAACATCAGTCTTTCCTGATTCTTTTGATGCAAAGAAATCACTGATGCAAAGGCGACGATCACGGCTTTGACGAGGGAAAGCAAAACGTAAACGCTCTTTACCTTTGTCATCGCCCTCATGATGGAGAATAACTAAATCATTTCCTTCGCTGTAGCAAGGAAAATATCCATACACGACTGCAGCGTTTAACCAACCCTTAGATTGAACTTCATTAATGAGAGAACGTAGTCGCGGACGACCTTCTTCTTCCACCATCGTTTCGTACTCCCCGCGGTTTCCTTTAAGTCCCCACTGGCCTACAAAAAGTGCGCGCTCATCGAGCATTCCCGCATAGTCAGACAACTGAATTCCCTTGATGACGCGTGAACCAAAGAATGGCGGAACCGGTATTGAATTATCAGAGGCTACATCGCTACGACGAGTATCAACTTCAACTTCTTCTGTTTTGATTCTTGTATTTGCGACACGACGTTCACGAAGTGCAGGTAAGGCCGCTCCTTCATCTCCACGCTTTACTGCCATGATCGAATCCATGAGACGCAAGCCTTCAAATGCATCTCGTGCGTATCGAACTTCACCTGGGAACATAGAAGCTAAATCTTGCTCTACATAGGCTCGAGTAAGAGCAGCTCCACCCAACACAATTGGCCAGCGTTGATCTAAGCCACGAGCAGTTAACTCTTGCAGGTTTTCTTTCATGATCACAGTTGACTTAACAAGTAGGCCGCTCATACCAATTGCATCAGCATTGCTCTCTGTGGCACCGTCAATGATTTGATTGATGGTCTGCTTGATACCAATGTTGACTACGCGGTAGCCGTTGTTGGTCAAAATAATATCGACGAGGTTCTTCCCGATGTCGTGAACATCTCCTCGCACAGTAGCCAAGAGCATTGTTCCCCGACCGGCATCACCGCTTTTTTCCATAAATGGTTCAAGCATCGCTACAGCAGTCTTCATTACTTCAGCGCTTTGTAGAACGAACGGCAATTGCATCTCACCCTTACCGAAGAGCTCTCCCACTACCTTCATTCCTTCGAGCAAATGAGAGTTAATGATTTCTAGTGGTGGTGTGCCTTCGGCCATCGCTGCTTTGAGATCATCTTCTAAGCCAACTTTCTCACCATCGATAATTCGACGTTGCAATCTGTCAAAAAGAGGCAACGCAGCAAGTGCTTCAGCTCGAGCATTTTTGCTGGTCGCAAGCTCAACGCCATCAAACATCTGCAAGAATTCTTGTAGCGGATCGTAAGTACATTCATCGCCCTCGAAGACTCTGCGATCATAAACAAGATCTAAGGCAACCTGCTTTTGTCGCTCATCTATGCGGGCCATCGGTGTGATCTTTGAGGGATGAACAATCGCTGAATCAAGACCTGCTTGCACACATTCATGCAGGAAAACAGAGTTAAGCACAACGCGTGCAGCTGGATTCAAACCGAATGAAACATTACTGACACCAAGAGTTGTCTGAACCTCTGGGAACTCTATTTTGAGCCGCTTAATTGCTTCGATGGTTTCGATTCCATCTTTGCGCGTTTCTTCCTGACCTGTGGCGATAGGAAATGTAAGGCAGTCAATCAAGATATCGCCGATATTCATACCCCAGTTGTCATGCAAATCATGAATGAGTCGACGGGCAATACGAAGCTTCCATTCTGCGTCTCGAGCTTGACCTTCTTCATCAATAGTCAAGGCAACAACACTTGCACCGTGTTCTTTTACCAAAGGCATGATCTTCGCGAATCTTGAGGTCGGACCATCTCCATCTTCATAGTTGACAGAGTTAATGACACAGCGTCCACCAAGATGTTCTAAGCCAGCTTTTAAGACAGCAGGTTCAGTTGAATCTAGAACGATTGGCAATGTGCTTGCTGTTGCAAAACGTGATGCAATCTGACTCATGTCTGCTGCGCCATCTCGACCGACATAATCAACTGATAAATCCAGCATGTGTGCGCCATCTCGAATTTGGTCTCGTGCTATTTCTACGCACTTCTCCCAATCTTCAGCTAGCAATGCATCGCGAAAGGCTCGTGAACCGTTGGCGTTAGTGCGCTCTCCGATAGCCAAATAAGTCTGATCTTGTCTAAAGGGAACGTATTGATAGATCGATGAGGCACCTGGATCAAGTGCCGGCGTACGTTGTGAAATCTTTCTCTTACTCAGCTTTGCAACTACTGATGCCAAGTGCGCTGGTGTTGTACCGCAGCAACCACCAACTAATGAAATTCCATAATCAGCAACAAATCCATCAAGTGCCGTTGCTAGCTCATCAGGATTTAATGGATAGGTAGCACCATTTGGACCAAGTTGTGGCAGGCCAGCATTAGGCATTACCGATATTCCAACGTTTGCATTCTTGCTGAGGTAGCGAAGATGCTCAGACATTTCAGCTGGTCCAGTCGCGCAATTCAGGCCGATCAAATCGATTCCCATAGGCTCAAGTGCGTTGAGGGCCGCTCCGATTTCTGAACCCATCAACATTGTTCCGGTAGTTTCAACTGTCACCTGTGCGATCAAAACAATGTCGTGCTGGGCCTCAGTAATTGCTTGGCGACAACCATTTACCGCAGCCTTTACCTGTAGCAAGTCTTGTGATGTTTCAACGAGCAACGCATCACAACCGGAATCTGCTAACCCTTTAGCTGCTGTGTAATAAGCGAGCTTAAGATTTTCATACGTTGTGTGACCAAGGCTTGGCAATTTTGTTCCTGGTCCAAGAGAACCTAATACAAAGCGAGGTTTATCAGGCGTTGAAAAAGCATCAGCAGCTTCACGAGCGATTTTTCCACCCGCAAATGCAAGTTCATAAATTCGATCTTCAATTCCATAATCGGCCAAGTTGGACCAGTTAGCGCCGAAGGTATTTGTCTCAATTGCATCAACACCGGCGGCTAAATACTCGTCATGGACGGAACGCACAATGTCTGGGCGACTAACGTTAAGGATTTCGTTGCAACCCTCATGATTTTGGAAATCTTCCAGGGAAGGATTTGCCGCCTGAAGCATCGTTCCCATAGCCCCATCAGCAATAACGACGCGCTCAGAAAGGGTACGCCGTAGCAGCCCATCAGCTTTTTTCGGCGTGTTCATCTGACGAAGGTTACCGTAAGGTTGCTTTCGTGGAGATTCATAACATACCGCTGCTACGTGACCCAGTGATGATCATCGCTTTTACTGGCTGGAATGATGCCGCCGAAGGCGCATCTGGTGCTCTCGAGCACTTGATATCGGCCTGGCGAGAAAAAGATGATGATGTCGTTCCACAACTAATTGCTGATGTCGAAGCTGAAGAATTCTATGATTTTCAAGTTAACAGACCACAGGTGTCTATTGATGACTCATCGATCAGAAGTATTACTTGGCCTGGTACTCAAGTATTTGGATTGGCCATCCCATCGATGAAACGCGATCTTGTAATAGTTACGGGTGTTGAACCATCGATGCGCTGGAAGCGATTCACAGCTGATCTTCTAGATCTAGCTGATGATCTTGAAGTTTCCCTGGTGGTTACTCTCGGATCCCTACTTGCAGATTCTCCGCATACCCGTCCCATTACTGTTACGGGCACAGGGGCTCACCCGAATATTGCTGATCGACTTGGCGTTTCAGTCTCAAAGTATGAAGGCCCAACTGGAATTCTTGGAATTATTCAAGATGGTTGCATGAGACGCGGCATCGATGCAATTTCACTATGGGCCGCGGTTCCTCATTACGCATCAAACTCTCCTTCTCCCAAGGCTTCATTGGCCCTGATTAATTCACTTGAAGACTTCTTAGACATCTCGATTCCTTTGGGTTCATTGCAAGTTGAATCTGACGAGTGGGAAAAATCGGTAGATGAACTGGCAGCAGAAGACACAGATGTTGCAGATTATGTGAAGGCGTTAGAAGAAAGCAAGGATGCCGCAGAGCTTCCGGATATCTCGGGAGATTTGATTGCAAAAGAATTTGAACGATATCTGCGTAGACAGAGCGAAGATTAAAGTTTAATTCCCAATAGGGCATCTATTGCTGCAACCAAAGATGGTGCATCTCCCCCAGTATTCACCTGATTGTGTTCGCCCAACCCATGAATTCAAAGCCGTTGACTACAGCTTGGGTATCTAAGTCATCAGATAATGAGTGAACAATACTTTCGATTAATTCTTGTGTCGGTGCGACGTTATTGTGTGACAAACAAGTGCGCAGAGCACCGATTTCACTTTCAGCAGCAACAAGTAATTCATCTGTCCACATGCGATCTTTGCGATAGTGATCTTTCATCAATGCCCAGCGAATCGCCATTGGATCTCTACCTGCTGCAACTAACTTTGAGACGAAAACGAGATTACCCTTGCTCTTACTCATCTTCTCACCGTCTAAGCCAATCATTCCGGCGTGAACATAGGTGCTGGCTAAAGCTCTACCTGAAAGAACTTGAGCTTGCGCCGCGCACATTTCATGATGAGGAAAAATCAGGTCTGACCCACCACCTTGAATGTCTATGAGGGCATCTTCACTTGACGAAGGTTCAAGGTATTTAATTGCAATTGCTGTGCATTCAATATGCCAACCAGGTCGACCAGTACCAAAAGGTGATGGCCAACCAGGCTCATTAGGTCGTTGGGACATCCACACTAAGCAATCCAGAGGGTCCATCTTCCCCAAACGTTGTGGGTCTCCCCCGCGTTCTGCAAATATTTCCAACATATTCTCTTGAGAAAGATGTGAGCGTTCACCAAAGTGAGCATCAGAATGAACTTTGAAATACAGATCTTGCTCAACGGGATAGATGCTGTCTTTCAGGGAGAGTTCTTCAATTGCAGCGGTAACTAGAGGAATCGCATCAACAGCACCTATGTAATGAGCTGGAGGGATTACTCGTAGATTGATCATGTCGCTGCGGAACAGATCTATTTGTTGATGAGCGAGGTCAGTCCAGTCAACGCCATCACGGTTAGCCCGCTCCAAGAGTGGGTCATCAATATCGGTAATGTTTTGAACATAACGAACCTCTGAACCGCTGGCGTTAAGGTAGCGATTGATTAAGTCAAAAGTTAAGTATGTAGCAGCATGACCAAGGTGGGTCGCATCGTATGGCGTTATCCCGCAGACATACATGCGATACAAAGGCTTGGGCTTTACTTGTTCCTTCTTCCCGGAGGCAGAATTAGTCAGGTTCAACGCGGGAAAATTGATTGCGGAATCTATTGCTGGGATCTCAACGTCGTTCCACGATTTCATGTCGCTATCGTAATCCTAAATTAAAAAGCCGGCCACGGGACGGCAGGCCAGTCCGGATTAGGCAATGGAAAAGTTCCGGAGGTCAAAAGTTCTGCAACTCTGCGGCTAGTTTCTGCAATCTCTTGTTCTGTAAGAAATGGAGCAAGAAGTCGTCCTAATTCACCGGCTAAAGACAACTCCGCTTTCTTAAGTATTTCAATCTCCTCGGAAGTAAAAGGTTCATCAGCCCACTGCCACAAAACGGTGCGCAATTTATCGTCAGCATGGAAGGTAACCCCATGATCGCAACCAAAGACAGTCTTCTCATCAAGTGGCAATAAGTGACCAATTTTTCTGTCGGTGTTGTTGATGATCGCATCAAAAAGTGCCATCGACCTCAAACGAGGATGATCGGTAGCAAAGAATTTACCTAAATCTATACTCTCATCGATATCTACCCATTGTTGAACCATGCCTAATCCATATGGCCCATCGCGCAGAATAGTCAACGGCACTAAGTCAAAGCCAAGATAATCACTTACTAAGTAGGCCGCATATTCACGGTGAGCTAGACATCCATCTGAAAAATCCCATAGTGGGCGCTCACCCGCAATAGGTTTGTAGATACAAACGATTGCATGATCATTAAGAGTGGCTGTGGCATAAAGGGTTGCATTTGATGCATCCACTAAACGACCCGTCACATGGAGATCGCCTTTACTCAAAGTTAAAAACTTATCGTCGGTAACCATTTGCCCTCGGACATAAGTGACCACGTGGGTCAATTGGAATTCCACAGAAGGGACACGGCAATCGTCCTGCGTTTACTACCGCTTTTGATCGGACGGTAAAGGCGGTAGCCATTGCCAACGAGATATTGACTGCCACTACTTCGCCTTCGGAGTCCTCTTCATCATCTTCTAGCTCAAAGAGCTCCACACAAATCAATTTACTGTCTTCATCCCACGCCAATGACATCGCACCGATTTGGAATTCAGAATCAATCGGAGATTCCAAAGGTGCATCATCTGTAGGTAATTTCTCTACCGTCATCAACGGATTTGATTTGCGTATTTCTGCAATCATTACTTCAAGACGAGATACCATCGCCTGAACTTGTGCTTTTTCAACCGCAACTGAAAACAGGCGGGAAGAATCTCGAATCTGTAAATAAAAGGCCCGCTCCCCTGGCTCGCCTACCGTTCCGGCCACAAAGCGCGTTGGTGTGGTGAACTCAAATCTCATCGCCCAGATCCGCCACCCAATAGATTCTTGGCTCTTTTAGGAGCAACAAGTAATTCTGTTACTACCGAACGTGAATCGTTTAGGAGTAGAACTCTTGGCTTTGTTGTTGAAAAATCTAGAATTGAAACAGAAGCAGGATCGATCACGATTCTTTGAAACTCATCTAAATGCATACCCAGTGCAGAGGCAACTATGGACTTTATGACATCTCCGTGACTGACGATCACAGCAACACCTTTGGCCTTGGTGGCTACTGCTTCGTGAACTGAGGTCATAGCCCGAGATTGCATCTGCGCTATTCCTTCTCCGCTCGGAAAATACATGCGGCTTGGAGCTTCTTGCACGATCTTCCACAGTTTGTGCTTGCTCAAGACTGCTAACTTCTTACCACTCCACGTTCCGTAATCAACTTCAGTAAGTTCTTGATCAATTACGGGTTCGAATCTTGGATTGTTCGGTAAAACAGTGGAGTTGATCCACGGTGAGATCGTCTCAAAGCATCTTTCCATGGGACTGATCCGCAGAGTTGATACCGGGAAATTACCTAAGCGCACCGCTAGATGCTCAGATTGTTCTAGTCCTTTTTCTGAAAGATGCACATTAGGTAAGCGCCCAGAAAGTATTCCGGCAGCATTGGCTTCAGAGTGTGCATGTCTAATCAAAACCAATCGCATGAATCAAAGGCTATCGCAGCTTTTCACTCTTGCTATTGCTAAGGTCGGCCCATGGAAATGCGCAGAGCAGGCACAAGCGGACTAACCCTTTCGCGCTTGGGCCTTGGCACGATGACGTGGGGCCGAGACACCGATGAAATCGAGGCTGCTGATCAGTGTCGTGCATTCCTAGATGCAGGTGGCAATTTCATAGACACAGCTTCCACCTATGGTGACGGTGATAGTGAACGAGTTATAGGCGGTCTAGTTGGGACATTGTTCAACCGTGATGAGGTCGTAATTGCGACAAAAGCAGGTATCGGATTTTCTGATGGTGTCCGCAGAATTGATGCCTCTAGACACTCTTTGATCGCAGAGTTAGATCGTTCACTCTCGCGACTAGGCACTGATTTTGTTGATATCTGGCAGATTCATGCTTGGGATGATGCAACTCCGCTAGATGACACTTTGTCCGCACTTGATTATGCCTATACGACCGGAAGAGCTCGCTACGTCGGAATTAGTAATTACTCGGGTTGGCAGATCGCCCGCGCTGCAACGAAACAGCAATCAAACTCTATGAAAGCACCCCTTACAACAACTCAAAATGAATACTCCTTACTCAATAGAGAAGTTGAAGTAGAGGTTTTAGATGCTGCCCAGGAGTGTGGTGTTGGCTTTCTAGCATGGGCGCCATTAGCTAGAGGAGTTTTAACAGGTAAGTATCGAAAAGGTGTTCCTAGTGATTCGCGAGGCGCAGCTCCCCACTTTGCAAAACATATAGAACCTTACCTAGACAATCGATCCTCTCGAATCGTCGAAGCCGTTGCAGTAGCGGCAGAAGGTCTTGGTTATTCACCGTTAGAAGTGGCACTAGCGTGGGTAAGAGACGCACCTGGTGTGACCACCTCCCTGATTGGTGCACGCACTGGCGCGCAACTACGAGGTGTGCTCAAGAGCGAGGAAATCTCATTGCCAGACATTGTCCGCAATGCACTCAATGATGTGAGTGCTTAAGCGTTTTCTAGAAACTCTTTTAAAACACGAACACCAAAGGTAAGACCCTCGACTGGAACGCGTTCATCAACACCATGGAACATAGCCATGAAGTCAAAGTCAGCGTCTAGCTTTAGTGGAGAGAATCCATAACCAATAATTCCAAGATCAGCCAAAGCTTTATTATCGGTGCCGCCACTCATCACATAAGGAACTGGGATCGCAACAGCATCTTCCTTGATAAGTGCATTACACATTGCCTCTACTAGATCTCCCTCGAAAGGAACTTCTAGCGACTTGTCTCGAGTGATAGTTTCAACTGTTACATGTTCGCCAATAATTGACTTGATTGTTTCATTGAGTTCGTCTTCAAAACCAGGAATAAAGCGGCCGTCAATGACAGCACTTGCTGAACCAGGAATAACGTTTGCTTTGTATCCGGCTTCTAACATTGTTGGATTAGCAGTGTTCTGAAGCGTCGCACCGATCATGGTTGCTGCAAAACCAATTTCCTTAAGTAGGGGACGAAGATCTTCTTCGTTGTATGGCTTTCCAGTTTCATCGGCGATTCGCTTGAAAAAGGCTTTCACAGTCTTGCTATAGCGCTGGGGCCATTGGAATTGACCAATCTTTGCAACAGCTTCAGCCAAACGAGTCACGGCATTTTCACCGTTCATCATCGATCCATGTCCCGCGCGACCATCAGCTGTTAGGCGCATCCAATGGATTCCTTTTTCAGCAGTTTCTATGAGATACAAACGCTTTCCACCAGCAACTGTTACGGAAAACCCACCCACCTCTGAAACTGCTTCTGTGCACCCTGCAAAAACATCTGGATGATGCTTAACCATGTAATGAGAACCAAAATTGCTTCCTGCTTCTTCATCAGCAAAGAAGGCTAAAACAATGTCGCGTTCTGGGACATAGCCTGTTCGAGCCCAGTCACGAACGGTTGCAATGATCATTGCATCCATATTCTTCATGTCTACTGCGCCACGACCCCAAATGAATCCATCTTTTATTTCAGCGGCGAATGGATCGACCGACCAATCAGCTGCGTTAGCAGGCACAACATCCAAGTGACCATGAACAACTAAACCTGGACGGCTTGGATTACTTCCTTTAATGCGAGCGACTACATTGCAACGACCTGGAGCTGACTCATAGGTTTGCGAATCAATTCCAACTTCGCTGAGCAACTTAACGACATGTGCTGCAACATCCTTCTCATCACCTTTTCCTTCGCCGAAATTAACGCTAGGAATTCTGATTAATTCTTGGCAAATACGGATGGCTTCGAGTTCTAGTTCTGAGTGTGTCGCTGTGGTCATTTCGCTATTCTCTCACCCAATTGCTATTCTTTCCGAACACTTAGTCCGGGTGGCGGAATTGGCAGACGCGCTAGCTTGAGGTGTTAGTTCCCGCAAGGGATTAGGGGTTCAAGTCCCCTCTCGGACACATGAATATTGATGACGCCTTGTTGCTCATCCGTGAAATCCCTGATTACCCAAAACCGGGAATCAGATTTCAGGACATCACTCCACTTCTGGCTCATGGAGAAGCTTTCATTGCCACAACAGAAAAATTCGCAAGCTATGCAGATTCATCCACTCTTGTAGCCGGGATCGAAGCACGAGGATTCATATTTGCATCTGCGGTAGCAAATCAACTACACAGTGGTTTCATCCCAATTCGCAAAGCTGGAAAACTTCCACACCTCACAATTTCAGAGTCCTATGGACTTGAATATGGCGACGATACCTTGGAAGTACACATAGACGCAGTGCCAAGTGGAGCCAAAGTTTTGCTCATCGATGATGTGCTTGCGACAGGTGGAACTATCGGAGCTGCTATCGAGTTGATGCATCGGCTGGGAGCCCAAGTTACCCACGTCCTAGCTCTGATTGAGATTGAAGGATTACCCGGAAGAGCAACACTTGCGGCGAAGTATCCAAATATTCCTGTCACATCGTTGGTAGTTTCCTAGAGGTGCGCATACTTCAAATTCAAGGACTTCGAGCTTTAGCTGCTCTCCTTGTAACAATCTTTCATGCCAGATTACTTCCCGGTGGGTTTATCGGCGTTGATATTTTTTATGTGATCTCTGGATATCTCATCACGGGCCTAATTCTGCGTGAGATTGAAAATACTGGCAGATTGGATCTGCAAACTTTCTACCAGCGACGCATTAAGCGTTTACTTCCCACCTCGGTGTTTGTACTTTTTGTTACGGCGATAGTCGGAATGTTCGTACTCCCGGTTATTACCCGCGATGCGTTAGGTCGAGATCTTTTTGCTGCAGCCGCCTACATCTCCAACTACCTTTTCGCGTGGTGGGAAAATGATTACCAAAACCTAGATGCAACACCCTCACCATTTATCCATTATTGGTCACTTGCGGTCGAAGAACAGTTTTACGTTATTTGGCCAATATTTCTTCATCTTTCTCTCTCGCTACGGGAAGCGCGCAATTTTCCGTGGAATCGCCATAACAACATTTCTTTCCCTTACTTCTCTCGATCTACCAAACACAGACTTCTCCTATCTGGGCTTTTTACTCCCTGCCTACTAGAGCTTGGGAACTTGGTTTCGGCGCTCTACTTTTGTTTGTTCCAGATAATTTCTGGAAAAATAGATTCATTCCGTGGTTTGGCGTAATCGGGATCGTTGTTGCAAGTTTTAGGTTCGATGAGAAGACCGCTTTCCCAGGAATTAATGCCTTGCTGCCTGTTGTTTCAACAGCCGTTCTTATTGGATCTATCTCGAACTGGCCTCGTGCCTTTAACGACCTAAGCAACAATCGAATTGCTCAATGGCTTGGGGCTATTTCATACCCGCTATATCTATGGCATTGGCCGGCGCTAGTGCTGCCGAGTAGCGCACTTGGTCGTCCATTACGAATACGCGAACGCATTTTCTGCATCCTTCTCACAATCATCCTTGGCTCATTTCACGAGCAAGTACATCGAACAACCGATACGACATAAGAAAATCTCGGGCAAGAAGATTTACCTCTTCTTTATCGGCACAACAGTTATTTCTTTGGTGGCAGGTCTTATCATCTCTTCCACGTCTTCGTCCATGATCAAGGTTAAAGGAACCAATTACACCTTTAATCTAGTTGATGTTATGCAAAAGCCTGCTGTATACGGAGACAACTGTCATTCAAATTATGGAGAAGTAGAGTCTGGCGAGTGCACATATGGGGATCTGAATTCTTCGACGACAATAGTTCTCTATGGTGATTCTCATGCGGCGCAATGGTTTCCAGCCCTTCTTGAACTTGCCAATGAAAGAGGATTCAAACTTGTTTCACTGACCAAATCGGCCTGCCCTTCTGTAGATGTCCCACGAGCCGACCAAGGTGCTTATAAGAACATCCACTGTGAAACCTGGCGAGATAAGTCTGTTGCTCGCATAAAACAGATTCGTCCAGCTGCGGTGATTCTGAGTAGTTATCAGCACTTCACTCCCCCGCGAGGTTACTCAGATGAAAACAAATGGTGGACAGATGGTCAAAAGCGTCTACTCACTTCCCTCCAAGGCTCTTCTGATCATTTGATTTACATCAGTGACACTCCAAGGCCGGTGCGAGATATTCCTAGTTGCTTGGCCTCTCGTGATGTGAAGTCGTGTAACACCACTGAGAGAACTCCCGTGAAGATAATTCGCGGGTTTGAAAAAATCGATCCAACACCATGGTTGTGTGCAAAAGACTGTCCTGCGATTAAAGATGGCTATGTCGTTTATCGTGATGCTTCACATATTTCCGTTGCGGCAGCTTTAGCGTTGAAGCCACAACTAGAAGCTGCTCTGCTATCAAAAGGGCTATTTTCTTAGAGCTATGGCAGGATGCGCTCTATGGCCGAGCTAATCTATTACTGTGGAACTATGGACAGTGGCAAATCAACACTTGCTTTGCAAACTGCCCATAACCACCAGAGCCGAGGCCGCACTGGACTAATTTTCACAAATAATGACCGAGCAGGAATAGGAGTTATTTCCAGCCGCCTGGGACTTTCAAGTCCTGCAATTGAAGTAACACCAACGATGGATCTTCATAAGCTAGTAGTAGATCAACTATCAATGGGTGAGCGAATCGATTACATCATCTGCGATGAAGCTCAATTCTATGAAAGCGAACAGATTGATCAACTCGCACGGATAGTTGATGGGCTCAGTATTGATGTTTTCGCCTTTGGCATCTTGGCTGATTTTAGAACAAAGCTATTTCCAGGTTCTGCACGCTTAGTTGAATTGGCTGACCGTGTTAACACTCTTCAAGTTGAGGCTCTGTGTTGGTGCGGTTCTCGTGCAACACACAATGCCAGAACTGTTGGCGGAGTTATGGTTGTGGAGGGCGAGCAGGTTGTAGTGGGTGATGTTTCAACAGGCGCTGACGTGGCTTATGAAGTCTTATGTCGTAGGCACCATATGCGCCAAGTTACCGCCCGTGTTTCGGGCGCAGCGCACACTTCCTCGTTACCCTTACCGTTCAAGGAATAAATACGTAATTTGTTTCTAGAAAGAATGAACAAGTAGAGCAAATAGCGGCGCAATTGCAAGGGCTGGCAGAAGATTTCCCACCGCAACACTCTTAATGTTGAGCAATCTAAAGGAAATGCAGATCAACATAATTCCACCAACCACCGTCATTGCATCAACCTGATAGCCATCGAGAATCTCACCAAGTCCAAATCCAATGAGAGTCCACGCTGCTTGATAAATTCCTACTGGAAGTGCCGATACGGCAACGCCCCACCCTAATGAAGTTGCAAATGCCATCGCAGCGAAAAAGTCGAGGGTGCTTTTCAAAATTAACTGGTCAATTCCAGTGCCCATTCCATCGCTGATACTTCCTAATATCGCTAGTGGACCTATCGCGAAAAGAAGAGATGCAGCAACAAAACCTTCCACAAAAGGTGAATCACTCGATGCCTTGAATTTGATTCGCAGGGTCTCTCCTAGTGAATCTAAACGATCTTCGAGTTTTAGAGCTGAACCAATGAGTCCCCCAATCAAAAGAGAACCTAGAACAACCAGAAGTGTCCAACCTTTTGGCAATGCGTTTACATACCGATCTGACCACAATGGAATTAATGCAGCTCCGGCGCCTAATAGTGTTACTAGACCTAAAACATCGGTGAGAAGGGTTCTCGTCCGTGAATTCATCCGATTACCGACAAGCACGCCGAGTGAGGCACCAGCAATAATCGTGAGAATATTTATGATTGTGCCAACACCAGGAAACATATGCTGATTATACTCATGCAATGTCAAACCCATTTTTAGAATTCCTGCGTCCGCACAAAACGGTTCCGCATACACCTTGGACAGCAAAATCTAGATGGGATATTTCCCCGCTTCGCGCCTTCGTCCTCTTTCTCGGATTAATCATGTTCGGACTTGGTGATTCCTTATTAATTCAAAGTCAGATCGGTAATGCCCCTTGGTCTGTTCTTGCTCAAGGAATTGCTAATAGTCTCGATATCACTATGGGGTGGTCAACATTTGGAATCAGCACTTTGGTGTTACTGCTTTGGATTCCTCTCAAAGAAAAGCCAGGATTTGGTACTCTGTCGAATATCACATTGATTGCAATTGCGATTCAAGTTGGTGTGACAATTTTTCCAACGCAAGATTCTTACCTAGCTGGGATTGCATATTGTTTAGTTGGAATAGCAATGGTTGGAATTGGTTCTAGCTTGTATATAACGTGTGGCCTAGGCCCGGGACCTCGTGATGGATTAATGACTGCGCTCCACAATAGATCAGGCGTCCGGATTGGCAGAGTTCGCTTAGGTATTGAGGGAACTGTATTGATCGCTGGATGGCTGCTAGGCGGAACTGTTGGGCTTGGAACATTGTTATTTGCCACACTTATAGGCCAATCGATAGCCGTGGGGCTGGGTGTCGTTTCAAGGGTTACCACCAAGTAGCCCATAGGGTTTAACTACTTCCCAAGGGTTGTGCGCCCTATCGCACACGGGGTCGCAAACACCCCCGTTAACAAAATTAGAAAGGCTCCATTCATGCTGGATTCATACTTTAAAATCTCGGAACGAGGTTCATCAATAGCCCAAGAGGTTAGAGGTGGCCTAGTTACTTTCTTCACGATGGCATACATCGTGGCCCTCAACCCAATTATTTTGGCGTACTCACCAGATGCAAACGGACAGTTCCTATTCGGCGGCGCTGCACCTGCGCCAGCGATGGTGGCAGCAACAACTGCCCTCGTTGCAGGTGTATTAACAATTCTGATGGGATCTATCGCAAATTATCCGCTTGCATTAGCAACTGGACTTGGACTCAACACATTTGTTGCTGTTGGAATCGCATCAAAGATGACTTGGGCTGCAGCAATGGGCCTTGTTGTTCTTGAAGGACTAATCATTTTGGTTCTGGTTCTCACTGGTTTCCGTGTTGCAGTATTTAAGGCAGTACCAGCGCAGATCAAGATCGCAATCTCAGTTGGTATCGGTCTTTTCATCGCTCTTATCGGACTAGTTGATGCTGGTTTCGTGCGTCGCACAGCCGCTGGACCAGTTCCAGTAGGCCTAGGCGTTAATGGAAACCTTGTTGGCTGGCCAACAGTTGTATTCGTTTTCGGAACACTTCTCATCATTGCGCTTATGGTCCGCAAGGTTAAGGGCGCGATTCTTATTGGAATAGCTTCAGCAACCGCTTTGGCTATCGGTATCCAGCAAGCGTTTAACATCAAGCCTAATTTCACTCCAGGAAATCCGCCAACCATCGTTGATGGCGGCTGGCAGCTAGGTATTCCTGCAGTTCCAAAAGAGGTTGTTGCCGTACCTAAGTTTGATTTCACAGGACAGTTTGATCTTTTCGGTGCATTCACACTTGATAACGTTTCACTAATTGCAGCAATTCTTCTTCTCTTCACTTTGCTACTTTCAGACTTCTTCGACACAGTTGGAACTGTCACAGCAATTGGTCACGAATCAGGTCTAGCTGACAAAGATGGCAACGTAGACAACATCCAGAAGATCTTGCTAGTTGACTCTGTTGCAGCTGCTGCAGGTGGTGCTGCTGGTATTTCTTCAAATACAAGCTACATTGAATCTGCTGCAGGTGTTGGCGAAGGTGCACGAACAGGACTAGCTTCAATTGTTACTGGAATTGCATTCTTGCTTACTACGTTCCTTGCACCCTTAGTAGCAATTATTCCTTACGAGGCAGCAACACCAGCATTGATTATTGTTGGATTCCTGATGATGGCACAAATCAAGAACATCGATTGGGATGATCTAGGAATCGGAGTTCCTGCATTCCTAACAATCATCTTGATGCCATTTACATACAACATCTCAGTAGGTATCGGAGCTGGCTTCATCACTCACGTGGTGATCCGCATCGTTCAGGGACGTGGCAAAGAAGTACACCCACTTCTTCTACTAGTTTCTGGACTATTCATTGATCTACTTCTTGTCATCTCCAATTAATGCTTGGTTTGGCTAGAAAGAATTAACTCAAAAGGCCCTCGGGAAACCGGGGGCCTTTTGCTTTCCCTAAAAATCACCAATGTATTGGACGCTTATTGTTTTCCAGCAAAATTTCATTGCATCGTGAGAATGGCTTTGAACCAAAGAAACCTCGATATGCCGATAGTGGACTTGGATGAACAGACTCTATGCGCCACTCAGGACGAAAATGGTGAGCTAACTCCCCCGCACTCTTACCCCACAAAATTGCGACAACATCATGCTTTCCCAATTCCTGTGCCACGGCATTTGTTACTTCTTGCCAACCAAAGTCCGAGTGCGCCATCGAAGTTCCTCTTTGTGTGGTCAGAACGCGGTTAACAAGCAAGACACCCTGATCAAACCAGTCTGAAAGATTCCCAGACTTTCGAGTGACTCCGCAATCTGATGACAATTCTGTGAAAATATTTCGTAGCGAAGGCGGCAAAGCAGTAACCGATTGATCGACAGAAAACGCCAGCCCATGGGCATGGCCTCTAGTCGGATACGGATCTTGTCCAAAAATCACCACGTGAGAGGCTTTGATAGGTGTCGTGAGCGACCGGAAAATAAGTGGAAACTCTGGTGCTATGTCCAGACCTACTAACCGCGTTTCTATCTGTTCAATAAGATTCCTTTGAGGTTGTAGAACCTTCTGCCAATCAGAGTGGAGTTGATCAAATAGTTGCGCGGGCAAAGTAGCGACCAGATTCTGGTGTGACGGTAATTGATGTCCCAAAAACAGCAGATACGTGATCTGAGGTTATAACTTGATCGATCGGTCCAGAAACAGCTATGACACCATCTTTGAGCAACAATGCGTGGGTAGTTCCGATAGGAATTTCTTCTATGTGATGCGTAACTAAAATCGTGGCAGGTGCTGCTGGGTCAGCGGAAAAATTGGCGAATCGGCGCAACAGATCCTCGCGCCCACCAAGATCTAATCCCGCCGCAGGTTCATCAAGTAGCAATAGCTCCGGGTCTGTCATCAACGCTCGAGAAATTTGGACGCGCTTTTTTTCGCCTTCACTAAGAGTTCCGTAGGTGCGATCACCGAGTTCGCGAACACCGAAGGTCGTCAAGAGTGCC
Organism: Candidatus Planktophila sp.; assembly: GCA_964203475.1. GTDB lineage: Bacteria > Actinomycetota > Actinomycetes > Nanopelagicales > Nanopelagicaceae > Planktophila. The sequence goes on along the minus strand of CAXNLR010000001.1, from coordinate 433,827 downwards.
ATCGCCCGAGATTCATCCCACAGGTCATAATCTTCATTCCAGCGACCCAAGATCGCATACGCCGCCGTCAGCACAACGTCTTTTACCGTTTCATCGTATGGAATATCTTCAGCAATGACCGAACCGCAGATACCGATACGAGTTCTTAATTCAAAAAGATCAACCATTCCCATTTGCTTATCTAAAACCCGCACCACACCTTGCGTTGGAAACATTTTGGTCGCAAGAATCTGCAACAACGTGGATTTGCCGGCACCGTTAGGACCTAGAACCACCCATCGTTCGCCTTGGGTAATTGAGAAATTCAGTGGACCCAAAATGACCCGATCGCCTCTGCGTACCGAGACATCATTAAGGCTCAAAACCGTTGTTCCCATAGATGCAAAAGATAGTGGTTAGAGGAGCTAACCAGCCTTTAAGCCTCGCCTTAAGCAGGAGTGATTCACGATAACCTTGCCTTCTTATGACAGAAAATAGCGCGCAACCAGATCAGTTCACAGGACTCATCCTTTTAACTGGCAGTGATGCCCCTGGTATTGCTGCCTCGCTTTTTGAGACCTTGTCTCCATTCGCGGTGCATGTTCTGGATATAGAACAGGTGGTTATTAGCGATCGCCTTATTTTGACGGTTCTGATTGGGGCGAATCCTGCTCATCAAAGCGCAATCGAAGAAGACTTGAATGCGTGTGCCATGAACTTAGATGTTGATATTGCCACTTTGTTTGGCAATGGTCCATTGTCATCGATTCCACATCAGCTCCTTGAAATTCACTTAAGCGCCGAAAAGCTCCACCCACATTCAGTTGCCTTGGTTTCCCAAGTCATATCAAATGCAGGAGCGAATATCGAGCGGTTTGTCCGCACTAGTGCAACTCCAATCTCAATTAGCATCACTATTTCTGGCGCGACCAAGTCAGAGATGGATGCAGCTATTGATGCTCTAGTTTTTGAACACCCAACCACCGTATCGACGAAAGCAATCTAAATCGATGGTGTTTGTTAAGCGACTCGTTCAACTAGATGTTGACTCCACATTTATTCAGCAAGAGGCAATCGAACTTCTTGCGGCTAAAGCCGGCGTTCTAGATCAGGTTGCTGCTATTACCGCTTCTGCGATGCGTGGAGAACTAGATTTTGAACAAAGCCTGCGTGCACGTGTGGCATTACTTGAAGGATTACCCGAATCAGTAATCGGTCAAGTACAGAAGGAAATCTCCCTCACGGATGGAGCGCAGGATCTCGTGAATACCCTGCACGATAGAGGCCATAGCGTTTCATTAGTTTCAGGTGGATTCTTAGACATAATCGAACCGATGATTAGGACAATGTCTATCAGGTACTACAAAGCAAATAAACTTGAAATAGTTGCTGGCTTTTTAACTGGCGGACTTATTGGTCCAATAATTGACCGTGCCGCTAAGGGCGAGGCTCTCAAGGAGTTTGCCGCAGCCAGCGCAGTAGCTATCGAAAACACCGTAGCCATTGGTGATGGCGCAAATGATCTAGACATGATGGCTGTGGCTGGATTGAGTATTGCCTTTAATGCTAAACCGGTTGTTGTAGCTGCTGCAGATCTTGCGATTAACGAACCTTCCTTAAGGTCGGTAATTGAGTTAATCGGTGTGTAAGTAATCTACAAACGACAAGCGTGGATGTCTGTTACTAATATTCCACGTGCACCCAGGGCCCACAGCTCATCCATTACTTGATTGGTTTCCTTACGTAAAACCATGGCTCGTACGGCAACCCAATCTTGCTTTTGTAATGGCGAAATCGTTGGTGACTCAAGTCCAGGTGTGATTGCACAGGCCTTCTCAACAAGGTTCTTCGGGATATCGTAATCAAGTAAAACATAACGGCGAGCTGTTACAACTCCTTGTAGGCGGCGAATGAGAATCTCTAACTCTGTTGGTACAGCGGTGTTTCGTCGGGTGATTACAACGGCTTCGCTGGTCAAAATCGGATCACCAAATATCTTTAAACCAGCCTGCCTTAATGTATTTCCGGTACTTACAACATCTGCAATTACATCGGCAACGCCCAAACGAACGCTGCTTTCAACTGCGCCATCTAATCGGACGATCTGAGCTTTAATCCCAAGGCCAGCAAGGCTGTGTTCAACTAAACCCGGGTAAGCAGTTGCGACGCGCTTACCGGCGATATCTTGCACCGACCAGTTCTTATCTGCTGGTGCAGCAAATCTAAATGTTGATCCTCCAAAATCAAGTGACAAAATTTCATCAGCCTCTGCGGCAGAATCAATTAGAAGATCTCGACCAGTGATGCCTGCTTCTAACTCCCCCGAGCCCACATACACAGCAATATCACGTGGTCGTAGGTAATAGAACTCAACGCTGTTGTCATTATCAATGAGTACAAGATCGCGGCTATCTGTACGCTGGCGATAACCTGCTTCTTTCAAAATCTGAATTGAACTCTCAGCCAAAGATCCTTTATTGGGTACGGCTATTCGCAACATTGATTTCTCCTAAAGAAACTTATAGACATCGTTGATTGACAGTCCACGCGCAAGCATCAATGTTTGCAGGTGATAAATCAGCTGGCTTATTTCCTCAGCCAAAGCTTCATCAGACTCATGTTCTGCTGCAAGCCACACTTCACCGGCCTCTTCTAGAATTTTCTTGCCTATGGCGTGTACCCCGGCATCAAGAGCATCAACCGTGCCCGAACCCTCAGGGCGAGAGACAGCTTTCTCACTCAGTTCAGCCCACAAGGATTCAAAGGTTTTCATAGCGTGAGTTTACTAGAGTCTTACTTGTTCCCGTGGGCAGTTGCGAACTCACGAAGTGAGATCACCATTGCAGCCGGATCTGGGGCGTTAAAGACAGCGCTTCCGACAACGAAAGTATCAGCACCAGCATCTAAAGCCATTTCGATGGTTTTCATCGATATTCCCCCATCGACCTGCAACCATATTGGCCGATCGCCAATCATTTCCCGAGTGCGACGCACTTTATCCATCATATTTTCCATGAAGCTTTGACCACCAAATCCTGGCTCAACTGTCATGATCAGAAACATATCTACATCATCAATGACAGACTGATAATCCGAGACATCGGTGTTGGGCTTGATGCCTAAACTTGATCTAGAACCAGCCTTACGTATATTTCGCAAAGTCTGAGGAATGTTCTTTGTCGCCTCCGCGTGAATTGTTACTGAGGCGCAACCCAATTCAGCATATTGCACGGCAATCGCATCAACATCGGCGACCATCAAATGAGCGTCCACCGCAAGAACAGATGACTTAATAATGGCTGATGCTGCCTCGAAATCAAAAGTAAAGTTAGGAACAAATACATCATCCATGACATCGAGGTGGAGCAAGTCGGAAACTTCTGATATCCGCCTAATTTCTTCGTCCAATCGTGAAAAATCCGCATTTAAAATGCTAGGCGTTATTCGAATGTCACGACTCATAGTCAAATCTTAACCAATGTCCTTTCGAAAGAGCGCGAGATACATGGCATCGGTACCGTGTTTGTGCGTCCATAGCGACATAGCACCATCACGGGTGGCATTGTGAAGCGATTCTGGCAGATACTCATCAACGGAAACCTGTTGTAGTTCAGAATGCTTCTTTTTGATGTCTGCAATCTGGATACTTGTTTCAGCCAAATGCGGCGAACATGTTGCATACCCAAGAACCCCGCCCGGATTGAGTGCTTGGATAGCGGAGTCGACTAGCTCGCGTTGTAATTGAGTTAAGGCTCGAAGATCCTGCAGAGTTCTGCGCCAACGAACTTCTGGACGACGACGCAGAGCGCCTAACCCAGTACATGGTGCGTCAATAAGAATCGCATCGAATTTTTCAGACAATGAACCAATCGTTCGACCATCTAAAACGAGCACCCGGTCCCCATGAACAACTTGGCCGACGAGCTCTGCTCTGGCAGCGGATATTTCATTGGCGGTAAATTTGATGTTTCTCGACTCTAGCAATGCTGGACAAAAGGGCAGCCTTCCCGCCGGGACCAGCACATAGATCTAACCAACTCGAACCTCCTGCAGCTTTTGCGAACACTTCAGCTACGAGCTGAGATCCCTCGTCCTGAACACCAATCTTTCTCGCCTTGATTAAATCAAGTGCTCCAGGATTTCCTTTCCAGTGAACTCCATAAGGAGAGAAATCAGTAGGTTCTCCCCCAATGTCAATCAAATCCTGTTGAGTGGAAAAACCAGGCCAGGAAACTAACGTGGGCGTAGCCGCTTCGTTATTGATTTTTAGTGCTGACTCAACTTCATCCCAGTTTTTCAGGAGATCAAAGTAGGCAGAGACTATCCATTCTGGATGTGAGTATTTAATGGACAATCTTTCGACTGGATCGTTTATTGCAGCTAAAGGCGAGAACCAATCTTCAATACTCTTTCGAGTAACACTCCGCAAAAGCGCATTTACAAAACTTGCTTTTGACTCACCAATCCGTTTGCGCGCGACCTCAACAGTTGCAGCGACCGCTGCATGATCGGGGATCCGCATTTCATGGATTTGGTGGACGCCAAGGCGGCAGATGTCCACAATTCCTGGATCAACTTCAGACCAAGGTCGATCACTGATCTGCGACAAAACCCAGTCATGCTTGCCTTGCATGCGAATTGTTCCATACAGAAGCTCGGTTACTAGAGAGCGATCACGATCCTCTAATTTGCTGGCGTTTAACGCCTGAGGTAATAGTAGGTTTGAGTAACCTTCATTACGGTTCACTTCTGTTAAAAGATCAAAGGCCAATAATCGTGCAGCATCTGGTTTTGGCGACTTAAAAGTATTGCGCCGCGCTTCAACCAAAAATTTCACCGCCCTTCAGCCGTGCTCCACGTGCCCAATCAATAGCATCCATTTCTTTCTTTCCTGCAGGAATAACTCGTAAAAGTTCCAGTGAGCCAGTTCCCGTTGAAACCACAACTGATTTGTCTATCACTGAGATCTGTCCAGGAGTACCAGACGGATTACTTGAAACTTTTACCCCACAAATTTTGAAGGATTCACCCTTCCATAGTGTCCATGCGCCAGGTTCATATGTGAAGGCTCGAATTGCATTGACGATTAAATTCGCATCTTGTGTGAAGTCGATTTTGGCTTCGGACTTGCTAATTTTTGGAGCGTTGGTTGGCACGCCTTCTTGATTTCGTGGACTCTCTCCGTTTTCAATCATCTCAAAGGACTTCTTCACCACATCAGGGCCTAGATTGGAAAGATGCTGGAGTAATTCAAAACTTCTCCAAGAAGGATCAATGTTGATTGATTGCTGGGCGAAGATTGGTCCCGTGTCCATGCCTTTATCTAGTTGAAAAACCGTCACACCCGTGATGCCTTCTCCATTGTGGAGTGCTCTTTGTGCAGGTGCGGCTCCCCTATAGGCAGGAAGTAATGAAAAATGCAGGTTAAGAAATCCATATTTAGGCAAGGATAAAATACTTTCCGGCAGTAACACACCGTAACCAATCGTGAGAACTAGATCCAAATTTTCAATTACGCCAACTAACTCCTGAGGATTCTCTGGTTTAACAACCGGTATTTGATTAGCTCCTGCCCACTCAGCAACGACTGTTTGTTGAAGCACTTGACCGCGACCAGCTGGTCGGTCCGGTTGAGTGATGATGAGTGCAATTTGATGATCGGATTGAAGCAACCAATTTAAGGTTGGAATCGCTACATCCGGAGTAGCAGCTACTCCGATACGCACTAAGAAATCCGTCCGAAGATTGTGTGAGGTGAATCCTTAACCTGTATTGCTCGACCTTGTTCAGAGGCGAGATTAAACCACTCTGACTCACGAATTTCCTTCATGGCTAATTTGCGATCTTCGGGCAACAACTTGTCTATAAACAAAATGCCATCAAGGTGATCCGTTTCATGCTGCAAAGCGCGCGCCAAAAACTCTGAACCTTCAACTGTGATTGGCTCCCCATACATATTAAAACCTTTAGCAACCGCGCGCATAGCGCGAGGGGTTTGATATCTAATTTCTGGAAACGACAGACAGCCTTCCTCTCCCTCTTGCAATTCTTCGCTGAGAGTTAAGGTTGGATTTATCAAGTGCCCGAGCTCTTCATCGACATCCCAGACAAATACGCGTAACGGAACACCTATCTGTGGAGCCGCCAACCCAGCACCAGGTGCATCAATCATTGTGTCGGTTAAGTCTTGAACCAATACTCGCAATTCTTTATCAAAATCGACCACTAAAGAAGCAGGAGTTGTGAGCACCGGATCCCCGAAGAATCGTATTTGTTGAATCGACATGGCGTTAGTCTACCAATGCATCATAGAGAATATGGTTCGACTCTAAGCGTGAAAAGTTCCTTCTTTGCAATACTGCGTCGGCGCTGAAGTTCATGAACAACATCTGTCAAAGCCTTTGCATCCGATTTGTCGGCGTGAACGACGATTTTTACCTGACCCTTTGATATCTCGGTTGGACCATAAATGTTCGAGGATAAAGGTATTCGCCCATCTGCTAGGGCCTTTTTTAGCCCATTCAGTATTTGCATACCAATGGACTGATCCATAACGAGAACGACCGAAAACACTGACGGTGGTAAATGCAGTTCCGTTCGCTCACTTAGTTCTCGCTTAAGAAGTGGCGCGACATTCCATCGGGCAATCGCAGAAACTATTGGGTGTGTGTCATCAATGACCAGAAGAACGGTTCCGCTCGAAGAAATCAGCGATGAGGTTTCGAGAAAGAGTTCTCGAGCGCGTTCCTGTGTGCGCAAATCTGTGTGTGAAAAAAAGCGCATTCCGTCCAAGATAACAACTGCTGCATATCCACCTTCAACCTGGGGTTGAGCTCCTGAGGTGGCTAGAACTAAGGCCGGCTTATGGTCGATTCGATCCTTAATAACATCACCGGCTGAAATCACAACCGGAACGTTAGGAAAAGCTCTAGAGATCTCTTCTGCGGCTCGCTCAATTCCACGGCCTGCAAGATACTGCTTATCTCGATTACAGAAGGAGCATTTCCAACCCTGAAACATTTTCCCGCAATGTACACATGAAGGAGCCTTCAACTTCGCGGTTACAGACAAACGACCACCACAATCACACATCGCAACATTTCGACAATGCGCGCAAAGAAGTGCGTTCCCATATCCCTTACGTGGGGCGATAAATAATACTGGACCGACCAATAACGCCTTCTTAACTTCTGAGAAAATTCGACCAGGAAGCAGCGCACCTTCACTCGGCGTGAATGCCTTTACGGAGACCGGCACTTTAGAGTTCAAGTACTTAACTTCTCGCGCATCAATTAATTGTGAAACTTCAATAGAGGGAGAAAACCCGGTGAGGATTAACTTTACGGACTCACTCTGAGCTCGCATGAGAGCAACAGATCGGCTATTCCAGCCCGGAGAACGGATTTCATAATGGTCATGGGATGACTCCTTGTGAACAATAATCGAACTCAAGTTATTTAATGGAGCGAAAATTGCGCTTCGAGTACCGACGACAACGTTCTTGTCACCATGCATGGCGCGTAAATAGTTTCGATATCTTTCTTCGCGCGGCATCGCTGCTGTTAGTTTGAGAGCGCTAACACCATGTGTATCCAGGGCTCTTATTATCAAATTAACATCTTTTTCATCTGGGGCAATAACTAGTACTGAACCAGAGCCGCTATTGTTCAGAACGAGGTTGACAACTTGATCATGGGCTTCGGTATATGGGGCCAGTGTCTGAAACTCAACCGAAAACTTGCCTTTGATGTGAGTGAATGAACCAAAGTCGTCGAAGATCTTGTCCACTGATGCCACACGGGGCGGAATTGCAGAGCGAATCACATCCCAGGGGTTAGTTGCAAAGTGAGCTGCAACGGCGTCGATCAACAACAAACTCTGTGCTGATGCAACAGGAACAGGAGATAAAACCCTGGTTATGCTTTTGAGTTCGCCCGCTCTCTCAGGAACACCAACACGTTCAACGACTATGCCCTCTGTTTCCCTGCCACCAAATGGCAACTGGACTCGAACACCAATTTGGATGAACTCACTGAGCTTTTCGGGAATCTGGTAGTCATAGAGTTGATCTAGATGAAAAACTCCCGTATCAACTCGAACACGTGCATATGGCAACACCGAAGCTCTAGGCCCAGAAGATGCAGGTGCAACTTCAGCCTTTAACCGAAAGAGCCTCGGAGCTGCCACCGACTACTTGATAGCGCTTTGAAGCGCTGAGACGCGATCGGTTCGTTCCCATGCAAATTCAGGAAGCTCACGACCGAAGTGCCCATAAGCACTTGTCAATGAATAGATTGGGCGAAGCAAATCTAGATCGCGAATGATTGCTGCTGGTCGCAGATCAAAAACTGAAAGCACTGCGTCTTGAATCTTTGCAACTGGAACCGTTTCTGTGCCAAAAGTTTCAACGAATACTCCAACAGGTTGAGCTTTACCAATTGCATAGGCAACTTGAACTTCGCAACGACGAGCAAGACCGGCAGCAACTACGTTCTTTGCGACCCAGCGCATTGCATATGCTGCAGATCGATCCACCTTAGATGGATCCTTGCCACTGAAAGCTCCCCCACCATGTCGGGCCATTCCGCCATATGTGTCGACAATAATTTTGCGGCCCGTCAATCCCGCATCTCCCATCGGTCCACCAATAACGAAGCGACCTGTTGGGTTGATAAGCGTGCGTAGCTCTGACTTTGGTAGATCAATTGTTTCCAGGATCGGATTGATTACATATTCAATGACCTCTGGAGTTAACTTCTTAACAACATCTACCTCTTCTGCGTGCTGGCTAGAGATAACTACTGTATTGAGTGCTATCGCTCGATCACCGTCATACTCAATTGTTACTTGGGTTTTTCCATCTGGACGAAGATATGGAAGGGCGCCTGATTTACGAACCTTAGTTAACTGTTGCGCTAGAGCATGGGCCAACCAAATTGGCAAAGGCATTAGTTCTTTTGTGTCATCGCAGGCATAGCCAAACATCAAACCTTGATCGCCAGCGCCTTGGAGATCCAATGGATCTGCAGCTGATGTGACACGGTGTTCATATGCATCATCTACGCCTTGAGCGATGTCCTGGGACTGCTGTCCGATAGAGATCGAAACACCACAACTATTTCCATCAAAGCCTTTATCAGAGGAGTCATAACCAATATTTAGAACGGTGTCTCTAACGATTCCCATTACATCGGCATATCCATCAGTAGTAACTTCACCAGCAACGTGTACTTGGCCCGTTGTAATCAGTGTTTCAACCGCTACTCGACTCTTTTTATCTTGCGATATCAAGGAATCCAAAACTGCATCGGAGATTGCATCTGCAATCTTGTCTGGATGTCCTTCGGTTACTGATTCTGACGTGAAAAGTCGCTTTGACATTTTTAACCTAACTGCCGGATGGCTTGATCAAGAAGTAAATTACCGAGAGCGTCTTTGGAGACTTCCTTGACCGCTATATCCGCATCATTGCGTAGGAGCATGGTACCCATAGTCTGGTCCTGGCCAAATATCGCCCCGCCAGAAACATCATTGACATAAATAAGATCTAACCCTTTTGCCTCAAGCTTTCTGCGGGCCTCTTGCAAGTGATCCTTGGTTTCAGCAGCAAAACCAACAATCACTTGATCCTTCTTAAGTGACCCAAGAGATCCAAGAAGATCTGGATTTTCCTCTAACTCGATGCTTCCCAACAGGGTCTTTTTAATTTTCTCGAGCGAGACAATCTTTGGCTTGGCATCGGCAACCGCAGCACTCATGATCAAAATGTCGCATAATGGAAATTGCTCTAAAAGCACCGTGTGCATTTCGGAGGCACTTTCAACTTTTGATACCTCAATACCGACTAAAGCAGAGGTATCAAAATTTGCAGCAATCATATGAACCTGCGCTCCACGATTTCGAGCCGCGAGAGCAATTGCAATCCCTTGTTTTCCTGATGACTTGTTTCCGATGAATCGAACTGGGTCAATAGCCTCTCGTGTTCCTCCTGCTGTCACAAGAACGCGCTTGCCTTTAAGGTCCTGAACATTTCCAGTTATGAAGTCAAACTTTTCAATGATTGCCGGTACTTCAGGAAAGCGACCTGGTCCTATATCTTTTCCTGTAAGTCGACCAACATCTGGTTCCATAATTATGAAACCACGTGAACGTAGAGTTTCCACATTTGAAACGGTAGCCGGATCGAGCCACATTGAAGGGTGCATCGCAGGAACCAACATTTTTGGCACATCAGAAGCTAAGACCAAATTGGTCAGAAGATCATCGGCGCGACCAGCGGCGAGGCGAGCAATCAAATCTGCTGTTGCCGGTGCAATTAAGAAGAAGTCTGCCGCTTCAGCCAAAGCGATGTGAGGAACGGTGTGAACGTTTTCCCACACATGGGTATTCACCGGACGACCAGAAAGCGCTTCCCATGTTGCCTTCCCAACAAAGTTGAGTGAGGAAGGAGTTGGAACAACAGTAATTACATAGCCACGATCCTGGAGACGACGCAGCAGCTCACACGATTTATATGCTGCTATTCCACCACCAACGCCGAGTACAACTTCACGGCCGACTAGTGACATGCGAACGGTTTTAAGCTGTTGGCTCGAGGTTTTCGATTGTTAGAAGACCTTCGTTGATTTCGCGAAGTGCAATCGAAAGAGGCTTCTCGTGCACATGTGTCTCAACTAGAGGTCCTACGTATTCGAGTAGTCCTTCTCCAAGTTGTGAGTAGTAAGCGTTGATCTGACGAGCACGCTTTGCAGCGTATAGAACAAGGCTGTACTTCGAGCCGCTCTTGTCTAGAAGTTCGTCAATCGGTGGATTAGTGATTCCATCCATGGTGTACCCCGCTTCAATGATTAATTCTGAATTAATAACAACCTATTAATTATGGGCTAACTCTATCAGTTTTTCGACCACTGTCTCGACCTGGTCATTTATCAGGACTACATCAAAAAATGATGCTGCAGCCAGCTCCTCTTGGGCTAATTGAAGGCGCTCAGCCCTTCTTTCGGGGCCATCAGTGCCACGACCTTCAAGTCGAGCAACCAACTCCTCCCACGTCGGAGGCTCTAGAAAAACAAGTACTGATTGAGGCAGATGTGCTTTAACTTGTTTAGCTCCGGCGATTTCAATTTCCAACAAAACATTTCTTCCAAGTAACAACGCCTGTTCAACTTTCTCCTGTGGGGTTCCGTAACGATTTCCCGCAAACTCTGCCCACTCTAAGAACTCGTCCGCTTTAATCATGCGAGTGAATTCCTCATTACTAACAAAAAAATAATCTTTGCCTTCGACCTCATTGTTTCTAGGACTTCTAGTTGTCGCGCTGACACTGACCCAGAAATCTCCAGCCTCGCGTAACTTTTGGGCAATAGTACTTTTACCAACACCGCCTGGCCCAGAAAGTACGAGAAGTTTGCCAGGCTTGATCGCATGCTCTGATTTCATAAACTCCTCCCGCAACTGCTTTATCTGAAGGCGACCTAAGCCTTGAATTCTACGCGTAGGAGAGATATTCAAACGCTCCATAAGCGATTGTGCTCGTACTTTCCCAACACCGGACAAAGACTCAAGCAACTCCTTCACCCGCATCTTTGCAACCGCTTCATCGCTCTTGGCCATTTCCAAAATTGTATCCACGGAAAATTCTCCATTTTTGATTTTCACTTTAATCTCGGATCGACGCTTTCTCGAGGCCGCAGCTTTAAGCAACGCTTGCTGGCGCTGCTCAGGTGTTAACTGCGGAGGTAATCCCATGTGATAAATCTAGCGTTTAAATTAGATAAGTTCGGATGCAATGTGAGCGGCGCGATCGCGCATAGCCTCTGATCCACCGCTCCAACTTTGGGTGATTGGACGACCAATCACAACCAAGTTTGCTCCAGTAGAAATAGCAGCCTTTGGAGTCATGGTTCGTACTTGATCATCAGTTGCCGCAGAATTTTCCGGTCTCACACCTGGGGTAATGATGATTGGAGTTGGACCGACCGCCGCGCGAATAGCGGCGATCTCCAAAGGTGAACACACGATTGCGCCTGCGCCTGCTGCAACGGCAATTTTCGCCAAGCCGACAGCAGAATCAAGGGCGTTTTTTTCAAAACCAATCTCCCGCACATCTGCTTCAGAAAGAGAGGTCAAGATCGTAACTCCTGTTACATGCGTCTTAGGTGAAGCATCAACAGCTGCCTTGATCATTGCAGAACCACCAGATGCATGAACAGTTAAATAACGTGGGGCTAGGTGTGACACGGCCTTAGCGGCTCCCATTACCGTATGCGGAATGTCATGAAGTTTTAGATCAAGGAAAATGTCAGAATCCGTCACATCCTTTATCGCCTTGACACCTTCACTGCCAAAAGTTAAAAAGAATTCCAAGCCAAGCTTGAAAACAGAGACATAATCTTGAGTTGCCTTTACCCATGCAATTGCTGTTACTAAGTCTGGCGTGTCAACTGCAAGAACTATCGGCGCTTTAGACATCAGAAGCCTCTGCTTCCGGTCTGTGCGCATAACCAATTGCTTGCTTAAGTGATGTAAATCCCCGATCGAGCAACAGTTGCTTGAGTTCATTTTGAATTTTCATAATGGCGGTTGGATTACCAAAGCTTGCTGTACCAATTGATACTCCGCTAGCTCCAGCTAGAATCATTTCTAAAGCATCCTTGCCGGATGCGACTCCACCCATTCCCACAATTGGAACTTGAGGAAGTGCGGCGTGTACTTGATACACAGCCCGAACAGCTATAGGACGAATAGCAGGTCCAGATAACCCGCCAGTTTTTCCTCCTAAATGAGGACGCATTGTGTCGACATTTATCACCATACCTAGAACTGTATTGATCAGTGCTAAACCATCTGCACCTGCATCAACAACACCACGTGCAATTGACACCAAATCTGTCACGTCAGGAGAAAGCTTTGCAATTATCGGTAGCTCTCCCCCGATTGTTCGCCTCACGCCATCTATAACTCGTCTGGAAGCCTCCGGGTCGCACGCAAAAACTAATCCTCTATTTTCAACATTTGGGCAGGAAATATTGACTTCGATTGCGCTGATGCCTGAAACAGACCGCAGCTTTCTGGCAAGAGTTGAATACTCTTCAACAGTTTCACCGGCGATTGAAACTATTATCCGTGCCTTTTGCTCGACTAGGTAAGGAATATCTTTTGCGATGAAAGCATCAATCCCAGGGCCTTGTAAGCCAATTGAATTAAGCATTCCACTCGGAGTTTCAGCCATACGTGGAGTCGCTCGGCCATTTCTTGCCTTAGACATCACAGATTTGGTAACTACTCCGCCCATTTCACGCAAGGGGAAAAACTGTGCTAACTCACGACCAGAGCTGGCACAGCCACTGGCGGTAAAGGTTGGAGCGGGAAACCATGTGTTACCGATTGTCGTTGAAAAATCTATAGTGGTCATAGTTGCTTGCCCACCAAACTCCATTGAACTTTAGAGCCATCCATTACAGGACCATCGATACATGAACGAAGCATTGAAACTGTTCCATCCTCATTTTCAACTGGCAGGACACAGGTCATACATACACCGATGCCACAAGCCATCGCCTCTTCAACTGCGCATTGATGAACCACCGAAAGTGAGTCGGTGATTTTGGTTATGGCAGACAACATCTGCATAGGGCCACATGAATAGACAACAGCAATATCTAAATCCTTAATAATCTCCGCAATCGGATCTGTGACACGTCCTGCTTGTCCCATAGATCCATCTTCGGTATAAATCCGCATTGAATTAACAGCACGCTTACCCTCCATCGGAGCATAGATTTTGGAAGCGGTACTTGCACCGAGCAACATATCGACCCTGCAACCTCGAGCATTGAGTACTTCAGCTAATCCAAACAAAGGAGCTGACCCATATCCACCACCGACTAGTAAAACAGGAACTGGTTCTGTAGGAATTCCGAAAGCAGTTCCTAAAGGAGCAACGATGTCTAGAACTACTCCTTCTTCTTGTGCACAGAGCCACTTACTACCTTGACCATGTGGGGCGGCTATGAGTTCCATCGTTCCGCCAAAAGTTGAATTCACTGACACACGAGAGATAGCGAAGGCACGGCGCAAAATCATGCTCGATGAGTCCCCGCCAACATTTATCGCAACGAAATTACCGGGTTTACAAAGAGCCGCGAGATCTCCGACGTTAACAATTATCTGGTGGTATTGACCAACCTTTTTGTTGCTAACAATTGGAGCAAGCAGTTGCGCCGCGCTTTTGTTGATCTGGGACATTTATGCCAGCCACTCTTGCAGAGACTTGATGCTAAGGGGGCTGCTCTGGAGAAAGGTAATCGCATCTACTGCCGCGCTAAATCCAGCAGTTGTTGTGATGCACGGAATAGAACGTTGCACGGCTGCAGTTCGGATGGCCCAGCCATCTGCACGTGTTCCTCGTCCAACAGGCGTATTTATTACCAAATCGATCTCACCAGCATTAATGATGTCAACGATTGTTTTCTCACCCATTGCGCCAGTTCCTTCAGAGTTTTTACGGACTGGAGTGCACTCTATACCGTGCTTTTGCAAGAACAATGCTGTTCCGTCCGTAGCAAGAATGCGGAACCCTAGATCTGAAAAACCCTTAGCTGGTTCGATGCCCGTGGCCTTGTCTTTGTCGGCCAAAGAGATAAACACGGTACCCGAAATTGGTAAAGGTCCGAATGCGGCGATCTGACTCTTCGCATAACTCTCACCGAATGTTGGAGAAATTCCCATTACCTCGCCAGTAGAACGCATCTCAGGTCCTAGAACTGCATCAACACCTCGTCCATCGGTTCGACGGAATCGGTTCCACGGGAGCACCGCCTCTTTCACCGAAACTCCTCTTAGCGATTCCATCTCCACTAGATGGGAGTAGACCCTCCGCGCGCAGCTCTGCGATAGTTGCACCGACTGAAATCCTCGCAGCCGCCTTGGCTAATGGCACACCCGTAGCTTTACTAACGAACGGAACAGTTCTAGATGCTCGTGGATTCGCTTCTAAAACATAGAGTGAGTTGTCGGCTATCGCGAATTGAATATTAATGAGTCCTCGAACATCAACACCACGAGCAATTTTTTCAGTTGCAGTCCTAATTTCAATTCGTTGCTCATCTGTTACGGTCATAGATGGAAGCACGCAAGCGCTGTCACCACTATGAATTCCAGCCTCTTCAATGTGCTCCATTACTCCCCCAAGGAAGAGTTCAGTGCCATCAAATAGAGCGTCAACATCTATTTCTATAGCGTTATCAAGAAATCTATCGACCAAGACGGGATGGTCTGGAGTTATGTCTGTGGCGCGAGTGATAAAACCGCCGAGTGCAGCATCATCGTAGACAATCTCCATCCCACGGCCACCAAGAACAAATGAGGGACGAACTAGCACTGGGTATCCGATGTCATGAGCGATTGTTGTCGCCTCTAACTGAGAAGAAGCCATTCCAAACTGAGGTGCTGTGAGGCCTTGCTCGGCAAGAATGTTGCCAAATGCCCCACGTTCTTCAGCCAGATTAATCGCTTCTGGTGAAGTTCCAAGAATAGTTACTCCATTAGCTTTCAACCCGGCTGCTAAACCAAGCGGAGTTTGACCACCTAATTGAGTGATCACACCCAATACCGGTCCCGCCTGAGTCTCTGCATGAACTACTTCAAGTACATCTTCTAGAGTAAGTGGCTCAAAGTAGAGACGGTTACTAGTGTCATAGTCAGTTGAAACGGTCTCTGGATTGCAATTGACCATGATTGTTTCAAATCCAGCTTCGCGCAAAGTAAATGACGCGTGGACACATGAGTAATCGAACTCAATGCCTTGTCCAATGCGATTTGGTCCGCTACCTAGAATAATCACCGCAGGTGTTGTTCGAGGCCGAACTTCAGTTTCTTCCTCGTAACTTGAGTAGTAATACGGGGTAAATGCTTCAAATTCTGCAGCACACGTGTCAACAGTTTTAAAAACAGGTCTTAAACCAAGATGATGTCTTGCTTTTCGCACCTCTTCCTCAGTGACCGCACGCAAAAGTGCAATCTGTGAATCGGAAAAACCTTGCATTTTAGCTGTGCGGAGCAAATCCTTTGACAGTTCACCGGGTTGAGCGATAACAGCGGCTTGCTCATTAATGATTTCTATTTGTCGCAGGTACCAACGATCAATCTTGGTTGCCTCATAGACTTGCTCAATAGTTGCACCAGCCCACAGAGCCTTTTGAACCTGTTGCAGTCTGTATTCAGTTGGAATCTTCATAGATTGGAGTAGTGATGACAGCTCTGTTTGATTAATCTGTGGCCATGAGAAAATCGCCTCTTTGCGCTCCAGGGACCTCAGCGCTTTCAAAAGTGCCTCGGAGAAAGAACGGCCGATAGCCATCGCTTCTCCAACACTTTTCATAGTTGTTGTTAAGCGTGGATCAGCATCTGCAAACTTTTCGAAGGCAAAGCGAGGGACTTTCACAACTACATAATCCAACGTTGGTTCAAATGAAGCTGGGGTAACTTTGGTAATATCGTTTTGAATCTCATCTAACGTGTATCCGATAGCAAGCTTTGTTGCAATCTTTGCAATCGGAAATCCTGTGGCTTTTGAAGCAAGCGCACTTGAACGAGAAACACGTGGGTTCATTTCAATAACAATGATGCGACCGTTCTCCGGATTAACCGCATATTGGATGTTGCAGCCGCCCGTTTCAACACCCACTTCTCGGATGATGTCGATCGATAAATCGCGCAGCTTTTGATACTCAACATCTGTCAATGTCATTGCAGGGGCAACAGTTATTGAATCCCCTGTGTGCACGCCCATAGGATCTAGATTTTCAATAGAACAAACGATTACAACGTTATCTTTTCGATCACGCATAACCTCGAGTTCATACTCTTTCCAGCCAATTATTGATTCTTCAAGAAGCACTTCAGAGGTGGGGCTATGGCGCAATCCAGCACCAGCAATTTGCCGTAGCTCTGCTTCATTGAATGCTATTCCAGATCCCAACCCACCCATGGTGAAGGATGGACGAACCACTACTGGGTAATTGAGAACTACCACCGCTTCCATGATCTCTTCCATAGTGTGACAAATCTTGGACTTAGCTGACTCTCCCCCAACCTTTTCCACTATTCCTCTAAACAATTCACGATTTTCGCCACGATGAATCGCCTCCACGTCTGCGCCAATTAGGCGGACTCCGTACTTCTTCAGTGTGCCACGTTCGTATAAACCAATTGCGGCATTTAGTGCCGTCTGTCCGCCAAGGGTGGCTAGAACAGCGTCAGGCTTTTCGTGAGCGATTATGCGCTCGATGATTTCGGGAGTAATTGGTTCAACATATGTAGCATCTGCAAACTCTGGGTCGGTCATAATCGTTGCTGGGTTTGAGTTGATCAGAATTACTCGGATACCTTCGGCGCGCAGAACTCGACATGCTTGTGTTCCAGAATAATCAAACTCACAAGCCTGACCAATAACAATCGGTCCGCTTCCAATGACTAAAACACTTTTGATAGTTGTATCAAGACCCATTAGGCGTGCACCTTCTTCGACATGAGATCTATGAAACGATCAAACAGATATGAAGCATCATGTGGACCAGCCGCAGCCTCTGGGTGATACTGAACAGAAAACGCAGGCCTATCTAGAAGTTGGAGTCCCTCAACAACACCATCGTTTAGACACAGATGTGTCACTTCGCCGCGACCAAATACTGTTGAGAACTCGGCATCAGTAGGTGCTTTCACAGCAAAACCGTGATTATGAGCGGTAATCTCAACTTTGCCTGTGTTTTTATCCATCACCGGCTGATTGATTCCACGGTGACCAAATTGCAACTTGTAGGTTTCAAAACCTAAGGCGCGACCGAGAATCTGATGTCCGAAACATATTCCAAAAATAGGTACTTCAGCCAGAAGTAATTCTCGAACAACTTCGATTACATCTGTCATTGTTGAAGGATCGCCAGGACCGTTTGATAGAAAGAGGCCGTCGGGCTTAATTTCCATGATTTCTGCAGCTGAAGAATCAAAAGGCATCACATGGACTTCAACTCCACGTTCAGCAAGTGCTCGAGGGGTGGCTCCTTTAATACCAAGATCAAGTGCTGCAACCGTGAACTTCTTTTTCCCAATCGCCGGAATAACGACAGTCTGTGGAGTTGAGACATCTCGAACCAAATACGCACCTGCCATAGCCTCTGCCTTGCGTACCTCAACTACCATTTCTTCACGAGAAAGTTCCAGACCAGAAAATATCCCCACGCGCATAGCGCCACGATCACGCAAATGTCGAGTAATAGCCCGAGTATCGACGCCTTGAATCCCTACGATGCCTTGAGATATCAACTCTGCTTCTAAATCTCTTTGTGCACGCCAGTTAGATGTTACCGATGATGGATTACGCACCACAAAACCGGCAACCCAAATCTTTGCCGACTCATTATCTTGATCATTTACTCCTGTGTTACCAATATGAGGCGCCGTCATAATCACAACTTGCTTGTGATAAGACGGATCCGTCAAGGTCTCTTGATATCCAGTCATACCAGTTTGAAAAACAGCTTCACCAAAAGTCTTTCCAGTTGCAGCCCATGAATTACCTTCAAAGATTCGGCCATCATCGAGGACAAGAAATGCACTAGTCATCACTTGCCTCCTATCGCTGTAGTTGTTCCGTTGCTATATGTTGCTGTGCCTTTGAAGAAGGTGTGTGTGATTACGCCTGGTAGTTCGTGGCCATGGTATGGAGTATTAGATGACTTTGATAGAACTAAATCGCGGTCTACGGTCCATTTCTGCGTTGGATTAATCACAACAAGGTTAGCGACTGAGCCGACGACAATTGGTTGGCCGTGGTTCTCATATCCACCGATCTGGGCAGGTGCAATTGACATACGATCGGCAACCTGTGTCCAATTCATTAAACCCGTATCAACCATGGTCTTTTGCACAATAGATAACGCCGTTTCTAAACCTAACATTCCAAAAGCTGCTTCTTGCCATTCGCACTCTTTAGATTCTGTTGGATGTGGAGCATGATCTGTTGCGACAATATCAATGGTTCCATCTGCTAAAGCTTCGCGAAGTGCGTGCACATCAGTTTCGGTGCGCAACGGCGGATTTACTTTGTATACCGGATCATAGGAACTTGCTAGATCATCTGTGAGCAAAAGGTGATGCGGTGTCACTTCGGCAGTCACGTCGATTCCTCGAGCTTTTGCCCAACGGATAATCTCAACACCACCTGCTGTTGTTAAATGACATATGTGTAATCGAGACTTCACATGATCGGCAAGTAAGACATCTCTGGCAATGATTGCCTCCTCTGCAACCGCAGGCCAGCCTTTCAGACCTAGGCGTGCAGAGATTTCTCCCTCATTCATCTGAGATCCAACAGTCATACGAGGATCTTGTGCATGTTGAGCTATCACTCCGCCGAATTTCTTGATGTATTCAAGGGCTCTTCGCATAACTAAAGGATCTGACACACAATTGCCATCATCACTAAAAACACGAACGCGTGCAACTGAATCTGCCATTGCGCCGATTTCAGATAAAGCTTCACCTTTTAAGCCTTTAGTGACCGCTCCGATCGGGAACACATCTAACAGGCCCGCTTCTTGGCCTAATCTATAAACCTGTTCTACTACTCCTGCAGTATCTGCAACTGGCGAGGTATTTGCCATAGCAGAAACAGCCGTGTAGCCACCCTTTACGCCAGCCCTACTTCCACTTAAAACAGTCTCTGCGTCTTCTCGTCCTGGTTCACGCAAATGGGTGTGAAGATCAACTAGTCCAGGCAAGATAACGCAATCCTTGGCCTCAATCACAGTCTGCGCTTCACCTTTGAATCCAGAACCAACTGATGCAATGACACCATTAGAAATGGAGATGTCAGCTTTTGCGCCATCAGGTAGCGAGGCTCCTTTGATTAAATAATCTGCTGTAGTCATCTAGTTGCTCCCAACTTCTAAAGCTCCACCAGCGAGCAAGACGTACAAGATCGCCATGCGCACACTGACCCCATTAGTTACTTGCTCGGTAATTACTGACCGCGCACTATCGGCAACTTCTGCAGAAATTTCTAATCCGCGGTTCATTGGTCCTGGGTGCATAACAATTGCACCTGATTTCATGTTTGCCGTTCTTTCTCCATTGAGACCGAAGTATCGCGAATACTCTCTGGCGTTCGGGAAGAATAAATCAGACATTCTTTCTTGCTGTACGCGCAGCATCATCACCACATCGACATGAGGAATTACTAAATCAAAATCGTAAGAAACTGTTGCTGGCCAGCTCTCGATTCCAACAGGAAGCAAGGTGGGTGGCGCTACTAATGTAACTTTCGCACCTAAAAGCGAAAGCAACAAAACATTGGAGCGCGCAACGCGAGAATGCAAGATATCTCCAACTATCGCCACACTCAGACCTGCTAAATCACTTCCACCCATTCCTAAATGCTTGCGAATCGTGAAAGCATCTAGCAAGGCTTGACTCGGATGCTCATGAGTTCCATCTCCGGCGTTGACCACACTTCCAGACATCCATTGTGAGTCAGCCAATCTTTGCGCCGCACCTGATGCTGAATGTCGGATCACGACTGCGTCAGCACCCATCGCTTGCAGGGTCATTGCAGTGTCCTTCAGGGACTCGCCCTTACTCAGACTTGAACCCTTTGCCGAAAAATTGATTACATCGGCTGATAAACGTTTGGCTGCCGCCTCAAATGAAATTCGAGTGCGAGTTGAATCCTCGGCAAATAGGTTCACTATTGTTCGACCACGCAATGTTGGCAGCTTTTTAACAGCTCCATCACTCACACGTGCCAACTCAGTGGCGGTATCTAGAATCGAAATAGCCTCTGACTTGTTAAGGTCAGCTATTGACAGCAGATGTCTCACTGTTCAACTCCCTCTTCGATCGTAACTTCATCCCGACCATCAATCTCACTGAGCAGGACTCTTACCGATTGATTTTTGGCAGTGGGTAGGTTCTTGCCTATGAAATCGGCTTTTATGGGAAGTTCTCGGTGACCACGATCTACTAATGCTGCCAACTGGACCGTGCGCGGACGTCCAATTTCTCCGAGCGCATCGAGTGCGGATCTAATTGTTCTGCCAGAGAATAAAACATCATCCACCAGAATCACATCCTTGCCCTCGATTCCTGATGTAGGAATCTTGGTCGGCATGATCGCGCGCGGTGGGCGGATTCTTAAATCATCCCTAAACAAGGTGATATCCAAAGTTCCGGTGGGCACTTCAATGCCTTCTATCGCGGTAATAATCGATGAGATTCGGGTTGCAATGTGGGCGCCTCTAGTTGGAATTCCAAGAAGAACTATGTTTGTTCCACCCTGGTTCTTTTCAAGGATCTCATGTGAAATACGGGTCAACGCACGTGTAATGTCTTGTGCGGACAGGGCTACGCTCATGTAAATCTCCTTTCCCACCTCTCAGGATGGGTCGTTAAAGGATGCAGGGCACATACTAGCACTCACACAGGCCCCCTGTGGATATCGAAATCATGAAGTGTCGAATACCCAATACCGTCGGCAGCATGGAAACCATTCACGCTCAAACTCAAATAGAAACACTTCATTCGCGCATGCGTCTCATCCGGGAATCACGACACCTGACTCTTAATCAGGCAGCCAAACTTTCAAAAGGGATGATTTCGGCAATTGCCCTTGGCTCCTATGAACGTGGAGATCGCTCCGTAAGTGCCAACAAATTGATCACCATTGCAAACCTATACGAGGTACCTATTTCCGAGCTCTTTGAAACACCAAGAACTTTGTTAGCCAGTGAATCAATTAGCATAGACATACGAAAAATACTTTTAACCTCAAACCCCGTTGCGCAAAAGATTACCGAGGTTCTAAGAAATATCGCACGGATGCGCGGGGACTGGAATGGTGAAGTTATCTCGTTAAGAGCTCAGGATATTAATAGTTTTCAGGTTTTTTCGGGCTTAACTCCCGAGGAAGTTAAGTCGGTAATTACTGAATACCAATTTCCTAGATCGAAATAGTGTCTTTGATACTCGCGATACGGCCTAAAACCCCATGGATGTATTTGGACGAATCATCACTTGATAGCTCTTTGGCTAAATCCAAAGCCTCATCAATTGCGACACTTGTAGGAACTGCGTTAGACCACAAGATTTCATAGATCCCCAGACGCAAAATATTGCGATCTACTGCTGGCAAACGGTCCATATCCCAGCCCTGAGCATAGGTTGTAATCAATTCATCTATTTTGCGACGATTGTCAGAGACTCCGTTGACTAACTCGCGAGTGTATTCACGAATTGGGCGTGCATCAGGACCTTCTGCAGGAACATCACGTTCAATTAAGGTCTCAACAAGGTTAGTTCCTCGGATATCTGTTTCATACAATAAATCCAAGGCTTGCTTGCGCGCCTTACTTCGAGCTGACACTAGTTAGCGCGACCCTGGTATGACCCATCACGTGTATCTACCAAAACGACTTCATCCTGCTTGATAAATAGTGGGACCTGAATTTCAATACCAGTTTCAACAGTAGCTGGCTTGGTTCCACCAGAAGAACGATCTCCCTGGATGCCTGGCTCCGTGTAAGTAATTTTAAGTGGAACTGATGCGGCGAGTTCGATGTACAAGGGATTACCTTCGTTAACGGCCACTATTGCTTCAGTATTTTCCAACATGTACTTAGCAGCATCTCCAACGGTAGCTGCACCAATCGTCATCTGGTCATACGTTTTTGTATCCATGAATACGAAATCATCACCCTCTTTGTAGAGGTACTGCATTTCACGCTTTTCTAGGATCGCCACATCAACCTTTACTCCAGCGTTGTAGGTGCGATCAACAACTTTTCCGCTAAGAACCGACTTAAGCTTCGTGCGAACGAAAGCTGGACCTTTACCTGGCTTCACATGTTGGAACTCAACAACTGTCCACAGTTGACCTTCAATATCAAGTGTCATTCCATTTTTTAGATCATTTGTTGATGCCACAGCTAATCCACCCGCTCTTTATCTATTCGGTTAATGTCAAAAGTATTTGAAGGGTAAAGGATACCTGCTCGTAAGGGGTGCTTTGTTACTTGCTTGTGAGATTTTGCATGGCAATGATGGCCAAAACGTAGGAATTTGGCCCAAAACCACCAATAGTTCCGTTGGCTACCCCGGAAATCACAGAGGTATGCCTAAATTCTTCTCGAGCTAGCGGATTCGAAAGATGAACTTCAATCAACGGGGTCTTCACTAATTCTGCGGCATCACGTATCGCATAAGAATAATGAGTAAATGCCG
Source organism: Candidatus Planktophila sp. (assembly GCA_964203475.1). Taxonomy (GTDB): domain Bacteria; phylum Actinomycetota; class Actinomycetes; order Nanopelagicales; family Nanopelagicaceae; genus Planktophila. Next base: position 410,571 of record CAXNLR010000001.1, on the reverse strand, counting down.
CTGGATTAATGATCACTGGCAACTTCTTGTCTGCTGCTTCGTGCAACCAACCAATAATCGTTGCTTCATCATCACTCTGACGAACATCTGCTTCAAAACCGTGCTTGCTTGCTGCAATTTCAATCATTGACTTGAGCTCGCCGTAGTTAAGGTCTCCGTAAATAGATGAGTCACGGATATCCAGTCGAGAAAGATTGGGTCCATTTATCACAAGTAACTTCATGAACTAATTCTCTCATAGGCCGCATCGAGTTCGACGGATGTTAAATCTTCGAGGCGAGTAGTCGAACCTATGCCTTTTAATGCAACAAATCTGATTGTCGTTCCGCGCGCTTTCTTATCCAAAGCTAACAAAGGGGCAAGTTTTTGCCAGGCTTGTCGATCAAAGGAGGTAGGCAGAAGATATGCAGACAATAGTGATCGATGTAAATCGAGTTCATCGGGAGTAATTAAGCCGCGAGCTGCTGCTAATTCCGCTGCAAAAACGAGTCCGATGGAGACAGCCTCACCATGACGTAATTGATACTTGGCATATATTTCAATCGCATGGCCAAGAGTGTGGCCGTAATTGAGTGCTTCACGACCAAAACTCTCTTTGAAATCGGTGGAAACAACCTGAGCTTTAACACTCACCGCTCTATGGATAAGTTCAGCTGTTACCTCTGGGGTGCTGCGCAAAGTTTCAATTGAGTGGTTGGCAGCTAATGTGAGAATCGTTGGATCTGCAATGAATCCACACTTAATAACCTCTGCCATACCCGCCGCAAAATCACGATCAGACAGTGTCGTTAAGAAGTTCGTATCAATTAAAACCGCAGATGGTGAGTGAAAAGCACCAATCAGATTCTTTCCGTATTCCGAATTAATCCCTGTTTTACCGCCAACAGAAGCGTCTACCATTCCGGCTAATGAGGTGGGAACTGCAATCCAATCTAAGCCACGTAGCCACGTAGCTGCGGCAAAACCGGCTAAATCGGTAATGGCTCCCCCGCCAATTCCAACGATTAAGTCCGAACGTGTAAATCCGGTCGCACCTAACCAATTCCATACTTTATTGAGGGTTGTAATGTTTTTGGCATCTTCACCATCTGGCACATCAAATACATGAATGTCTGCATCAAGATCCATTAACCTAGACAAATCCGGCTTAAAACCTTCTGAAACAATTACTGCTACCCGAGTTCGCCCTTCACACAATTGTGCGAGTTCTATGTTCCAATCCGATGTCAAGATTACGGAGTAGGAGCGTTCTGCATTAACCAGTATTGATGTCATTGCAAGTTCGATTCGATGATGGCGATAATTTCATCCACGGTCATGTCATCAACTTTAATCGATTGCGTTGCTAGTTTCTCGTAAATCGGTCGTCGCTGATCAGAAAGTGCCTGCCACTGTGCTCGTGGATTCCCAAGCAGCAACGGGCGATCACGATTGAAACCAACTCGTGGCGCCGCCGTTGCGAGAGATACATCTAGAAAGACAATTGTTGAGTTCAGATGAAGATAACGCCTCTTGGGCGGGTATGGATATCGGAGCACCACCACCGAGACTTATCACCGCCGAGTCTTCTTGAAGTACCTCTTTCAATGTTTCAAATTCAGCGCTTCGGAAATACTCTTCTCCATTTTCGACAAACAGGTCAGTGATCTTCTTAGACTCTTTCAATTCAATTAACGCATCTGTATCTACGAAAGGCCATTGCAGATGTGCTGCCAAAGCGACACCCACTGTGCTCTTTCCGCTCCCCGGTGCACCAATTAAAACAATGCGTGTCATGGAGCCGTTTTACTTAAAATTCAAGTGAGCGATGTAGGAATCAAAATTTCGACGAGTTTCAGTTACAGAATCTCCACCAAACTTTTCAAGCACAACCTCTGCCAACACAAGTGCAACCATTGCTTCAGCCACTACTCCTGCAGCAGGAACAGCACATACATCTGATCTTTGATTAATCGCCTTAGCCGCTTCACCTGTAGCAACATCAATTGTGTCTAGCGCTTTTGGCACAGTTGAAATTGGCTTCATTGCTGCTCGAACGCGCAAGATTTCACCATTAGACATTCCGCCTTCTGTTCCGCCTGCGCGATCAGTTCGACGAACAATCTTTCCAGTTGAGTCTTTTTCTATTTCATCGTGGGCCACAGAGCCGCGACGGGTTGCGGTTCTAAAACCATCTCCGATTTCAACACCCTTAATAGCCTGAATGCCCATTACAGCTCCAGCCAATTTTGAATCTAGGCGTCTATCCCAATGAACGTGTGAACCCAAACCTGGAGGCATGTTGAAAGCTAAAACTTCCACAACTCCACCCAATGTGTCGCCGTCTCGATGCGCATTTTCAATTTCTGTAATCATTTGCTCACTTGTTGATTTATCAGCACAACGAACCGGGTCTGCATCAATAGCTGTCATATCACCGGCCAGTGGCAATGGCGCATCATCAGCAACGCGAACAGAACCAATAGACAGCACATGGCTAAGAATTGTTATCCCTACGGTCTGCTCGAGGAAGTTGCGTGCTACTGCGCCTAGTGCAACGCGGGCGGCAGTTTCGCGGGCACTTGCACGTTCTAAAATTGCTCGCGCATCATCTAAGTCATATTTCTGCATACCTACTAAATCGGCGTGACCTGGTCGAGGACGGGTAAGTGGAGCGTTGCGCGCCAAATCCCTGATCTCCTCATCAGGCACGGGATCTGCTGACATAACTTTTTCCCATTTGGGCCACTCTGAATTGCCCACTTGAATGGCAATGGGTCCACCTTGTGTTAATCCCAAACGCACACCACCCAGGATTGTTACTTTATCTGCCTCAAAGTTTTGACGTGCTCCACGACCAACACCGAGACGTCTGCGCTGCAAATGAAAATCGATGTCTGCTGTCGTGATTGAAACAGAGGCAGGGATTCCTTCAACAATGGCACTTAACGCCTGTCCATGGGACTCACCTGCTGTTAACCAACGCATGTGCCTATTCTTGCAGATCAGGCCACTATCTCGTTGCCAAATATGTTGAAAGCCCTATGAAAATGCTTGGAGCTAAGGGGATTTTGGATGGAATACCACGATAGATTCCTGCGAGTAGCACGATGTGAACCACTGCCATTAGAAACACAACTCCTATAAAGTCAAAGGCGTTCAGGCTGTGAGTGATGAGTATGAGTCCCAATAACTTGATGTCCCCCATTCCGAATTTGAAGGTCAATAGTGCAAGTAATAGCAAGGCCGAAATTGCGACCTGAGGTAAATCTGAAATTCCAAAGATCAAAAGGTGCACAAGAGCAACCCCGAACAGCATTTTATTGTAGATATTTGGGATCACAAAAGAACTGCAATCGGCAACACAGATGGGTAATCCCAGAAGCAGCAATGCGAAATCCATACTGGCAAGTTACAACCAAAGACTCTTGACAAAAAAAGCTTGTGGATTAAGAAAGTGCTTTTTCACCAGCAGATCGAAGCAGCTTAGCTATTGAATCTCGATCTATAGGGCGTGCTGCAAAGATTGAAGCTTGAGATATGGCCTGGTGAATCAACAAATCCAAGCCATCAATTCCAAAGCCTCCAACCTTTCTCCACTGTGCGAGCAATTGGGTGGGCCAAGGGTTATAAAGCACCTCGAAGTAGGTTGAACTAACTGAATGAATTTGATCAACGAAAACCCCTGCCGTGTTTCCAGGTGTTGTATTGACCACTAAATTAAAGTTATCAAAATCTATAATTGCATCCCAGGATGTGAAATGTATATCTGAATGCTGGAGCAGCTTTTCTTATCGCCATCTCACGGTCAGGACTACGATTTACGACAGTTATTTCCTCACTGACTCCATCACACGCAGCGATAACTGCCCTTGCAGTTGCACCTGCCCCAATAACCAAAACCTTGCCCTTTGCATCACGCTCATTGAAACCGAGTGCATAAGTGAATCCTTCAACATCAGTGCTTGTTAAATTCCAAGCTCCATCAACTTTATGCAAGGTGTTGCCACTTTGTATTTGACGGGAAATATCTGAGACTGAATTAGTTACCGCTAACGCCTCTTCCTTCAACGGCATGGTTAGTGATAGACAATTTAATGAAGATCCTTCACCATCTAGGAAGAGTCTTAAGTCTCCTGATCCGACTTCATAGGCCCTATAACTCGCATCAATACCAAGAGACTCATAGATTTTATTATGCAAAAGAGGGCTCAGGGAATGAGAGATTGGTGAACCCAAGACGCCGGCAGAAATCATCCGAATACACCCGCCTTTCGATTCTTCACATAAATAGCTTTCCAATTATTGAACTCATCGATGGATTGTGTAAATCGTGTGTCCCCTGGTGCAACTGTAATGAAGTACAGCCAATCCCCGACGGCTGGTTTTAGTGCTGCGGTGATCGCGTCTGCGCCCGGACTACAAATCGGACCAGGTGGGAGGCCGTACTTCTTGTAAGTGTTGTAGGGCGAATTGATCAAGGTTGATTGGGAACTTAAGAAAATATCTCCACGTAGTTTCTTAACGAAGTGCACCGTTGAATCCATCTGTAACGGCATTCCTATTTTCAATCGATTGTAAATAACTCTTGAGACTTTGGCGAAATCCTTCTGTTCGCCCTCTGCCTGAATTATCGAAGCGATTGTTAATAACTGCGAAGGTTTGAACTGTTGAGTACCTAGGAGCAACTCTTTAACAGCGGGTTCTTGAGTAAATCGATCAACCATGGCTTGGACGGCTTCCAGAGCCGTCGTCCCCTTTGCAAAACTGTATTGAGCCGGGAATAGGAGTCCCTCGATTTCTCTAAAACCGTTTGGTAATTTCGCGGTGACAAGTGCTCGCGAAACTTCGTTCGCCGAAAATCCGTACTTCACCAAGGACTTTGCTATCTCGCTTTTCCAGTTTCCCTCATAAATCCTGATGAGGTTGGGTATGCGATCTGGATCTAGTAACTGATCTAATGCCTGTTGCGCAGAAATTGTCTTTGTTAACCGATGATTGCCAGGGGCAATCTTTTCAGAACGCTTATCCCCCACCGCAACCCTAAAGAATGCCTCAGATGACTTGATGATCTCATTGTCAAACAGCAACATACGCTATTGCAGAACCAGAAGAACCTGCGGGAATATCAACAATGACCTCTTCTGACTCTGACAAAGAGGTATTAAATGGGTAATCAGGAGCAGGGCTCGGGCCTAGTCGCATGAGGAAGATCGCACCAATAGCTATGAGAAGAACCGCAACGATTCCAAACCGCTTATTCATTTACGTTTCTCTATATCAATCGCAAAATCTAAGATTGCAACCGCCGCGGCCATATCAATGGCGTCTTTTGATTCCTTTGCGTTGCGACCAGCGTCCCTTAGATTTCTTGCCGCGCTGATCGTGCTCATACGTTCATCAATCATCTCAATTGGCACTTCAGTGATGGAGCGCAAAAGCTGAACGAACGCATTCGCCTTTTCTGTCGCCACACCATCATTGCCACTTAACAGTGCTGGCCTGCCTACATAAATAGTGACAGGTTCAACTTCAACGAAAATCTGTGAAATCTGACTACTTAAATTCTTTTCTGTGGCCCTCAAAGTCGTTAGCGGAGAGGAGAGAATCGAGTCTGGATCACTCACCGCAACACCGATACGCACATCACCATAATCAAATGCGATACGACGTCCGCGCTGCATCATTTATCCAATGAGTGCGTTTGAGATCGCAGTCAGAGCTTCTAGTGACTTTGAAGCATCGGTGCCGCCGCCTTGTGCGAAATCGTCCTTGCCGCCACCGCCACCGCCAAGAACCGTTGAACCTATCTTGACTAACGCGCCAGCCTTAACACCGCTTGAACGCGCATCTTGACTTGTTGCTACTACCAAAACTGGTTTTCCTTCATTGGCGCTAATAAGTGCGACCACAGATTTAGCCTCACGCTCTCGCAGATCGAGTGCGATCTTTCGAAGATCATCTCCTGATACTCCATCAGCCATGACGGATGAAATATAGGAGATTCCATTGATGATCGTGGCTGTCTTGGCAAGATCTCCAACTTGAGAAAGTGCCTGAGCGGAACGAACAGTTGCCAATTCCTTCTCGATGTCTTTCATCTTGTTGAGCAAGTCTGAGATTCTCTCAGGTAACTCCTCAGTTCGGGCGCCCTTGATAAGTTCTGTTAATGAGTTAAGCAAGATATGTTCGCGAGCTAAAAACTTATAAGCATCAACTCCTACTAGTGCTTCAACACGACGCACACCGGCTCCAATAGAAGATTCGCTCAACAGTTTGATAACACCTAGTTGTCCGGAGCGAGCTACGTGTGTACCACCGCACAACTCACGTGCCCAGTCTCCAACGCTAACCACTCGAACGACATCACCATACTTTTCACCAAACAAGGCCATCGCACCAAGTTCTTTAGCTTTGGCCTGGCTCATACTTTCGGCGGTTACTTCAAGATTGTCCAACAACAAAGTATTTACACGAGCTTCAACATCATTCAAAACACTCACTGGTACTGAACCAGTTGCTGGAAAATCAAAACGGAATCGACCCGGTGAATTCTCAGAGCCTGCTTGCGTTGCCGTTTCACCCAAAATTTCGCGGAAAGCTTTGTGAACCATGTGAGTTGCTGTATGTGCGCGAGAAATCGCGTGACGACGTTCGATATCGATCTCAGCAAGTCCTTCACTACCAACTTCGATCGAACCACTGATAACTCTTCCGCGGTGAACAGATAATCCTGGCACCGGTGATTGGACATCATCGATTTCAACAATTGCACCATTGCTCAAAGTGATACGGCCACCATCGGCAAGCTGACCGCCGCCTTCAGCATAAAATGGAGTTCGGTTTAAAACGATGTCTACATCTTCGCCTTCGGATGCACTAGCAACACCAACACCGTCTACAACAATGCCTGTTAACTTTGACTCGGAACTTTGGAGTGCATAACCAACGAATTCGCTTTTGCCACTCTTGTCAGCGATGGCCTTATAAACCGAGACATCGGTATGACCAGATTTCTTCGCTTTTGCATCTGCCTTAGCCCGATCCTTTTGCTCTTTCATCAAGCGTCGGAAGCCTTCTTCATCAACTTCAAGACCCTCTTCACGAGCCATCTCAAGTGTTAAATCAAATGGAAAACCATAGGTATCGTGAAGTTTAAATACTTCATCACCTGGCAAAACTGTTGTCTTACTCTTTTTCAACGCAACTGAAGCTAAATCAAAAATCTGCGTACCACTCTTGAGTGTTTGTAGGAAACTCTCTTCCTCAGAAACACTTACCGACAAAATTCGATTTTTATCGGAGACTAGCTCTGGATACTGCGATCCCATTGCCCCGATTGCAGCAACAGTTAGCTCAGACATAATCGGATCCATTGAACCCAAAAGTCGCATATTTCGAATTGTGCGACGCATCATGCGGCGCAGAACATAACCGCGACCTTCATTTCCGGGTGTAACTCCGTCACCGATCAACATCGCTGATGTGCGTGCGTGGTCTGCAATCACTCGCAATGCAACATCGGACTTTTCAGAAGAGCCATACTTCACACCTGTTAATTCAGAGGCACGATTTAAAATCTTGATCGTTGTATCAATCTCGTAGATGTTTTCAACGCCTTGTAGCAATGCCGCTGTGCGCTCTAGGCCAAGACCTGTATCAATGCTTTTTGCTGGAAGTTCGCCGAGGATTGGATAGCTATCCTTTCCGCCTCCTGCGCCACGTTCGTTCTGCATGAAGACAAGGTTCCAAATTTCAAGGTATCTGTTTTCATCTGCAATTGGTCCACCTTCTGCGCCATATGCAGGACCACGATCGTAATAAATCTCAGAACACGGACCACATGGTCCCGGAACTCCCATAGACCAGAAATTATCTGCCATGTCACGGCGTTGGATTCGTTCCTTAGGAACTCCAATTTGTTTGTGCCAAATATCTGCCGCTTCATCGTCATCTAGGTAAACGGTGACCCACAACTTTTCTTCTGGAAAACCGTAACCGCCATCGGCGATAGGACGTGTGAGCAATTCCCAGGCAAGTGCTATTGCACCTTCCTTAAAGTAATCACCAAAAGAAAAATTGCCACACATCTGGAAGAAGGAAGCGTGACGTGTTGTTTTTCCAACCTCATCAATGTCTAGCGTGCGAACACACTTTTGAACTGATGTGGCACGTGCATACGGAGGTGTTACCTCGCCCAGAAAGAACGGTTTAAATGGAACCATTCCAGCATTTACAAGTAGAAGATTTGGATCATCAGCGATCAGCGAGGCTGAAGGAACAACCGTATGAGTTAAACCCTGACGATTATCAGATTCAAAGAAGCGCAGCCAGCGCGAACGGATCTCGGCGGATTCCACTAGCTAGGATCACTCCGCCTTCTTCTTCTTTGAGCGGCCCTTGCTCATTTGTGCTGCAGACAAAAGTGCCCCAGCAACTTTGACTGCTGAGCCATTCTTATTCATGAAATCTGTTGTTGCTTCATTAACCTTGTCGGAGAGATCTTCAATGTTCTTTGTTACCCGGTTTATGCTGTGGAGAGGACCATTCACAAGCGTTACCGTAGTATTTATCTCATCAATGAGCGGCGCAGTCTCTTCAGTGAGTACCTTGAGAGATTTACCTGCCTCGTCAACTAAGCGCCCAACCCGGATCACCACATATGCGATAGCTAGTGCGATCACAGCAAGTGATGATGCTGCAATTATTGTTGCAATTCCGCCTGGACCCATACCTTTAGCCTACCTGACCCTTACTTATCTTCGCTGGTTTTTGCTTGTGGAACCCAGTCGATTCCACTCTCTTTGCGTTGAGCAGGAGTAATTGGAGTAGGAGCACCTGTTAATGGATCTCCACCACTAGCCGTCTTTGGAAAAGCGATAACTTCTCGAATGGAGTCAGAGTCAGTCAAAAGCGCGCATACGCGATCTAAGCCAAGTGCAATTCCACCATGTGGAGGTGGGCCGTAGTTAAATGCCTCTAATAGGAAACCAAACTTGCTATTGGCCTCTTCATCACTTAAACCAATCACAGAGAAAACATCTTTCTGAATAGTTCGATCGTGAATACGAATTGATCCACCACCCAATTCGGTGCCATTTAAAACAATGTCATATGCATAAGCAAGTGCTGAAGCTGGATCAGATTTGAATGTTGATGCAAACTCGGGCTTAGGACCCGTGAATGGATGATGAACGGCGGTCCATCCGCCGTTATCTGTTGGCTCAAACATTGGTGCATCTACTACCCACAAAAATTCCCACTTACCATCTGGGATTAAGCCACAGCGTTTACCAATTTCTAAACGAACAGCGCCCAACAGGTTAAGTGAAGCCGTGCGCTCTCCTGCTGCGAAAAAGATTGCATCCCCCGGTTTAGCGCCAGCTGCTTGGACAACTCCTGCTGTTTCCTTCTCAGAAAGATTCTTTGACACTGGCCCGCCCAGCGTGCCATCTTCGTTAACCAGAATATATGCAAGTCCCTTGGCACCACGAGCCTTTGCCCAGTCCTGCCATGCATCTAATTCACGACGAGCAGATGATGCTCCCCCAGGCATAACAACAGCGCCCACATATGGTGCTTGGAAAACTCTAAATTCGGTTTCTCCAAAAAATGCTGTGAGATCCACGAGTTGATTATCGAAACGAAGATCCGGTTTATCAGAACCATAATGCGTCATCGCATCGGCATAAGTCATTCGCTTTAATGGAAGAGGGATCTCGTAATTAACTGTTTCTCTCCATATGCGAGCAACGATCTTTTCTGCCACAGCCAAGATGTCCTCTTGATCGATGAACGACATTTCAATATCTAACTGAGTAAATTCCGGTTGGCGATCTGCACGGAAATCTTCATCTCGGAAACAGCGAGCAATTTGGTAATACTTTTCCATACCCGCAACCATAAGAAGCTGCTTAAACAGCTGTGGCGATTGCGGAAGTGCATACCAACTACCTGGTTGCAAACGAACTGGAACTAGAAAGTCACGTGCACCTTCTGGTGTTGATCTGGTCAAGTAAGGAGTTTCAATCTCAAGGAAAGTTTCTTCCTCCATCACACGACGAATTGTTGATGTCACCTTTGAACGCAAGCGTAGGTTGTGTGCTGGCTTTTCTCGACGTAGGTCGAGGTAGCGATAACGCAAACGCACCTCTTCGTTGATATCTGTGTCGTCACCACTATCGACCGGAAACGGCAAAGGCGCGGACTCTGACAAGACAACAACAGTGTCTCCCATGATTTCAATTTCACCCGTAGCAATATTTGTATTCTGATTACCATCTGGGCGTGCAACTACTTCGCCGGTTATGAGCAAACACCACTCTGCGCGCAAAGAACCTGCGACCTTTTCATCACGAATAACGACTTGAACTGAACCAGATGCATCACGCAGGTCGATAAATGCCACACCACCATGATCGCGACGACGTGACACCCAACCTGCAAGGGTGACTATCTGACCCGCATGGGATTTGCGTAGTGATCCTGCTTCATGTGTGCGCAACATTAATTAGTCCAATTTTTCCGATTCAGAGAGCTTCGAGCAATGAGTCAATCTTAACTGACAATGTGTGGCCAGATTTCATCTCTTTTAACTCAACAGTCCCGCTTGAAATCTCCGATTCACCAAGAACAATGACATGTGTTGCACCACTCTTATCGGCACCCTTCATAGCACCCTTGAGAGCGCGATCACCGAAAGCGATTTCCACTGTCTTTCCATGTGCGCGCAAATCTGAGGCAATCTTTAAAGCTTTGACTTTGGCCATCTCCCCCAGTGGAATGATGAAGAGGTCTGAAACAAATGCATCACTACCAATGACGCCTTCTGCCTCTGCAGCTAACAGTGCGCGATCAACACCTAAGCCAAACCCAATTCCGGAAAGAGACTGCCCACCAAGTTGCTCCATCAAACCGTCGTAGCGCCCACCGCCACCAATACCTGATTGGGCACCCAATAATTCGTGGACAAATTCAAATGTTGTCCCGGTGTAGTAATCCAAGCCACGCACCATTCGAGGGTTAACAACATAAGCAATTCCCAATACATCAAGATACTTTTGAACCTGCTCAAATTGCTGGCGAGAATCATCATTGAGGTAGTTGATCAACAACGGCGCCTCAGCCATGGCCTTACGCATTTCCTCACGCTTGTCATCAAAAAGGCGCAGCGGATTTATCAACGCCCGTGCAGCGGTTGCCTCATCCAAAGTAAGCTTTGAAATAAACTTCACTAAATCTACGCGATGGGCCGCTCGAGATTCGGCATCGCCTAGTGAGGTGATCTCTAAGCGATACTGCTTCAGCCCTATCGCTCTAAACCCCGCATCGGCAATCGCAATAACCTCTGCATCAATTGCTGGATCATCCAAACCAATCGCTTCAATACCAACTTGATAAAACTGGCGATAACGTCCAGCTTGTGGACGTTCTGCACGAAAGAATTGACCTGAGTACCAAACTTTTACCGGTAGTTGTCCACGATCTAATCCATGTTCGATAACCGCGCGCATAACACCAGCAGTGCCTTCAGGGCGCAAAGTAATAGAACGTCCACCCCGATCTTCGAATGTGTACATCTCCTTGGAGACAACATCTGTCGATTCGCCAACACCGCGAGTAAAGAGTTCTGTATCTTCAAAGACCGGAAGTTCAATTAATTGATAACCAGCTAATTTTGCGGGAGTGATCAAGCTTTCTCGTACAAATTCAAATGCACTTGATCTACTTGGAACATATTCACTGACACCTTTTGGTGCAGATATCTTCTGTCCAGCCATTAGTAACGACCTACCAAACTCTTAAGGTACGGATTGTTCTTCTTTTCATGTGCCATCGTCGTATCCGGTCCATGCCCAGGTAATACTCGTAAGTGATCTGATAACGGCACTACTTTTTTGCGCAAAGTTTCTTCCATATCCTTAGCTGATCCCGTAGGTAGATCTGTTCGTCCTATCGAACCAGCAAACAGGACATCCCCGCTGACCAATACTTCATTAGAGACTTCAAACATCAATGAACCGCGTGTGTGTCCGGGGGCGTGAATTGCCTTAAAGGCAAGCCCAACTAGATCAATAACATCGCCATTTCGTAGTTCGCGAACATCATTGGGTTCAGAAAAACTCATTCCAGACAAGGTTGCAATGAACTCTGGACCGTGTAGTTTTTCAGGGTTTCCCAAATAGGCGCGATCTTCACTATGAATGTATGAAGGGATTGCATAGCCATCTGCGATTGATTGAATAGAAAAGGTGTGATCTAGGTGCCCGTGTGTTGCGATCACCGCTACGGGCTTCAAATTATGTTTTTCTAAGAGCTCAGTTAACTGGTCAGAAACATCTGGCATGCCAGGGTCGATGACCACGCACTCTGCGCCAGGCTCAGTTGCGATCACCCAGCAATTGGTTGCAAACATTGGGGCGGCAAAGGAGTCAATCAGCATCGCACGCCTCCAGATTCCACGCTCAAATTGAGGTGCGATTGACGCTCACACCATGAGACAGGGTACCTTTTGCACACCAATACACACTCCACCCACGCTCAGAAGCGTAAAAACTTCTCAGCATCGCACCCACCACATAGCGAACTTCGTAAAGAGGAAACGCGCTGAAAGGATCACTCTTATGACAGATATGAATTTCCCACACCAGGCCAGCGCAGCAAGTGCGTTGATCGGAGATCCTTCAGCTTTTGGTCGAGTCGCAGAAGATGGAACAGTTTACGTTCGAACATCACACGGTGAAACAGCCGTAGGTTCATATCCAGGAAAAACTCCTGAAGAAGCATTGTCGTACTTTGTCCGCAAGTTCGAAGTTCTGGCTGCAGAAGTCGCACTTCTTGCAGCACGCATCAAAAGTGGTGCCATGGTTCCTTCAGATGCTTATGCTGCCGTTAAGAAGTTGCGCGATCAGGTTAAAGAGTTAAATGGTGTTGGAGATCTCGAAGCGCTGGCTGCATCGGTGGAACAAATCGAACCATTAATCGAGGGACATCGCGAAGCGTATGAGGCTAAGAAGGCGGCAGAGACTGCTGCAAAAGCTGCGCGTCGTGAACAAATCATTGTCGAAAAAGAAAAGATTGTTGCTGAAGCAGAGAGCCTGGCACTTTCTGAAAGTTGGAAGAGCACCGGTGATCGCCTCAAGGTTTTGCTTGATGAATGGAAGGCTGCGCCACGTCTTGATAAAAAGGCTGATGCAGATTTATGGAAGCGTTTTTCTTCATCGCGTAATAAATTCGATAAGCGTCGTCGCACACACTTTGCCGCCCTTGAAGCAACTCAATCTGTTGTTGCAGATGCCAAGAAGGCCATCGTTGAAGAAGCAGAAAAATTAGCTGCGTCAACTGAGTGGGTACCAACTGCTAAGCGCTTCAAAGCTCTCATGGATCTTTGGAAAGCAGCCGGACGTGGCAAGAAAAATGACGATGCCAAACTATGGTCACGTTTCAAGGCCGCTCAAGATCAATTCTTTGCGTCAAAGAACGCCGACTTAGAAAAGCGCGATGCAACCATGGCAGCGAACTTGGCCAAGCGCGAAGAGTTACTTACTCTTATCGAAGCGCTCCTACCCATTACCGATATCAAGGAATCACGCAAAGTGCTCAATGAGCATCTGCGCTCGTGGGAAAAGATTGGAATGACCCACCGCGACAAGCGCGCATCACTAGATGCACGAGTAGCAAAGGTTGAATCTGTGTTTAAAGAAGCTGAAGCTGAGAATTGGCGCAAGACCGATCCTGCTGCCAAGAAGCGGGCCGAAGAAGTTGTGGCACAACTGACTGAGTCTGTTGCAAACTATGAAAAGGCTGCCGCCAAGTTTGCTGCTAGTGGCAATACAAAGAAGTCAGAAGAAGCAGCAGAATCTGCAACAGCACGTAGAGTGTGGCTGGCAGAGGCTGAAAAGAGTCTGGCGGAATTCAATTAGTTGTTGGTTGTTCGATAAACATCATAAACACCTTCAATACCCCGCACCGCAGCTAGCACTGAATCCAAGTGAGTTGCGTCTGCCATCTCGAACGTAAAACGGGAAAAGGCTGTTCTATCTTTTGAGGTACTTACGGCAGCGCTCAGGATGTTTACATGTTGGTCAGATAAGGTCCGCGTAACATCAGCCAACAGTGAAGCACGGTCTAAAGCTTCGACCTGAATATTTACCAAAAATACTGAAGAGGCTCCCAATCGCCACTTCACATTTACAACTCGATCTAATTGATGAATCTGTAAATCATGGGCATTTGTGCAATCTGATCTGTGAATTGAAACGCCACTACCCTTAGTTATGAAACCCATAATTGGATCTCCTGGTACTGGTGTGCAGCAGCGGGCAAGTTTTACAAGTACATCATCAGCACCCTCAACATCGATTGCATTACTTGAGCGACGTGTTGTTGTTGCGCGAGTAGGGAAAGCATCCATTGTTGGTTCTGGATGTGAATCTTCCGAACCGATAGCAGTAACTAGTTTGTCGATGATTGAGGCTGCAGAGACATAACCATCACCTACTGCTGAATACAACCCATCAATATCTGGGTACCGTAAATCGTGTGCCAATTCCAATAATGAATGACCTGCAAAAATCTTTTGTAACGGAAGACCGGCTTTGCGCATTTGTCGAGCAATGGACTCGCGACCCGCATCTATGGCTTCCTCGCGACGTTCCTTACTGAAGTAAGCCTTAATCTTTGATCGTGCACGCGGACTCTTAACAAAATTAAGCCAGTCACGACTAGGCCCAGCCGACTCACTTTTATTGGTAACAATTTCGACAACATCACCATTGTTCAGTCGCGAATCTAGAGGGACTAAACGACCATTCACCTTCGCGCCTGCGCATCGAAGGCCAACATCTGTGTGAACAGAGAAAGCAAAGTCCACTGGTGTTGAACCGCCCGGGAGTGCCACAACGCTGCCCTTTGGAGTGAACACGAAAACTTCAGGTGAGCCTAAGTCAAAGCGCAAGGCCTCTAAAAATTCTGAAGGATCCTCGGTTTCTTTCTGCCATTCATGCAATTGGCGCAGCCACAACATCTCGGGAGAGCTATCCGTATTCTCGGGACCCTGCTTGTATTTCCAGTGTGCGGCGATACCAAACTCTGCGCGAGAGTGCATATCGTAAGTTCTGATTTGAATCTCAATGGCTTTTCCAGTTGGACCAATGACAGTTGTATGAAGCGACTGATACAGATTGAACTTAGGCATTGCAATGTAATCCTTGAAACGCCCAGGAACAGGACTCCAGCGTGCGTGGATTGATCCCAGCACCGCATAACAATCGCGGACATCATCTACCAAGACACGGATGCCAACTAGATCATAAATTTCATTAAACTCGCGGCCTCTGACCACCATCTTTTGATATACCGAGAAAAAATGTTTATTACGCCCGGTAACCGTTGCTGTAATACTGTCTCGCAAAAGATCTTCTTTTACCGACACAATTACTTGCTCTGTCAATGCATCCCGAGAAGGAGAGCGTTCTGCGACAAGACGTGAAATTTCTTCAAACTTCTTTGGTTCCAAAACTTCGAAAGGATAGATCTTCAAGCTCCCACTTAATCGCATTCATTCCTAAGCGGTGAGCCAATGGTGCGTAAATATCTATGGTTTCACGTGCTTTTCGAAGCGCACTTTCTTCAGATACATATTTCCACGTTCGTGCGTTATGTAGTCGGTCTGCCAACTTGATCACAAGCACACGAATATCGCGAGACATCGCAATCACCATCTTGCGTACAGTCTCAGCCTCAGCCGTTGGACCGTAAGCCAACTTATCTAGCTTGGTCACACCATCAACCAAATTTGCCACTTCATCACCAAAGTCAGTACGTAACTGCGTTAGTGAGTATTGAGTATCTTCAACAGTGTCATGTAACAGTGCGGCGATAACGGTTGGCTGATTCAAACCTAAGTTTGCAAGGATTTCTGCGACTGCAACAGGGTGCGTTATATACGCCTCTCCAGATTTACGAAGTTGACCTTCGTGGGCATCTCGCGCAACAACAAATGCGCGAGAAACCTCTTCAGAATCTACCGAGGCGTGATTTTCTTTGAGAGCACTGATTACTGGTGCTATCAAAGTATCCACAAGAAACCCTACTTACGACCCTTGCGCTTTGGTTGATTGCGAGGACCACGTCCATTCACTGCCTCAACTGATGCAGAGGTTGCCACTGGTGTAGCTCCTCCTGAGCGAGCGTTAACGCGCTTTGCAAGAGCCTGCATTGCTGGCTCCTTCTCACGAAGTTGAGCAAGTACTGGAGGTGCGATGAAGATTGAAGAGTAGGTTCCAACTGCAAGTCCAATAAACAATGCAAGTGATAGATCCTTCAATGTTCCAGCTCCGAGTAGTCCTGCGCCAACAAATAGAATCGAGCCAACAGGCAATAGTGCAATGAGAGATGTATTTGCAGAACGCACGAGCGTTTGATTGACCGCATGGTTAACCGCTTGCGAATAAGTCTTAGTTGAGCTTGAGGTGATCGCGCGCGTATTTTCACGAACCTTGTCGAAAACAACAACGGTGTCATAGAGCGAATAACCCAAAATTGTAAGGAAACCAATAATGGTAGCGGGAGTCACATCAAAGCCTACGAGTGCATAAATACCAACGGTGATGAAAACGTCGTGAATAACGGCAGCAATAGCAGCAATCGACATCTTCGGTTCAAAAGTCATCGCAAGGTACAACATTACGACTATGAGGAAACCAACAAGTCCATAGATCGCCTTACGAGTAATTTCCTTACCCCATGAAGGTCCAATGATTTGTGTATCAATTGATTCAACTGAAACACCAAATTCTGCAGCCAATGCATCTTGCACAGCATTATTTTGAGCTGTATCAAGTGCTCCAGTTTGAACGCGAATCTTGTCGCTACCAATCTCCTGAACAATAAGCTCGCCTGGAACACCAGTTGCTTCAACAGCAGAACGTGCTTGTTCGATGGTTGCAGTTGCTTTATTAACTGTGAAAGATGAACCACCCTTGAATTCAATTCCAAGGTGTAACCCTTGAAGAGAAAGTGCTGCGATAGATGCAAGAACGAAGAGAGCCGAAATTGCATACCAACGACGGCGCTTCCCAATGAAATCAACTGCTGTTTCGCCACGATAGAGGCGACCACCAAGACCTGACATCTTCGACATCTTTATGCCTCCTTCGCAATTACAGTGCCCAAGCTCTTGCTTGAGAATCCTGACAATGAATGACCTGAATTAAAGAATGACACTCGAGATAAAAGTCCAACAATTGGTTTTGTAAATGCAAATACAACAACTAAATCAACCAATGTTGTTAAACCAAGTGTGAACGCAAATCCTCGTACTCCTCCAACGGCGAAGAAGTAAAGAATGGCTGCGGCAATCAAGGAAACAAAGTCGGCAACCAAGATGGTTCGACGTGCTCGGACCCAACCAGTTTCAACCGCTGTGCGAAGTGTTCTTCCTTCTCGCATCTCATCTCGAATACGTTCGAAGTAAATAATGAATGAGTCAGCTGTAACACCGATTGCAACGATTGCTCCTGCAATACCTGCCAATGTGAGCGTAAACCCGATCCACTTTCCAAGAAGAAGGAATAGTAGATAAATAAGTCCACCAGCCACAGTTAAGGAACCGACTGTGACAAGTCCCAGTCCGCGGTAATAAAGCAATGAATAAATCATTACAAGACCCAAACCAAGGGCGCCCGCAAGTAGACCTGCATTCAGTTGATCTGCACCAAGTGTTGGTGACACTTGCTGTACTTCTCCACGGTCAAATGCGAGAGGCAAAGCACCGTACTTGAGCACATTTGCAAGATCCTGTGCTTCTAATTGAGTGAAGCTTCCTGTGATTTGGGCTGTCCCCGAAGGAATCGCCTCAGTAATTCTTGGTGATGAAACAACTAGTCCATCAAGAACAATTGCAACCTGATTGGTTGGTTCTGGAAGAGAAGTAACTCGAGCTGTTAATGCTCCAAAAGCTGAAGTTCCCTCGTTATTAAATGTGAGACTCACATACCAAGCACTACCTGCTTGTGTATCCAGGCCAGCCGATGCCTTTGAAATCTGACGACCTAATACTTCTGCCGGTGCCAAGATGTACTTAGTACCACCTGCGCGATCGCAAGCAACCAACGTATCGGTTGGTGCATCTGCGCCAGTACCCTGAAGATTTTCAGGCTTTGTGCAATCAAGTGCGGCAAACTTTGCATTTGCCTCAGCACTTACACCAGCTGCAGGAGTTGCTGCTGCATCACTTGCTGCTGGAACTCCAGAGGCCGATGCAAGCACCTGACGGAATCGCAGTTCTGCAGTCTGTCCAACTAATTCGACAACGCGACGTCCCGTATCCCCTGGAACTGAGATAACAATCTGGCGATTCGTGCCGCTACCTTGTGCTGCAACTTCAGATTCGGCAACACCCAAAGAGTTAACGCGCTGGCGGATAATCGAAACCGCCTGATCGATCGCTTCGCTAGTTACTTTGCCCTCATCACCAGGAGCAATTCTTGGCTGCAATGTGACTGAAGTTCCACCGCGAAGATCCAGACCTAAGCGAACTGATTTTGCCCCTTGAATGAAAACCAGGCTAGTCATGGCAATAAGTACCAAGCCTAGAATCGCTAAAGTGCGGCCAGGGCGTGAACTCGTCTTTATTGGTTTATTAGTTGTAGACATAGGCCGAGAGTCTAGGCGTCAGGTGCTGGTAAGTCGAAAAGCGTAGAGATTTCCGCAGGTGGTGTTCGTCCTATATGCCGCCACCCTTGGGCTGTGGCTACTCGCCCGCGTGGAGTTCTGGCCATAAAGCCGTTTCGGACTAAGAATGGTTCGGCCACAGATTCAACGGTTTCAACCTCTTCACCAACGGCGATGGCCAATGTGGAAAGCCCTACCGGTCCCCCATTAAACCTTTCGACCAACGCCACTAAAACTCCGCGATCGAGGCGATCTAGTCCTAATTCATCGACTTCATACATCTGCAAAGCAGACATTGCATCGGCTAACGAGATGCGGGCACTGCCCTGAACCTGTGCGTAATCACGAACACGGCGCAACAAACGATTAGCGATACGAGGTGTGCCACGAGAACGCCCCGCAACCTCAACGATTGCATCTTTATCAATAACAATCTTGAGCAATTCGGCGCTTCGTGTGATGACATGAGCAATATCTTTTTCATCATAAAAATCAAGATGTGCCGTAAATCCAAAACGATCACGTAGTGGGCTCGGCAGTAATCCTGCTCGAGTCGTTGCACCAACTAGAGTGAAATGCGGAAGCTGTAATGGGATAGCTGTTGCACCAGGGCCCTTACCTACTACAACATCAACTCGAAAATCCTCCATCGCTAGATAAAGAAGTTCTTCGGCAGGTCTTGGCAGACGGTGAATCTCATCTAGAAACAAGATTTCACCCTCGACTAATGAGGAAAGAATAGCCGCAAGATCACCTGCATGAGTTATTGCAGGTCCACTTGTTATACGAATCGGTGCCTGCATTTCACTAGCCAAAATTAAAGCAAGAGTCGTCTTTCCTAAGCCTGGCGGACCTGACAACAAAATATGGTCAGCCGGTGAATTACGATGACGCGCTGCAGTCAATAAAACATCAATTTGTTCGCGCACCCGATGTTGTCCGACAAAATCACTCAAAGTCTTTGGGCGCAAGGCATGCTCAAGAGATGACTCTTCGCCCTTAATTTGTGGTGTCACTAAACGATCATCAGCCACGAGCACTCTTTCCACTTGCCAGAGTTAACTTGAGCAATTCCCCTAACTCTAACTGCGCGGCGTCAGTTCCATCTGCTTGCAAAGTGGAAATGACCTGCGAGATAGCGCCATCAGATTCCTTCGGAGTGAAACCAAGAGACACAAGTGCGCTAGTTAATTGCTCTCGCCATGCTGGTTGGTGGCCCTTGTATGCATGAACAGATGACAGATCACTCAACTTGCCCTTAAGTTCAAGAATTAAACGTTGGGCCCCTTTGCGTCCGATGCCTGGTACCTTTTCGATTGCGCCAATATCTTCTTGCGAAATAGCGCGACCCAAATCTTCAGGAGTTAAAGCTCCCAGGATGGATAGCGCGACCTTGGGTCCAATGCCAGATACGGTCTGTACCAATTCAAACAGTGAGCGTGACTCGTCATTGATAAAGCCAAACAATGTCAGCGAATCCTCACGTACCACTAAGGAAGTAAATAACTGAACCTGGGAACCAAGAGTTACCTGCGCAGCTGTCTGTGGGTTGACCAGAACAGATACTCCAAAGCCACCAACTTCGACAATTAAGCGATCACTAGAGATTGATCGAACGGTTCCTGATAACAAAGAAATCATTTAGCACGCAACTTCTTTAGCCTTGACTGTTCAGCAGCTAATGCTTGAGCAATTTTTGCGTTTCCACCACCGCGCCAAATATGGCAAATAGCAAGTGCCAATGCATCAGTTGCATCGACTGGTTTCGGAATTGTTTCCAAATTAAGAATTTTTTGAACCATTAAAGCAACTTGTGCTTTGTTTGCTCGGCCACTGCCCGTAACTGAAGCTTTAACTTCGGAAGGAGTGTGCATCATGACTGGAATACCAGCCTTAGCAGCAAGTAGTAAAGCAATTCCTGCTGCTTGACCTGTTCCCATAACTGTTCTGACATTATGTTGAGAAAATACTCTTTCCACCGCAATCACATCTGGTTTCCACACATTGATCCACTCAGAGAGTTGTTGGTCCAAATCCAGTAAACGCTGATCAAGAGCGGCCTCTGTGGGAGTAAGAATTACACCAACTCCAATTAACGAAATCGGGGAACCAATAACACCCTCGACTATGCCAACACCGCAGCGAGTAAGGCCTGGATCAACGCCTAATACTCTCAATGCTCAGCCTCGTGCTTTCTCGTTAGTTCAGTCCTCAAGCCTAGAGATGAGAAACAAATACTTAATCGAGGCTCGCCATAACCTCGTCAGAAACATCAAAGTTACTAAATACGTTCTGCACATCATCTAGCTCTTCAATGGCATCGATAAGTTCAAAAACCTTCTTTGCACCCTCTGCATCTAGCGGAATCAACATAGAAGGCAGGAATGATGAGTCAGCGGATTCATAATCAATCCCTGCACTTTGCAACGCTGTGCGAACGGGAACTAAATCAACTGGCTCGCTCACGATTTCGAAGGCCTCACCTAAGTCATTTACTTCTTCGGCTCCGGCTTCAAGAACCGCTTCTAGGATTGAATCTTCAGTCAATGCGCCATCTTTTTTGACGATGACTACACCCTTGCGATTGAAAAGGTATGACACCGATCCAAGATCTGCCATCGATCCACCATTGCGTGTAACTGCAACTTTAACTTCAGAAGCTGAACGATTTCGGTTATCGGATAAACACTCGATCATGATCGCAACGCCATTAGGACCATAGCCTTCATACATAATTGTGATCCAGTCCTTTGCACCGGCTTCAAGGCCAGCACCACGCTTTATTGCGCGATCAATATTATCTGCCGGCATCGAAGACTTTTTTGCCTTTGCAACTGCATCAAATAGTGTTGGATTACCATCCATATCCGCACCACCGTTACGGGCTGCAACTTCTATTGCGCGAATCTGTTTTGCAAATACCTTTGCACGGCGACTATCAATGATTGCCTTCTTGTGCTTGGTGGTCGCCCATTTGGAATGGCCGGACATTGGAACACCTCAATCTCACTTAAACGATGACGCTACTTTACCTTCTCTAATGCAGGCCGTGCCACTTCCTCAATAAAGTAGCGGTGGATTCGATGATCCCCCGTTAGTTCAGGGTGAAACGAGGTTGCAAGCATTGTTTGTGAGCGCACTGCGACGGGATGCTTATCAACAGATGCCAATACCTGCACCCCATCCCCAACTCTCTCAACCCAAGGTGCGCGAATAAATACGGCACGAATCAAATCTGTTGATCCATCATCAAATGCGATGTCAGATTCAAATGAGTCAACCTGTCGACCAAACGCATTTCTGCGAACGGTAATATCTAAACCACCGAAACTCTTTTGACCTTTCTTAGCATCCAAAATTTCATTGGCCAGAAGGATCATTCCGGCGCATGAACCATAGACAGGCATGCCCTGTGCGATGCGATCTCTTATCTGTTCAAATATTCCAAAGACTTCAGAAAGCTGAGCGATAGTTGTTGATTCTCCGCCTGGCAAAACCAAAGCGTCAATTGCATCTATTTCAGTAGAACGTCTAACAGCAACGGGATCAACCCCACAGGTGATGAGTGAACTAACGTGTTCTCGAACATCCCCCTGAAGAGCTAACACCCCTACCTTCATTAGTTAGAAAATTACCAACCGCGTTCAGCAAGACGATGAGGTGCTGGCAAATCTGCAACGTTAATTCCAACCATTGCTTCGCCTAAGCCACGTGATGCATCCGCAACAACCTTTGGATCATCCCAAAATGTGGTTGCCTTTACGCATGCTGCTGCGCGCTGAGCAGGATTTCCAGACTTGAAAATACCAGAGCCAATAAATACGCCATCTGCGCCCATGCTCATCATTAATGCAGCATCAGCAGGAGTTGCAATACCGCCAGCTGTGAAGAGAACAACTGGAAGTTTTCCAGTTTCAGCTACCTCTTTAACAAGTGCAAATGGTGCTTGCAATTCTTTTGCTGCCACATAAAGCTCATCTTCACGCATTGACGACAGGCGGCGAATTTCTCCACCGATCTTGCGCATGTGTTGCATGGCATTTGAAACATCACCAGTACCAGCCTCACCCTTTGAACGGATCATTGCTGCGCCTTCGTTGATGCGGCGAAGTGCTTCTCCAAGATTTGTGGCTCCGCAAACAAAAGGAATAGTGAAATCCCACTTATCAATATGGTTTTCATAATCAGCCGGAGTTAAGACCTCTGACTCATCGATGTAATCGACATCGAGTGATTGCAGAACTTGGGCTTCCACGAAATGGCCGATACGTGCCTTAGCCATGACTGGGATTGAAACCGCGGCTTGAATCTTTTCGATCATGTCTGGATCAGACATGCGTGCAACGCCGCCTTGTGCGCGAATATCAGCTGGTACACGCTCTAACGCCATCACTGCAACTGCGCCGGCATCTTCGGCAATCTTTGCTTGTTCGGCGTTTACGACATCCATGATGACGCCACCCTTAAGCATCTCTGCCATACCGCGCTTGACGCGAGCCGTGCCCGTTACATCAGCCATGTTTGATTACTCCGCTTCGATCGAAAGATAGGTGGCAATACTACTTTGTCTTAGCCACAGGTGGCGAGGTGAAATCCGGCTCCTTATCGGTGAGAGCGATCCAAATCTGTCCTGGATCGAAGTTCATCACCGTGCCATCGGCAAAGCTAAAGGTGGTTCCATCTGTGGCAGAAGCCCTATTCCACGTTGTTACAAATCGCTGGCCATCTCGTAGGACATAAGCCTTTCCGGACCCAACGGTTTGTGAAACAGGAGTTACTCCCCCAAATTTGTCTCCATATTCAGAAGGGGTAATTGAAACCATTTGAATAACCAATGTCGTTGGTCCGAGAACAATTCCTGAGTCTGCAACATTTACAGAGTTGTTATGGGATAACAGCCAGCGATTTTCCTTCGCAGACCAGGAAGCTGAATAGGTAGCTGCGGGCCAATGCATAAC
Source organism: Candidatus Planktophila sp. (assembly GCA_964203475.1). GTDB lineage: Bacteria > Actinomycetota > Actinomycetes > Nanopelagicales > Nanopelagicaceae > Planktophila. Next base: position 386,959 of record CAXNLR010000001.1, on the reverse strand, counting down.
CACTTTGCTTGTATTTGCGCCACCTTCTTGAAGTGGACCGAATTCAAATCCAATATTCTTCGCAGAATCAATTTGATAATTCTGTTCCTCAATACGTTCCATGAGCAAGTCAGCTCGCAGAACCATCGCATATGGCTGTATCCGAGATGGATCCGTGGTAAAAATTGTTGGACTTTGTCTTTGCGCTCCTAAGTCTTGAAGATTTGCTGCTGCAATTACTGGTAGCAGTTTTCTTTGCGCGCCACTATAGGCAAAAGCAACTCGACCAAATTGCGACATGATTTCAATATCTGAAATGCGCGCACTTCTTACCGGACCAATACGTTGTGGAACAACTGATGAGAAAACAGCCGCCAGACGAGTCAAACCACCTTCAACCTGTTCGATGTAGATAATGTCTGCATCCTCTAACCCAATCTGAGGATGAGCCTGTGTTGTGTCATCTATTTTCACAACAAGAACCGGACCATTTGTTCCTTCACGGCCACTCAATACATTAGTCGCCGCCTTGTCCGGGAGAATTCTCGAAACTACTGAACATCCGGAAAGTAGTAGACAAGAAACTACGCCCAAAACTATTGTGCGCTTAGAGAACATCTGACTCAAACTCATAAGTGACTGGCAGCGGCGCCGTTCCTGCTAAACGAAACATTTTCACGATGAACTTACTGCGAACCATCTGTGTGCGCGAAACCGCATCTGTATGAAGTGCGATTGCCACTCGGATCTTGTCGGTGAGTGCTGAAAGCTCGGTCAGCAGGGCGTTATCTGCAGCTGTTGAAAGATGTTCTGAATCTTCTAGCAACAAACCCAATGCTCCAGAAAGTCCGCTTTCGGCCGCAGATCTGCTCTTTATATCAGCATCCCTTGCTTGATATGCAGCACCAGTTAGCAGCAACGATGATGCAGGATCTGCGATATCACTGTGAGCAATCTCTAAAGCCACAGCTGCTCTTTTTTGAAGCAGAACATCAAGATTTGCCCAGCTTGTTTCCACACGATGATGCAGACGATCAAGGCGAGTAGCTAGAAAAGATAAGTACCAAAGCGATACCAGTAAGAGAAAGACGACCAGGACCCAATTTGTCATTACTTGTCATCCTTTGAAAGAAAGCGGTTCCATGAGCGAGTATCTGAAGCCAACTTCACTTTTTCACTTCCCACAATAGACATTTCATATACTGAATAGATTCTCTGCGCAATTAAATCCCAGTCAAAACTCTGGCCTCGTAATCGACCGGCAGCTGCCAGTTCTAATCTTTTCTTCTTATCACGCAAAAGGTCAATGATCACCTTCGCCAAGTCAGTTGAGTCCTCAGATTTAAAGATCGCACCATATTCGCCATGGCCCAACAAGTCATCGAAAGCTGGAATATCACTTGCAACTACGCAGGCTCCCCCGGCTAGTGCTTCGGCCAAGATGATGCCGAAGGATTCACCGCCAGTATTAGGTGCAACGTAGATAGCAACCGAAGACATGAAGTTTGCCTTGTCCTCTTCAGAAACTTTGCCTAAGAATGTGAAGCGATGTCGCAACTGTGGATCAATGCTTTTTTCGACTTCTGCTGAATCTCCAGGACCAGCAACAAATATCTTCACATCAGGTGCAAATCGTGCGATGACCGGAAGTGCATCTAACAAAACACTTAATCCCTTTCGAGGTTCTTCAAAACGACCGATGAATCCGATGGTATTTCCCTGCCATTTTTCCTGTGGCGTTCCATTTTTATATCGCGATGCATATATTCCATTTGGAATCACAACGGCATCTGTGTCCAAGTGATCTGTCAGGGTCAGTCGCGCAGCCTCTGATACTGCTATGCGAGCTGATAATTTCTCAATCGCAGGCTCCAAAATTGGACCAATAGCGAAAATAATCTTTTGACGTTTGGCAGCGGCATGAAACGTGCCCACCATCGGTCCATCAGCTGCCCAACAAGCAAGTAATGAGATCGAAGGGATCGCTGGTTCATGCAAATGAAGCAGATCAAAATCTCCATTTGATATCCACTGACGAACACGTGAGAAAGCAACTGGGCCAAATAGAACACGGGCAACTGCTCCGTTATAGGGAATTGCAATCGGCTTGCCAGCATTGACAACATAATCAGGCAGATTCTCCTCATCGATAGCGGGAGCTAGAACCGATACTTGATGTCCAGCAGCAATTAAGAATTCCGCCAAATCCCGAATGTGGTTTTGCACGCCACCTGGTGTGTCCCAGCTATATGGGCACACAATTCCGATCTTTAGCGAACGAGCCAACATCATGCGCGCTCCACAAAATCACCATCGGTCCAGATGCGCTGGAGCATGTGCCAATCTTCAGGATGTTCCGAAATTCCTTCTTCAAAATGTTTCGCAGTCATCTGCACAATCTCAGAGACCTTCTCTGCTTCACTACCTGCGCTGGGAAGAATGATTAGTTTGAAATCAATGTGGATGCCCGACTCGGTATAAGAAACAAACGCTGTTATCAATGGCGCATTTGTTTTGAGCGCAAGCAGCGCTGGGCCTGCAGGCATGCGAGATGGTCCGCCAAAGAAATCAACATCAATTCCTGTCCGCGATAGATCGCGATCAGCAACCAGGGCAACCAGGGCTCCTTGCCTTAACCGTTGAGCCAAAGTGCCTAAAACTCTTCCATCTAACGGCAAAACTTCCATACCCATAGCTTGTCGATACTCCAGAAACTTAAGAAAGAGTTTTTCAGGCTTTAGTCGTTCTGCAACAGTTACGAGGTTAATGCCCTTGGCGCAGAAATAAGCACCTGCGTGATCCCAATTGCCAGCATGGGGCAGAGAAACTATGACCCCAGTCTTTGCCTCAATTGCGTCAATGAGCAGATGCTCATTTGTAACGGTGACGGTTTCTCTAACGCGCTGCGGCGACCAATCTGGAAATCTGAAAGTGTCACACCAATATCGCATGTATGAGCGCATTGCATTAAATACCAATAAGTCCAGATCAAGTGCTGTGATGTCAGGCTTAGCTCGGCGCAGATTGGAGCGCAGGCGAGAGACATTTTTTCCGTTGCGCTTAGTTAAAAAATCTGCCGCTGCATATGCCAAACGGTAGGCGGTTGGCTCTGGTAACCAACGAACAATTCGCCAGCCCGCAAAGTATGCATACGCAGCAATATTGTCTTTCACTTATTGAGCTCGCTTAACTATCAACATTCTTTGAATAACTGTATAGGTACCCAGCACAGCCAATAACCACATGCCGATAGATAAAGTGTATGGAATTCCTAACCCTTCAAATCCAATTGCTACCAGTGAGATGATCAAACGTTCGGTGCGCTCTGCAATGCCGCCTGAACATTGGATATTAAAACTCTCTGCCTTAGCTCGGATGTAGGGCACCAACATTCCAGTAACCAATGTGACCATGACTACGATCGCCAGAGGATCGCTCTTATCAATCAGATATATTGACACTCCAATAAGGATTGCTGAATCTGTGATGCGATCAATGGTCGAATCTAAAAACCCGCCCCACTTACTAGAGCCTTTCTGCGAAATACGTGCCATGGTTCCGTCAAATAAATCACTCAAAGCAAATATGCAGATAATGACAGTACCCATAAAAAAATCGCCCTTGGGATAGAAATACACAGCTGATACAACAACTGAGATCGCTCCAGTCCACGTCACCGCATTGGGAGTAATCCCCAGACGCAGGGCAAATGATGCCACTGGGGTAATTAACCGCGTGACTGCTGGCTTCAAACGTGCACTTAACATCAAGGACCATCGTAGGCTGAGCCAGTGCAATCTCAAATAAACGACCTGCGAATTCACGTCTATGGACATCTCAGCGCCGATCCTGCTCATGTTGCCTCGGTGTTTAACGCTCAGGTTTCTCAGACTGCAGTACCAGAATCTGACCTTGCAATCTTTGCCATCGACCCATCTGCTGGCATCGATCAAGCGACCATAGATTTGTGGCAATCCCTAGATGAGTTTCAAGTTCCGCGTCTTGTAGTTGTTACGCATTTAGAAAAGCTTGAAGCAGATTTTGATGACGCAGTAATGATCGCTACTCGAGTCTTTGATCAAATGATTACGCCCTATTTAGTCTTGCATGATGATGCAGGATTGCCCGCTGCGCTGATCGGTCTGTCAGACCTACAAATCACTGACTACTCAACAAATCCTAAAACCATAAAATCTAGCGATGAAGAACATCAAACCTTGGTGCAAGAGTTTCGCGATGAGTATCTAGAGTTGCTGGCCGACTCTGGTGATAATGCATTTGAAGCGGGGTTACTTTTCCCAGCAATTCCTTTGTGGATCGAACGAGGGATAGGTGTTGATATTGTTGAAGGTTTTATTAAAAAACTAGTTGTGTAGTTGCCAAGCCGCGGCGATCTCAGCTCGTGTGAGGGTTAACAATTGTGGAAGCACCTTTGTCTTACCAATTATCGGCATGAAGTTTGCATCCCCTCCCCAGCGCGGAACTACATGCTGGTGAATATGCTCGGCAACTCCCGCACCAGAAATCGCACCTTGGTTCATTCCCAAGTTGAATCCCTCTGGATTTGAAACAGTACGGATTGTTTTCATGGCGTGAGCCGTCAATTCACTAATCTCATTACGTTCTTCAACAGTTAGATCAGTTAAGTCTGGGACATGTCGATAAGCGCAGATTAAAAGATGGCCCGGGTTATATGGATATAGGTTCATCACGACATAAGCAGACTTACCACGATGAACAATCAGCCCTTCTTCATCCGACAAGGCCGGGATGCGACAAAAGGGGCACGCAACATCATTTCCTTCTAAGGGGCGATTTTCTCCTCTTAAATACTCCAAACGATGCGGTGCCCACAAACGTTGCCAGCCATCTGGCATTCCGGCTCCATCAATTGATTTGCTCACCGATTAAACCTGAGTACGTTCCTGTACTACCTTTTTGATTTCAGCAATTGCATCTTTAATAGGGATTCCATTTTTCTGCTCACCATTTCGATAGCGGAAAGAAACAGCACCGGCCTTTTGATCCTCTTCACCGGCAATGACCATGAAAGGAATCTTCTGAAGTTGAGCGTTACGAACCTTCTTTTGCATTCGATCATCTGATGAGTCAAGTTCAGCGCGGATACCAGCTTTGCGCATCTGCTGAATGACATCACCTAGATAATCACCGAATGTGTCAGCAACTGGAATACCAATTGCTTGGACAGGTGCAAGCCATGGTGGGAACGCTCCACTGTAGTGCTCGGTTAGAACACCGAAGAAACGTTCAATTGAACCAAACAAAGCGCGGTGAATCATTACAGGACGCTGACGAGTTCCATCTGTGGCCGAATATTCCAGTTCAAAACGCTGAGGCAACTGGAAATCAACTTGAATCGTGGACATCTGCCAGGTGCGACCGATTGCATCCTTTGCTTGCACTGAAATCTTTGGACCATAAAACGCTGCGCCACCTTCATCTAAAACGAGTTCCAGATTTTGGGCAGTTGCAGCTTTGCGCAGCGCCTCTGTGGCCTCAGCCCAATCTGAATCCTCACCAACGAACTTTTCAGGATTTTTCGTTGATAGCTCAAGGTAGAAATCGTTCAAACCATAATCACGCAGCAGGTTAAGAACGAAAGTAAGCAAGGAATCAAGTTCGCCAACCATCTGCTCTTTGGTGCAATAAATGTGCGCATCATCTTGGGTAAACCCACGAGCACGAGTGATGCCGTGTAATACACCGGATTTTTCATAACGATAAACAGTTCCAAACTCAAAAAGACGCAAAGGAAGCTCGCGATATGAACGGCCACGAGATCTATAAATAAGGTTGTGGAATGGGCAGTTCATGGGCTTCATGTAGTACTGCTGACCGGCTCGCTTTACGCTTCCGTCCTCGTTGTATTCCTCATCCAAAATCATTGGCGGATACATTCCATCTGCATACCACTGCAAGTGGCCAGAGGTTTCAAACAATGCAGCTTTGGTTAAGTGAGGTGAGTAAACAAACTCATACCCTTCTTCTTCATGTCGAATGCGTGAGTAATCCTCCATGGCACGGCGAACAATGCCGCCCTTGGGATGAAAGACGGCCAGGCCTGAACCAATTTCTTCAGGGAATGAAAACAGATCCAGCTCAGTACCTAAGCGACGATGATCGCGCTTTTCGGCCTCTGCTAAAAGTTCAAGGTAGGCGTTGAGTTCATCTTGGGATGGCCACGCAGTTCCGTAAATACGTTGCAACATCGGGTTCTTCTCAGAACCACGCCAATAGGCAGCGGCTGTTCTCATGAGTTTGAAGGCCGGAATATGTTTTGTAGAAGGCAAATGGGGACCACGACATAAATCGCTCCACACCGGATTGCCGTCTCTGCCCAAGTTGTCATAGATCGTTAAATCAGCTCCGCCTACTTCAACTGATGCTTCTTCACCTGCTGGGCCTTTGATGCCAATTAATTCACATTTGTATGGCTCATGTGCCAATTCTTTGAGCGCATCTGCCTCTGTGGTTACACGGCGCTTGAAACGCTGGCCCTCTTTGATGATCTTGCGCATTGCACTTTCGATCTTTGTTAAATCTTCTGGATTAAAAGTGTTTTCAGGATCAAAATCGTAATAGAAGCCATCCTTAATTGGCGGCCCAATACCAAGGCGTGTATTTGCATAAATCTCTTGAACAGCTTGTGCCATCACATGAGCAGTTGAGTGTCGCAATACTTCAAGACCTGCAGGTGATGAAATCAGAACCGATTCAACTACGTCGCCATCGGCTAGATCAGTCCATAAATCTTTGAGGACTCCATTGACCTTACAAACAACAATCTCTTTGTTCTCAGCGAAGATATGGGTCGGGCGTTGATCGGCTTCTACTTGAAGTTTCGCACCATCAACTGTGATCGATATCTGTGACATGTGCTTAGCCTACCGAAGTTCTAAGGGCCATCGCTTCTATTTCATCCCTAAAGTCATGTGATTGGGATAATTCTCGACCATCGATCGATGCAATCGGCTGTGCTATCCGCAGGCTACTTAATAAAAAACCACATTCAATATCGCCAATTTCTGATACTGCGATAGATCGAACCATGACATCACAGTTCTCGATAACTAACGCACGCACTACCCCGGCAAGAACGCCATCAGAAAGAGGCGGAGTGCACCAAATACCCGCAATTTTTAGGAGCACATTGGTGACCGCTCCTTCGCAAATATTGCCTTCAGAACTTGTTACTAGCGCTTCATCAAATCCTTTGACTCGAGCTTGTTCGAGAATTTCTAATCGGTGGTTGTATGGGTAGCTTTTAACGGGAACTCCGTTATTAACTAATGGCACGGTATGTGTTCCAACTTTGGCCGCCGATGTCACTTCTGTGTAAGGAAGATGAACCGCAGCCCAACTCCCATTCGCATCAAAAGAGACCCGCAAGAGCCCAGTTGGATGAGGTTCGACATCAAGTAAGGTCGCAATAGCTTCCCGCACCAGATCTTCGCTAGGTAATTTAATGTTTTCTTTGACCGCACTATTGACCGCTCTGCGCATGTGGCGCGAAAGGGCCCACGGTTTTCCGCCAACAGTTTTTATAGTCTCAAAAATTCCTGCACCATCTAGCCAACCAAGTGCGTTGCATGGTGATTGCTGCAGCGGGACAAGAGAGCCATTGAGGATTACGTTCACTGTAGCTCTCCCCCGGCGATTGAAATTAGTCGCTTGGCCTTGAGTTGGGTCTCTTCCCATTCAGCCCGCGCATCACTACCCCACGTAATACCAGCGCCGGTTCCAAAATTTATCTGTGCATCCTTCCAAAATGTTCTGATCGCCACAGATAGAACTGCTTGTTCACCCTGAACCCAACCAAGTGCACCGCAATATGGACCTCGATCAATTTCATTGTCCGTAATAACCTTTGTGGCAGATGACTTCGGCGCACCACTAACTGAACCCGGAGGAGACAGTGCTATAAAGATTTGTTTCCACGAAACATCATCTAACAACTCGCCTTGAACATCTGAGACTAAATGTTGCAACCCAGGATGTTCTTCACTTGAAAGAAGTCTTGGCACTTCAACTGTTCCACTCTTACAGATTTGACCAAAATCATTTCGCATCAAATCAACAATCATTATGTTTTCGGCCTGATCTTTTTCACCGAATTGTTGGGAATTCGTAGCTTGTGTTCCTTTTATCGGTGAGCTTTTAATCGTTGATCCATTTCGGCTAAGGAATAATTCAGGTGAGGCTGAGGCAATCATCACTCCAGGAACCTCGAAGTAGCATGCCCACGGCGCCGGATTGTTCTTGAGAATTTCAGAAAAGAGACCGCGTAGTGATTGACCATCATCTGCGTGAGTCAGCCGCCGACATGCATTTACCTGATACACCCAACCTTCTGCCACAGACTTTCTGATTCGCTCAACGTATGCGACATATTCATCAGCGCTTAATGATGAACTCCACAATCCCTTCATCGGGATCCACGGAGTTGTCGGAAAAGGTGCATCTACTACTGTTCCAAATTTTGCAGCTGTGAATTCATTCTCAAATGTTGTTGATACCGCCCAAAAACCCCCATCTTCTAAACAGACAGGGTCGTGCGAAACTTCAATGAGATCAGTGGCAAGCCTGCCGCCCATCCAGAAGAGTGAAGAATTTTCCGCATTTGGCACGGGCTAACGCTAACCAATCAACCTCACTTTGGCGCTTACGCCTCTCCTGCGATAGATTTACCCTCCTCGCGGACGTAGCGCAGTTGGTAGCGCGGAACCTTGCCAAGGTTCAGGTCGCCGGTTCGAACCCGGTCGTCCGCTCTGATATTCGCCGTTTGGATTGAACTCTCTAGAGAATGAAATCTAACGGCGATATTTCTATGGTCGGGTGGCCGAGAGGCGAGGCAAGGGACTGCAAATCCCTCTACACGGGTTCAAATCCCGTCCCGACCTCCATTATTGGTGAAAGAGTTCGCTGTACACATAACGGAGGCACGATGTCTGCAGATGATTCAACTCGACCTTGGGGTCGTTATGAAGTTCTGCAAGAAAGTGATCTTCATAAAGTTAAGTGCATCTATGTAAAGCCAGGAACTCGTCTTTCCTATCAACGTCATCAAAAACGTCGCGAACATTGGTTCATCGTTTCTGGCGTTGCAACCGTTGTTTTAGATGGTGAAACATTTACAAAGCTTCCAGGTGAAACGGTCACCGTCCAAATGGGTCAACTCCATCGCATAGGAAATAACGGTAGCGATGAGTTGGTGTTCGTTGAGATTCAAACTGGCACCTACTTTGGCGAGGATGATATTGAGCGAATTGAGGATGATTACGCCCGATAAATCACTGTTGTATAGTTCATCCACCTAAGGATCGTTGGCTCAGCGGTAGAGCACCACATTGACATTGTGGGGGTCACTGGTTCGATCCCAGTACGGTCCACTTAGATAAAAGTCCACATATATTAGAGATGGCTCACATTTAGCAGATCTAACCCCTCCATATGCAATGCCTACTCGCGAGTTCGCCTCTTTCATCTTTACAGTTGATGCATGGAGAGAGAGATTAAATACCCAACCATCATTCAAGGTGGCATGGGTATCGCCGTCTCTTCGTGGCAATTAGCTAAGCAAGTTGCTATTGCAGGAGAACTAGGAGTTATCTCCGGAACAGCAATAGATTCAGTAGTTGCTCGTCGCCTGCAAGATGGAGACCTCTCGGGCGATATTCGACGCGCAATGTCGCACTTTCCCAATCAAAAAACGATTGCAGAAATTATGGATCGCTTCTTTGTTGAAGGCGGTCGCCCCGCAGATAAACCTTATTTAGATGTTCCTAAGTTAAGTATCAAGGGAAATCTTTTCTCAAACAATCTATTGGCTGTGTCTAGTTTTGTTGAGGTATGGCTGGCAAAAGAGGGTCACAACGGCCTCATTGGAATGAACATTTTGGAAAAGATTCAACTGGCAATTCCAGCCCAGCTCTATGGCGCCATGCTTGCTGACGTTGATTACATTTTGATCGGTGCTGGCATCCCGGCACAAATCCCACATCTTCTTAATGAAATTTCTATTGGCAACAAGGTTGCAATGAAGGTCGAAGTTGCTGAGACAAAAGAAAAGCATTACTTGCATTTTGATCCGACAACTCTTGAGATAGAAAATTTCCCAATTAAGCGCCCACAGTTCTTAGCTATCGTTTCTTCTCACGCACTGGTTGCATATTTGAATAAGGATGAAGAGACCAAGCCTGATGGGTTCGTCATTGAATACCACGTTGCAGGTGGACACAACGCTCCCCCACGTTCTAAGAATGCAATCGATGACAATGGCGAGGCGATCTATAACGATTTAGATATTCCCAACCTTGAAAAAATCCTTGCATCAGGTTCTCCGTTTTGGCTAGCTGGCGGTTTTGCAACACCGGCAAAGGTTGTCGAAGCGTTAACTCATGGGGCCAAGGGTGTTCAAGTGGGCTCGGTCTTTGCGCTTTCTAATGAATCAGGATTTACCCAAGAAAATAGATCTAAAGTCCTCAATTCACTTGCAGATCCCAACATGCGCGTCCTGACGGATGCAAGTGCATCTCCTACTGGGTTTCCTTTCAAGGTTATTCAGAACGACCAAACCCTTTCCAATGACAATCTCTACAAGGAGCGCACAAGAATTTGCGATCTTGGATATCTACGAACCATGTATCAACGTGAAAAAGGCGGCATTGGATATCGATGCCCAGCAGAGCCACTTGATAATTACGAGTTTAAAAATGGCCAAGTAGATCAAGCTCAAGGATCAAAGTGCCTCTGTAACGCGCTGATGGCAGATATCGGACTTGGCCAACTACGACCTGATGGCAGGACTGAGATTTCACTGTTGACATTTGGATCAGACCTTGAAGGACCACGCGCAATGCGCGATAAGTACCCAACAGGTTGGAACGCACTACAAGCAATTAACTTCTTAAAGGAACAGATTTCCTAGTTTTGCAATCTATGATTTAGGTTCTTATGAATCAGCTACTGCTCAATGTCCCAGCATTTGCCTTCGCCACACTTTTGTTAGTGATGGTGCCAGGACAGGGCGTTGCAATGGTTCTAAGGCAATCGATACTTGGCGGAAGTAAAGCGGCGTTTCTCTCAGCTATTGGTAATTGTGTAGGAATTCTTACATGGACTGCATCAAGTGCAATTGGTTTATCAGCAATCTTTGCGCAATCTCAGACTGCCTACTCAATTCTAAAGTGGGTCGGAGTTACCTACTTAGCATTTATTTCATTACAAACCCTGTTTGCCCTTCGACATGAATTTGGAAAATTCGATCTACAAACCAAAACTGAAGTCAGCAACTGGGCATCTTTCCGATTAGGGCTAATTACCAACCTGACCAATGTCAAGGCTGCGGTCTATGCGGTTGCCTTCTTGCCAGTATTTGTCCCAAGAAACTTTTCACTAGCTTGGGGAATCGTGATCTTTGGTTCGATCTGGGCAGTTATTTCGATACTCTGGAACATCTTCTTAATCTGGACTGTAAAAAAGTCCTCGCTATACATTCAAAGACCTCTAGTTAGGCGCACCCTGACAGCGATTTCAGCCCTTGGCATTATGGGTTTGGCAATAGGTCTGGCTTTATCGTCCAGCCGTTAATCCCTCGATAAAGGTAAGACTGTTTTGGAAGATCAACTCCTGGTCGTAATCTAAAGTCGCAACGTGGTAACTGTTGACCAACTCAATTCTTGTTTTATCCTTTGACCCAATCTCCGACAAAATGATTTCGGTATTAGACACCGGCAGAGTGTGGTCCTCAACTGAATGAAAGAGTTGTACAGGGACAGTTACTGCGCCGAGATTCTTGCGTGTATTTCGCAGCATTTTAAGTGCTTCATAAACTCCCAGAATCGCAGTAGCGTCATAGCCCCACTCTGTAACTCCTGGGCGTTTAATGTCATTGCCCACACTGGCCCGCATTTTGCGAAAACGCGAAATCAAAAATGCTAGTTGAACTGGCATCCCCTTGAGATGAATCCAAGGATTTACTAAAACTATTCCGGTGATCGCATCATTATTGTTAGTGGCAACATTTAGGACGGTGCCACCGCCCATCGAAAGTCCCACCAGAAAAATTGTGTCGCAGGTCTTCTGGAGTTCGCTGAGCTCATGCTCAACTTTTGCTGGCCATTCTTGCCACTTAACGTTGTTTAAATCTTCAGCTTTGGTTCCATGCCCGGGTAGTAGTGGAACCCGCACTGTGTAACCCTTGGAGTGGAAGAACTCGCCCCATGGTCGCATCGACGGTGGCGCTCCCGTAAATCCATGAACAAGAAGAACACCTACATGGGCGTTCTTGCCTGAACCATGAGCCGACCAATCCTGCATCCAACCTGCTGGTGCTCCTTCAACTGCCATACGGGAATTCTATGGCCTGACTGTTGTCAGTTCAATGACATACGATCGCCCTTATGCAAAACATTGGTGAAATCCTTCTCTCGGATACCACCTTTGCAGTAATTGATTTAGAAACATCTGGTGGCTCTCCTAAATCTGGAGCAGGAATTACCGAAATAGGTGTCGTAAAAGTTCGAGGAGGTGTCGTTCTAGGAACATTTCAGAGCTTTGTCGATCCAGGACATGCTTTGCCACCATTTATTACACAGTTAACTGGAATCACCGATGAGATGTTGTTGTCTGCGCCCTTCATCGATGAAGTTCTCCCGACGCTGTTTGAGTTTCTGGGATCGCCAGATGAAACTGTTTTAGTCGCCCATAACTCCCCCTTCGATATGAGTTTTCTCAAGGCCGCCGCCCTTATCCATGAATATCAATGGCCCAATTACTCAACAGTTGATACTGCTCGGTTAGCAAGAGCTGTTCTAGATAGAGATGAAGTTATCAACTGCAAACTTGGAACACTGGCCGAATTCTTCAACGCTGAAACATCACCCACCCACCGGGCGCTAGATGATGCACAAGCCACAGTTGATGTGTTGCATGGAATCATTGAAAGACTTGCTGGACATAAAGTGAGCACTTTTGAGGAAATGCGAAACTTTCCTTCAAAAAAGAGAAGAACTAAGCGCCCAATTTCTGAGTGAGCTCAGCCCAATGCGCAACTAAGCGAGTTGCTGCGCCAGAATCGATCGCATCGACTGCACGTGTAACACCAAGTGCCATACGATCATGCAGATTCAAATCAAACCGTGCCTCGTATGCAGCAATTGCCGCTGCAGCATTGAGAACAACGGCATCGCGCGGTGCACCTTTTTCGCCAGCAAAGATTGCATTTGTGATCCGAGCATTCTCTGTTGCATCTCCCCCGACAAGGGCTGAAACTGGAGCCCGTTGAATATCAAAATCCAATGGATCGATCAGATCACTAGAAATCGCTCCCCCACCAATGGTTAATACAGAGGTCGTTGTTGCAAGAGTAATTTCATCTAAACCATCGTCGCCACGGAAAACAAAGCCGTCCACTCCGCGATCACCCAACACTTGAGCCATGACTAGATGCATACGTTCATTTGAAACACCGATGGCTGCTGCTTGAGGTCTTGCGGGATTAGCTAGTGGACCCAAAATGTTAAAAACAGTGGGCGTTCCTAACTCTTTGCGTGCCGGTGCTGCATAGCGCATGGCTGGGTGAAAGACCGGTGCGAAACAAAAGCCAATCCCAAGTTCTGCGAATGTTTTCTCAACGCCTGGGCCATCTAGGTTGATATTGACTCCTAGGGCCTCAAGAAGATCTGCGGCACCAGATTTTGAAGATGCTGCTCGATTGCCGTGTTTTACAACTTTAACTCCGGCTGCTGCAGCGATGATTGCCGAAGTCGTTGAAATATTGATTGTGTGGGCACCATCTCCACCGGTACCAACTGTGTCGACAGTTCTTTCAGTAATGTTAATCGGGCCACAATGCTGATACATCTGAGCAACTAACGCGCCGACTTCATCGGAAGTTTCACCTTTTGCTTTTAAGGCAAGTAGGAATCGCTTGATCACATCAATGTCGGCATTTCCGGTAAGAATCTCATTCATGCACCACTGAACATCTAGGCTTTCAAGATCTAGGCCGGAGTCCAACCGCAAGATGTGAGAATCCCATTGCGATTGCATCATCTCGATATCTAAGCAGAAACGAGAGTGGTGCCGCGAAGTAATTGCGCCGCTGTTTTAGCAAGAGTAAATGGATCGATTGGGTGAACAACTGAAGCCTCTGCCATCGACCAAGCCGCTAGCCAAGCATCCTCTTTGCGTCCAGTAATTACTAAAACTGGAGGGCAGTTAAAAACTTCATCCTTTAATTGGCGGGCAATTCCCATGCCGCCTTCTTGTGCCGCTTCCCCATCCAAAATGAATAGGTCGGCGCGAGCTCCTCCTCCGATGCTTTTTGCGTCCACATAAGCGCGCAAGGCAGCACCCGTTGCAAATTCATGAATCTCGTGTTCTGGAAGATCTGCGGCTACTCGTCGCCCCAATGCAGAAGATATGGATGCACGCACCGATGAATCATCGGAGTAAACAATGATCTGCTTCTTGGTCTCTGACATAGGGGAAAGTCTATTCTCGAACTGCTGATCCGGCCTCACTTTTTCGAACCGGAGCCAGCACTTTTAAAGTGATCCGTTTCACCTCAGATGCGCTCAATAACGACACCCTGTGAGCACGCTGGCAAGACGCCGAGCCTAATTTCGGGAATAATCGCCCCTATGTCAAGCACACTCGCTCACCAGAAAATCACACGCCCCAACGCTGTAGCCGTGGGCACGATCGTGTGGCTTGCAAGTGAACTCATGTTCTTTGCTGCATTGTTTGCAATGTATTTCACGATTCGCGCAGTACAGGGTCCAGCAATCTGGGCGGAGTCAACTGAACTATTAAATATTCCCTTCGCTGCCATCAACACCACCATTCTTGTTCTCTCTTCAGTCACCTGTCAGTTCGGAGTCTTTGCTGCAGAGCGTTTCCAAAATTTCCGTACAGGAAGTTTGCTGCAAGTAAGCAAGTGGGGAATGCGCGAATGGTTTGCTACAACTTTCTTGATGGGCGCAATATTCGTCTCTGGACAAATTTATGAGTATGCAATGTTGGTCTCTGAAGGCAAGACACTTTCATCTGATGCATACAGCTCAGTGTTTTATGTAGCAACCGGCTTCCACGGTCTTCACGTAACGGGCGGACTTATTGCCTTTCTGATTGTCATGGTTCGAGTTTCTAAGGCACGACGCTTTACTCATCAACAAGCAACAACAGCAATCGTTGTTTCGTATTACTGGCACTTCGTAGACGTTGTGTGGATCGCACTCTTCTCAGCGATCTACCTGATTAAGTAGTAAGGACATTAATTGAAGCGTTTATCCCGCTACCGCCGTCACAAGGCAGCAGCCCCACTTCTTCTCTTCTTTGCGTTGCTCACAGTTGGAGCTACTTTCAGTGTTGCTAATGCGACGACATCTGCAGAAACAACCTCTGCTGATCGCTCTGTACAAATTGAAGAAGGAAGACAGATTTTTCTTAAAGGTTGCTCTTCATGTCATGGATTAAATGCTGAAGGCGCACAAATTGCTCCTTCTTTAATCGGTGTTGGCGCAGCTTCAGTTGACTTCCAAGTTGGAACGGGTCGCATGCCAATGGCTGACATGAGCACACAAGCAATGCGTAAAGCTCCGCTGTATAACGCTGAAGAAACAGCTGCATTGGCCGCATACGTTGCCTCCCTTGCACCTGGACCTGCTATTCCAGGTGAATCAGAGCTCAATTTTGAACGTGATGGCAGCACCGCAGAAGGTGGAGAACTCTTCCGCAATAACTGCGCGATGTGTCACAACTTCGCCGGTCAAGGTGGCGCACTGTCGCAAGGAAAATACGCACCAACTTTGATGGGTGTGGAACCAAAACATATTTATGAAGCAATGGTGACCGGTCCACAATCAATGCCCGTCTTTAGCGACAAGACCATTACTCCAGAGGAAAAACTTTCAATCATCAAGTGGATCAAGTCAGCAGAGAAAGAGCCAAACCTTGGCGGTGCATCTCTTGGGCGCGTTGGTCCAGTAACAGAAGGTTTACTCGGGTGGGTTCTAGGACTTGGAATGCTTATTGGTGTTGCTGTCTGGCTAGCGATGAAGGCGAGATAAATACATGTCTAATGAAATCGAAGCTATAAAGGATCCAGGTTTACCAGCCCACGTTCATCGTAAAGCAGACACTGATCCAGCTGCGGCCGACCGTGCAGAGCGTCAAGTCGCTATTCTCTTTGGTATTTCCGCACTTGGAACGATTCTTCTCATCGTTTCCTACATCTTCGTTCCTGATGATGTGTTCATTTTCATTCCTGTTATGGGAAATCAAAATGCTCATCAACTTGGCCTCGGCCTAGGCATGGCTATCTCATTATTTTTCATTGGCTTGGGTGCTATTCATTGGGCGAAGACTTTGATGCCTGACACTGAAGTTGTCGCAGAACGTCATGAATTTCGCTCACCGGATTCTGATCGTAAAGAGTTTGTGGAAGCTGTTAAATCAGGTGCCAGTGCTTCAGGTTTAGGTCGCCGCTCTTTAATCAAGAGATCTTTGGGGGCGGCACTGGGATTATCTGCACTCTCTCCGTTGCTTCTTCTTCGCGACTTAGGTCCTTTGCCAGGCAAAGAACTTGAAAAGACAACCTGGAAATCTGGAACTTATTTGGTCACAGACCCAGGAAATCGCCGCATCAAGGCCTCTGATCTAG
The DNA here is from genome assembly GCA_964203475.1 of Candidatus Planktophila sp. Lineage (GTDB taxonomy): Bacteria > Actinomycetota > Actinomycetes > Nanopelagicales > Nanopelagicaceae > Planktophila. The sequence goes on along the minus strand of CAXNLR010000001.1, from coordinate 370,293 downwards.
AAGTTGGCGCAGTTGCTCAGGTGCTTCCTGAAATTGCAGATCCAGAGCACCGCAAATTAAGTGACATCGCCAAGGATGCAGTTTTGCTCATCCGCCTTCGTCCTCAGGAGTTCAATCTAGAGGCCGACAGATTGGCAATGACCCACGATGGCATCATCGCTTTTTCTAAGATTTGTTCACATATGGGATGCGCAGTTGCCCTCTATGAACAACAAACAAAGCACTTGCTCTGCCCATGTCATCAATCGACATTTGATGTAACCCGAGCAGCCAAAGTTATCTTCGGACCTTCCGCAAGGCCGTTACCTCAACTAGACATTACAATTGATCAAGAGGGTTATCTCGTAGCACGCCAACCATTCTCCGAGCCAGTCGGACCTAGTTTCTGGGAGCGAAACTCACAATGACAACTGAAGCTCGTTTAGGAAGCGTTGCAAATTTCGTTGATGAGCGCACTGGTGGTGCGGCATGGATGAAGAAGAACCTGCAAAAGGTATTTCCTGATCACTGGTCATTCCTCTTGGGTGAAGTTGCACTCTACTCATTTGTAATCTTGCTACTGTCTGGAACCTTTTTAACATTTTGGTTTGATCCTTCACAGCGTGAAGTTATCTACGAGGGTAGCTATGAGCCTCTTGAAGGTATAAAGATGTCGGCGGCTTACGCGTCCGCGTTACACATCTCCTTTGAGGTTCGCGGTGGACTCTTGATGCGCCAGATTCATCACTGGGCGGCTCTGATTTTTATGGCAGCAATCGTTGCGCACATGATGCGCGTGTTCTTTACCGGAGCATTCCGTAAACCACGTGAAGGAAACTGGATTATTGGTATTGGACTTTTGACTCTAGGAATCGTTGAAGGATTCCTTGGTTACTCACTTCCAGATGATCTCTTGTCAGGCACTGGTATCCGTATCGCCGAAGCGATCATTCAAGCCTTACCAGTTGTCGGTTCTTACCTTGCCTACTTTGCATTCGGCGGAGCATTTCCAGGTGAAGCTTTTATTCCACGCATTTACACGGTGCACGTGTTGTTACTACCAGGAGCATTCTTGGCATTAATCACTGTCCACTTAATGTTGGTGTGGTACCAGAAGCACACCCAGTACCCAGGTCCTGGACGCACAGAAAAGAATGTTGTCGGATACCCATTAATGCCTACATACATGGCTAAAGCTGGCGGATTCTTCTTCATCGTCTTTGGAGTCACAGCATTTTTAGCCGCTGTTGCATCTATTAACCCGATTTGGCTCTACGGTCCTTACACGCCTGGACAAATTTCCGCTGGTTCACAACCCGATTGGTATATGGGGTGGCTCGACGGTCTAGTTCGCATGGCTCCCCCATTAGAAACGCACGCATTTGGTCACACGATTTCCTGGAACATTTTGGTGCCGGGGCTAATCATTCCTGGCATCTTATTTACTGGAATGGCTCTGTATCCATTCATTGAAAGTTGGATAACTGGAGACAAGCGCGAGCATCACTTACTAGATCGCCCACGCAATGCTCCTAACCGCACTGCACTCGGTGCCATGTCTCTCACCTTTGTACTGGTTACTTTGGTCAACGGTGGTAACGACATTATTGCTACTCACTTTGATCTTTCCATCAATCAAATCATGTGGGGAACTCGTATTGGAGTGTTCGTACTTCCTCCCCTTGCCTTTGTGATTACAAAGCGACTTTGCTTGTCATTACAGCGCGCAGATCGCGAATTAGTTCTCCATGGTCGTGAGACTGGAACTCTTCTACGTCTGCCTCATGGTGAATTTGTTGAAGTTCATGAACCGATTTCACCAGAGAAGGCCTACCTCCTCACCTCACACGAGCAGGCTCCAGCCCTTGAACTTCCTGAAGTTGATGGTCGTGGAGTTAAGCGCGCAGGAGCGTTGAGAAACAAGCTTCGCTCTCGTATGAGTGTTGCTAACGCCGAAGCGATTCCTAAGGTCTCAGTCAACGATCTGAAAGAGATCGAACACCACTAATTAGCTATAACAAGCCAAACACCCAGGGCTGTAATTCCTATTCCTAGGAAGCCTTGGGTGTTTACTTTTTCCCCGAACAAAAAGAATGCCTCTAGCGCTGTTGCCGGTGGAACTAAATAGAGTAGCGAAGAAACCGATGCCGCACTGCCAGTGTTAAGGAGCCAGAGCAACAGCAAAATCGCACCCACTGACAAGACGGCAATTAGCCAGACAAAGGCAACAACAAATTGCCCGCTCCATTGAATACGAGTGCCACCCGTTGCAACGGCTGCAATACCTAAGACCACGCCACTTGCCAGGTATTGATACGCGGTACCAGAGATCAGTGGAACGTCTGTGCCTATCTTTTTCTGCAGCAAAGTCGCCGAAGTGCTTCCGGTTAGTGCAACAAGAATGCCGACCACGCTACTTACAGGAATGTCCTGCTCAAAAGAAGGGCCCAAAACTAAAACAACACCAATTAATCCCAGTGCTAAGCCCACAACTTGTTTTACTCTTAGTTGTTCGCCCAAGACTTTGACGGCTAACAGGGAAACTAACACTGGCTGCAAACTTGTCACAACCGCAGCCACCCCCGCCGGCAGTCCCTTAGAAATAGAGTAAAACACTCCCCCTAAGTAACAGGCGTGAAGAAAGAAGCCGATCACCGAGGAACGGGTAATAGCTGATGCACCTATTGCAATTGGTGATCTCATCACGGAAGCTATTGCAAAGAGTATGAGCGCTGCAATCAAGACCCGAACTGATAAGAAAATGAATGGGTCTGCATAGGGCAAGCCGTACTTTGCTCCTACAAAACCCGTACTCCACAAGAGCACAAAAAGTACTGGAGCAAATCTAGAGAGCTTTACGCCTCGCAAATCGACTTCAACCGCACTAGGGATTTAGCCATCCACTTTGGGTTGTGTGCCATAGCTCCTGTCACCTTGAGCCAGCGCGCTGCATATCCAGGTATTGCACTTGCATCAAAGGATTCAGTGACTTGTGTGGAGCCATTGCCTAGATCAGCAAGCTCGTATGTCCAGGTCCACTTCATTAAGTGACACCATGAGATTTTCTTGTTCTCCTCAAAAGCCACTACCGTGTTTTTAATGCGATATGGGATCTTGATTTTCATATCCATAGAAAACTTCGCACCTAAGAACAACCGTGCCGGGCCCGAGACAGCCTTTTGGATAGTTTCGGAGCCGTCAAATAAACGATGTGCTGCGGGGTTTGCTAGTAAATCAAATATTGTGCTGGCTGGAGAATTGATAATTATTCGCGCAGCTGTCGTATTTGGGAACTCTGTGGGAAGAATTTCGGCCCGGATGTCGCTCATTAGTGTGAAGTAGAAGTTGTTGGTTTCTCGTACTCGGTAACCATGCCGATAATCGAAATCATCAAAGCCCCAAGTGCGATCAGAACGAGCCACCAGCCAATGAGCAGACCCAAACCAAGTGCGCAGGCACTGAGTGCAACCGGTAAAGGCCACCATGAGTGCGGACTATAAAAACCAAGTTCCCCGGCACCATCTGAAATCTCAGCGGTCAAATTATCTTCAGGAAGATCAACACCAATTCGCTTTTGTGTGAACCACACATAAAAACCAATCATTCCCGCCAAGCAAGCCGACAAAAGCAGTCCACTAATACCTAGTGGTTCTCCGCCAATTAACACATAGATAACAGTGACGATCGCATAGAAGACTGCTAGTCCGCCGAATAACTTCCAAGAGGCCTTCATCTTTTAATGCTTCCCCTCAATTTTCACGTGTGGGTGATGTAAATCAAATGCTGGACGCTCACTGGAAATGCGAGGCATAGACAAGAAGTTGTGACGTGGTGGTGGACACGATGTTGCCCACTCGAGTGAACTTCCATAGCCCCAAGGATCATCGACTTCAACCTTTGGTGATTTACGAGTAATCCACACATTGATGAAGAACGGAATCATCGAAAGTGCCAGAAGGAATGAACCAATAGTTGAAACGGTGTTCATGAAGGTAAAGCCATCACCTGGAAGGTAATCGGCATAACGTCGTGGGAATCCCTTGATGCCTAGCCAGTGCTGAATCAAGAATGTTAAGTGGAAGCCAACAAACAGAGTCCAGAAGTGAATCTTTCCAAGACGCTCATTGAGCATGCGGCCTGTCATCTTTGGCCACCAGAAATAAAAACCTGCAAACATTGAAAACACCACTGTTCCAAAGAGAACATAGTGGAAGTGAGCAACCACGAAGTAGCTAGCAGATACTGCAAAATCAAGTGGTGGTGAAGCAAGAATAATTCCTGTGAGACCACCAAATAGGAAGGTCACAAGGAATCCCATAACCCAGAGCATTGGAGTTTCAAAGGTTACGTGACCTCGCCACATCGTGCCGATCCAGTTGAAAAACTTCACACCAGTTGGAATACCGATTAAAAATGTCATGAAAGAGAAGAATGGAAGCAGAACCTGTCCACTAGCAAACATGTGGTGAGCCCATACAGATACTGAAAGCGCCGCAATTGCAATAGTTGCTGCGATCAGACCTAAATAACCAAAGATTGGCTTGCGAGAAAAGACTGGCAAGATCTCAGTAACGATTCCAAAAAACGGTAGGGCAAGAATATAAACCTCGGGATGGCCGAAGAACCAAAACAGATGCTGCCACAACATGGCGCCGCCGTTGGCCGGGTCAAATAAATGCGAACCATATAAACGATCTGCTTCTAACCCTAAGAAGGCAGCTGCTAATGGTGGGAATGCAAGCAAAACTAAAATTGAAGTCAACAGCACGTTCCACGAAAAGATAGACATACGGAACATGGTCATGCCAGGTGCGCGCATGGTAAAAATTGTTGTTATGAAGTTAACGCCACCCAAAATTGTTCCAACACCACTGATAGCAAGGCCGATCAGCCATAGATCTCCACCGATACCTGGTGAGTACTGAGAGTTAGCAAGTGGTGCATACGCAGTCCAACCAAAGGATGCCGCTCCGCCCGGAGACAAAAAGCCTGCAAAGGTCATCAAACCTCCGAAGAGGAATAACCAATACGAGAACATATTCAAACGTGGGAAGGCAACATCTGCTGCGCCAATTTGAAGCGGCATGATTACATTTGCAAAGCCCACGAATAGAGGGGTAGCAAACATCAAAAGCATGATGGTTCCGTGCATTGTAAAGATCTGGTTGTACTGCTCGTTGCTCAAGAACTGCATTCCTGGACGTGCTAATTCTGCTCGAAGAACAAGAGCTAACACACCCGCAATTAAGAACCAAGCAAAAGATGTCATCAAATACATGTAACCGATCGTCTTGTGATCAGTTGATGTAATCCACTTTACAAAAGACTTACCTTTTGCAGTAGGTATAGGAGCCTTCAGGGTTGTCGTAGGACGATCGGCATACGTTGTCATGCTTGGCTCCCCTTAAGTGTTTCTAAATAAGTATCGTATTCGGCAGGTGTAACTACCTTCACGGTGAAAAGCATTTGAGAGTGATTGCGTCCACATAAAATATTGCAACGGCCAGGGAACTCGCCTAGCTTGTTAGCGGTGAATTCAAGCTCATTGGTGACACCTGGAAGATTTTGCATTTGAATCATGAATGCAGGAATCCAGAACCCGTGAACAACATCATTGGATGTGATTGTGTAGCGAACGCGCTCACCTAAAGGCACAACCAAAGTTGGAGGTTGCGTTGGTGTTCCGGTCACAACCGCTTTTGGGCCAGCCTCTGGATATCCAAACTGCCAAGACCACTGAAAACCTTCAACAGTAATTTCGTGGGCGTAGGTATCTGTCTTTTCTGTAATTATATTTTGTCGCTCTATTGTGTAGAAGAAGAGCACCGCAACAATGATGAATGGAATAATTGTGTAAGCGATCTCAACTGGAACGTTGTACTGAGTTTGCTTTGGAAACTCTGGTCCGTCTTTTTTGCCGCGGTGAAAAACAGCTGGCCACAAAATCAAAATTAAAGTAACAACACCGACTACGCCTGCTGCAATCCAGGCTCCCTGCCACAACGAAAGTGAAGCGTCGTTAACGCTAGAGACTCCCTCGGGAAATCCCCAATCCATACTCTTTGAGCATCCTGTTAAGACAAATACTGGCAGGAGTAGGAGCAGTGCTCGTAAGCGCGAAAACATGGTGCGAGACATAGGGGTAAGGATAGTTTGTATTCGCCCCGAGCGTCGCACGAGCACAATCAGCAGGAGTGGTGGCGCTCCTCACATCTATTTAAGATGTAGTGCAATTTCATCAGCAGCGGTTTGCCCATATGCGGCGGCAAAACGAGCGATGAATTCAGGCTTTGTGAAGCGGTATTCCTGAGTGCCCAAGGTTTCAATGACATAGGTTGCGATTAATGCACCTAGCTGGGCACATCGCTCATGGGAAAGCCCCCAGGCAAGACCGGCGATAAAACCTGATCTAAATGAATCGCCCACACCAGTTGGGTCGGTCTTGGAGTTCTCTTTGGGGCAGCCGACTTGAACAAATTCACCCGCCGCACTTTCAACCTTTGCGCCCTTTGATCCCAAGGTCACCACTCGATATTTAACGCGCTCTAAAATTTCGCGATCTGTCCAGCCTGTTTTTTGCATGGCAAGTGCCAGTTCATACTCATTGAGAAATAGGTAGGACGCGCCTTCAATCAAAAACTTGATCTCTTCACCTGTCATTCGCGCCATTTGTTGAGATGGATCAGCAGCAAATGCGATCCCTTGCTGGCGACAAACCTCAGAGTGTCGCAGCATTGCTTCTGGATCATCTGGTGAAATCACCATCATGTCCAAACGTCCAACCTTTTCCATTATGGGACTTAACTCAATGTTTCGAGCCTCAGACATTGCACCAGGGAAAAAGGATGCGATTTGATTGAGCTCTTGATCGGTTGTAACAACAAAGTGTGCGGTGTGCAGTGTGGTCGACACTAAAGCGTGTGATGTATCGACACCATGACGTGAAAGCCAGGCATCGTAATCGGCCCAGTCCTTACCAACGGCTGCAATCAAAATTGGGTTTAATCCAAGAACACCCATTCCAAATGCGATGTTTGCCGCACAGCCACCACGACGAACATCCAAACTATCGACAAGAAAAGAAAGAGAGACTTTCTCAAGTGATCCGGCCACGAGTGAATCTGTAAATTTTCCAGAGAAGGTCATTAAATGATCAAGACCGACAGAACCCGCTACACCAATTTTCATGTGGGGATACTAATGCGAAAAGTGAGAATACTTAGTTAAAAGAATCGCCACATGCACAAGAACCTTGTGCTTGAGGATTATCAATAGTAAATCCCTGCTTTTCGATTGTGTCAACGAAATCGATCGTTGCACCTGAAAGATATGGATCGCTCATCTTGTCGGTGATTACCTTGACTGCGCCGAATTCGCGCACGATGTCACCATCCATGTTGCGGTCATCAAAGTAGAGCTGGTACTTAAGACCTGAACATCCACCTGGTTGCACAGCAACGCGCAAGTTGAGATCGTCGCGTCCTTCTTGAGCTAACAATGCAGACACCTTTGCGGCGGCTACATCAGTTAGCTGTATTCCAGTTGTTGTCGTTGCTTCAGTTGTCATTGCACTCTCCTTGATTGACTCCTGGTGAAAGCCTACTCCCCCCGTGTCTGGCAAGCGAGTTGAGAAGCGGTTCAACACGGCCTCTATAGTTATGCCATGAGTACTAACGAGAGCAAGGGCCGTCCCACCCCAAAGCGCAAAGAGGCTGAGTCAAAACGTAAGGTTTCTTCCCTTGCGCCCATAGTCACTAAAGATCAGAAGCGAGCTTCTAAGGCACTGTCCAAGCAAGATCGCATTGCCCAACGCGCTGCATATCTTCGCGGAGATGAGGCTGCGCTGCCACTTCGAGATCGCGGACCTGCTCGTCGCTTTGTTCGAAACTATGTCGATTCTCGTCGCTCAACCGGTGAATACTTCCTGCCAACAATTTTCGTTGTTTTGGTGTTAACACTTTTCCCAGTTCCCGCTATTCAATTGGGAGCAATCGCACTGATGTATGCGATGTTAATCATCGCAATTATCGATGGAGTCCTTCTCTCCAAGAAAATCCGCAAAGCGGTAGAAGTAGAATTTCCTGGCACAGCAACCAAGGGTCTCGGAATGTATGCCTGGCTTCGTTCAACGCAAATGAGACGCCTACGTGCGCCTCATCCCCAAGTATCAATTAAGAAAAAGAAAAGCTAAGCGCGAGGATTCGGGCTTTCATTCTTCTTTGCATCGCGCTCTGGAAGAGTGCCAAGTGCTGCGTCAATTGCTTTCATGACATCTGCATCTAGTTTCACACCAGATGCCTTCACGTTTTCCTTGACCTGCTTTGGCTTGGTAGCGCCCATGATCGCGCTGGAAACATTTGGATTCTGAAGCACCCAGGCAATAGCAAGCTGGCCCATAGTTAATCCAACACCATCTGCAATTGGCTTTAGCTTTTGAACAGCTTCCAAAACCTCTTCGCGCATCCAGCCCTTGATCATGTTTGCGCCACTGCCCTTGTCAGTTGCGCGAGATCCTGCTGGTGCTTTCTTTCCAGGCAAGTACTTACCCGTCAAAATTCCTTGAGCCATAGGCGACCACACGATTTGGCCAATGCCCTCTTTTTGAGACAGCGGAACAACCTCTGCTTCAATAACGCGCCATAGCGCTGAATACTGTGGCTGACTTGAAACAAAGCGGTTGTATCCACGAGCATCTTGAATTGCTAATGCTGACTTGATTTGTTCTGCGTTCCACTCAGAAAAACCAATGTAGTGAACCTTGCCGGCACGGATCAAATCATCAAATGCACTTAAGGACTCTTCGATAGGTGTTTCATAATCAAAGCGGTGCATCTGGTAGAGATCTATGTGGTCTGTCTGAAGTCGCTTCAGAGATGCATTACATGACTCGATGATGTGCTTGCGAGAAAGTCCGCGATCATTCTTGCCTGTGCCTGTTGGCCAATAAACCTTAGTAAACAATTCATATGACTCACGCTTTACGCCCTTGAGCGCCTTACCCAAAACTGTTTCAGCTTTTGTGCCTGCATAAACATCTGCAGTATCAAAGGTTGTGATGCCAACTTCAAGGGCTGCTTTCACACACTTGATAGCTGCATCTGATTCAATTTGGTTTCCGTGAGTGATCCAGTTTCCGTAAGAGATTTCAGAAACGTACATTCCGGTACTGCCAAGGCGTCTGTATTCCATGAGCGCAAGCCTATGACTAGCGCGCCTAGTTGCCAAGCCCAAAGGGTTATGGTTTGGTTCACCTACAACTTAATAGCTCACTTGGTAGGGGAAGTTCGGTGCAAATCCGACGCTGACCCGCAACCGTGAATCTCTCTGGAGATAAGTCGGATTACCTAACAAGTGCAGATGAGACAAACACCCGCCGAGGTTTGCGGGGTGTGCTCCTACCACTAGAAGTGTCGAGTAATTCGTCCTACCTATGTGCGGTTCACTCCCTGTGAGACTCTTTCCTATTCGAGAGGCTACACAGCAATGAAGTTCAAAATAGTTTTAGCAATGATCCTTATCTCAACATTCATAACGCCTTCTGCCCAAGCTGCAGAAAAGGGTTGGCGTTATTGGGGATATTTCCAAGCAGCCCCTGGCAAAACAGTGTGGACCGCAGCAATGACAGGGCCAACAGTTGATATCGCTGACGGTGCTGTTGAAGGATGGTCCTTCGTTTTCAGCTCAGATGACATTCCATCTGTTGAGCCACGAGTAAAGCCTGATTTCAAAAAGATTTGCGCCGGTGTTAAGGCAGACAAAGACACCAAGCGGATAGCAGTAGTTGTTGATTTCGGTTCCGCTGCCTATGCGCCTAAGGGTGAAAAGGTTAGAAAGACAATTACAACTTGTGTCCGAACTGCAAAGGAATCCCAAGGCATCGATGTCCTAGGACAAGTCACCAAAATTCGTGCCGCAGGTTCAGGTTTGATTTGTGGTCTAGCTGGTTATCCAGCGAAAGAGTGCGGTGTTGAAATCGCAACCCCCAAAGCACTGATCAAGAAGTAGTTAATGAGAAAACTGTCGCTGCACCCACTGACCTGGTGGATTTGGGCTATCGGCTTGGCTATTGCAGTCATTCGCTTTGATAGCACCATTTTCACTCTCAGTTGTGTGGGTGCAGTGGCAGTTGTAGTTTTTATCAATCGCGACAATGCCCCTTGGGGCAAGAGTTTTAACTGGACCTTGAAATTGTCGGCCTGGATTTTGTTGATTAGAACAGTAATTGGTGTATTGATCGGTGTTCCAATTCCTGGGACAACACTTTTCACGCTCCCGATACTTCCACTACCAAGCTGGATGCCTGGAATTCGTATCGGTGGAACTGTTACCGCAGAGCGTTTAACATCGGCTCTAACTGAGGGTGTCTTGATTTGCGCGATCATCGTCATCTTCGGTGCTGCAGCTTCCCTAACTAGTCCGCACCGCTTATTGCGAGTTCTCCCCATCTATATCTATGAGTTTGGTATTTCGATAGTCATAGCAACTTCAGTATTGCCACAACTTGTCACTTCGGTCTCTCGAATTCGCCAAGCACAAAAACTTCGTGGACAATCATTACGCGGCTTTGCTTCATGGCGAAGGGTTGCCATTCCATTACTCGAAGAATCACTTGCTAGATCTTTAGACTTGGCAGCTGCAATGGATAGCCGGGGCTATGGTGTGAGCAAAAAGCGCTCTAGATACCGCCCCATTAAATGGCGCGTTGCCGACTCTGCTGTCGTTTTCTCCGCACTGATAGTTGTTGGTTTGTCATGATTAAGTTTTCAAATGTTTCTCTCATTTATCCAAATTCAACAACAACTGTTCTAGAAGATTTAAACCTTGAAATTGCCGAAGGTGAAATGGTGCTTGTCATCGGTCCAACAGGATCAGGCAAATCTTCACTCTTGCGCCTGATTAATGGACTAGTCCCTCATCACACAGGAGGAATTTTGGCTGGTGATGTGAGTGTTGATGGACATTCAACCCAGTTAGTTAAGCCCGGAGGTATGGCCCATCTGATCGGGATTGTCGGTCAAAATCCTGCCAATGGTTTCGTAGCAGATACTGTGGAAGAAGAACTTGCCTTTGGCATGGAAACATTGAATCTGTCACCAGATGTCATGCGCAAGCGCGTAGAAGAAGTATTAGATCTATTGAGTCTCTCCCCTCTACGCGATCGGGCAATTGCAACCCTTAGTGGTGGGGAACAACAACGTGTTGCTATTGGTTCAGCGTTAGTTGCCCACCCTAAAGTTTTGGTACTTGATGAGCCCACCAGTGCTTTAGATCCCATTGCAGCTGAAGAAGTTCTCTCTATCTTGCACCGCCTAGTCCATGACTTGAGTCTTACAGTTGTAATCGCCGAACATAAACTAGAGCGAGTTATTCAATTCGCCGACCGAATTGTTCACATCAATGGTGTTGGTGTGGCACAAGTTGGAACTCCTGAAGAAATCTTGATGCACTCTCCTATTGCCCCGCCCATTGTTCATCTGGCCCGAGCACTTGGCTTGAAGGAGATCGGTGTTTCTGTTCGTGAAATGCGAAGAATGACCGCAGAGATCCGCGACAAAAATTATGTTCCAAGTGATTTAGGCATATCCCAAGTGGGAGCTCCCATCATTAAGGTGCGAGAACTTTCTGTGAGCTATGACGGCAAACTTGCGCTGAAATCTGTGAGCACAACAATTTCTGGTAATGAAATCGTCGCCATTATGGGTCGAAATGGAGCCGGCAAGAGTTCACTTCTTAAATCCCTGGCAGGAATTTCGATCCTAAGTTCTGGATCAGTCGATGTCTCTGGAGCCAATCCGCAAAATCTCAAAGGCAAAGAACGCAGAACTTCAATTGGCTTCATCCCACAAGAACCAAGTGATCTTCTCTACGGGCAAAGCGTGCAAATTGAATGCGAACAGGCCGATAAAGATAATCAAATACCTAGCGGCACTACAGCTCAAATATTGCAGCAGCTAGTTCCTGGAGTATCCCCGACAACTCATCCACGTGATTTGTCGGAAGGGCAAAGGCTGGGTCTTGCCTTAAGCATTGTGTTGTCATCAAACCCGGCTGTGCTAATTCTTGATGAACCCACGCGTGGTCTTGATTATCAAGCAAAAAAAGAGCTGACAACAATTCTGATTGAGTTTGCTCGAGCAACTAATAAGTGCGTTGTGCTTGCCACTCATGATGTCGAATTAGTAGCTGAATTGGCTACCAGAGTTCTCTTCCTTGCAGATGGAGACATCGTTGCTGACGGATCAACCCTTGATGTTCTTCTCTCATCCCCCGCATTTGCCCCTCAAGTATCAAAGGTGATGTCACCCCAGCCCTGGCTCAAGGTTTCTGATGTGGTTGCAGCAATAGAGGCCCAGCAATGATGCTGACTTCAGGAGTTGTTAAATTCACTTCCAGAAACACTTCGGTTCTTGCAATCGCATCCTTGTTTAGCATTGCAGGTTTTGTATGGCCGTTCTTTTATACGGGTCAAGATTTACCTCGCACTCAATTCTTCTTTTGGATTGCAATCTTTGCGGCCATTGTTTTAGTTATATTGGAGATCTCATCTGCAGGACTAGATGCAAAATCTGTTGCACTCTTAGGTGTTTTGGCAGCGCTCATATCTGCTCTAAGACCATTGGGGGCAGGCGCTGTTGGAATCGAACCCATGTGGTTTGTTTTGATTTTAAGCGCGCGTGTATTCGGAGCATCTTTCGGTTTTCTTCTTGGCATTATTTCCATGTTTGCATCTGCCTTGCTTACCGGTGGGCTTGGTCCTTGGCTTGGTTACCAAATGTTTGCCGCTGCTTGGATTGGGATGGCTGCAGGAATGTTGCCAAAAAAGTTTTCCGGCAAAAGTGAGATTGCAATGCTTCTCATTTTTGGTGCGCTAGCTGCAGGAGTTTTTGGGCTTCTCATGGATCTGCAATTTTGGCCATGGGCGTTAGGTAGTAACACTCAACTCTCATACATCCCCGGCGGCTCGATTCCTGAAAACTTAGGCCGATTCATCACATTTCACTTTGCAAGTGCGATGGCCTGGGACATCCCAAGAGCAATCTTTACCTGTGTGTTAATTGGTTTCACAGGACCATCTGTTCTCTCTGCACTGCGCCGCACTTACACGCGTGCAGCTTTTTCAACCCCGGTTGTATTTAGCGAACGTGTGAAGTAACAAAAGGAAGTTTCACGACTTCAGCCTGTGATTCGCGGCCTCTCACATCAATGATCAATTGATCTCCCATGGCGACTTCCTTGGATAGTAAGGCCAAAGCAATACCGTGTTTTAGAGTGGGAGAAAATGTTCCGCTCGTTACTTCGCCAATTACTTCACCTTGAGCGTTTTTAACGTTCATTCCAGCTCGTGGGATGCCGCGATCTAGTGATTTGATGGCAACACTCTTGCGCTCTACTGCTCCATTTTTTTGTGACAGTAATACATCTGATCCGATAAAGCTTTCTTTCTTCCAACCAACTGCCCATGAGGCACTTGCTTCAACTGGAGATATACCAAGAGAGAGTTCATGGCCATGTAATGGATAGCCCATCTCGGTGCGCAAAGTGTCCCGAGCACCAAGTCCACAAATTAATCCGTCCAGCGGGGCAATCGCTGCGACTAAAGCATCCCAGACTGCAACGGCATCTTTGGCGTGTGGCAGTAATTCATAGCCGAGTTCGCCTGTGTATCCGGTACGACACAAAATTACATCTGCGCCAGCAATAGATACATGTGCAAATGCCATGTAATCAATATCTGTATTGATTCCGAGCGTTTCTAGAACTTTAGGGGCTAATGGTCCCTGCACCGCCAATACGGCGTAATCATTATGCAAATTAGTAACTGTGATTCCAGCAGGTGCTTGCTTTTGCAAAACAGCAACCACATCTGTTGTGTTGGAGGCATTTGGTACTAGGAAGAAATCTTTATCGCTATTTCGATAGGCAATCAGATCATCGACAACTCCGCCCTGTGGAGTGCACAGCAATGTGTATTGAGCAGAGCCATCGGCAATCTTTGTCAGATCATTTGTCAGGCATTGATTCAAGAATTCAAGTGCTCCTTCGCCTCTTACTGAGGCCTTACCCAAGTGAGAGACATCAAAGATTCCCACACGCTCCCGCACAGCAGCATGCTCTGCCAAGACTCCTGCACCTGGATACTCAATCGGCATCAGCCATCCACCAAAATCGGCCATCTTGGCGTTGAGGTCTAGATGCTTTTGATTGAGCGGTGAAGTCTTCATTGCACAAACCTACCAAGACATCTATTAGGCTTCCTCTTATGAGCACATTAAAGATTTCCGATGGCGTCGTAAAAGATGAGGTTTTGGTTTTAGGACTTACCTCAACAAATTCAAAGGGCGGTATCGCAATCGAAGCCGGCGATATGGCTATCGATACCAAGACCATACTTTCCCAGTTGGTCGATATGGGAGCCACCGGAAAAGCCGATGAGATTACAAAACTTCCTGGTTCCCATGTTCGCCTTTTGGTCTTTACAGGTCTTGGAAAGAAATCGGCAACCTACACACATGAGACTTTGCGCAGAGCCGCAGGTAGCGCATCTCGAGCTTTGGCCGGAAACTCTGCAGCCACATTTTCATTGCCTGCAAAGAATCTGGCGCAGGTTGCTGCCGTTGCAGAAGGGGCTGCCCTTGGTGCCTACTCATTTACAGAATTTTACGGCGCAACCAAAGATGATCACAAAGCTCCATTAAAAACAATCACAGTTCATTCAAAGTTGGCATCTTCTGCCGAGGCAAAGGCAGCGGTAGTTCGCGCAACAATTATTGCTAAATACACCTACCTCGTGCGCGACCTCATCAATACTCCCCCAAGTCACTTAACTCCTGATTCTTTTACCAAGAAGTTAGCTGCAGTCGTTAAATCTGCAGGGGGTGCTAAATCTGGATTGAAGATTCAAGTCTGGGATGAGAAACAACTAAAGTCACAAGGCTTTGGTGGAATTATTGGTGTTGGTCAAGGATCTGCCAACCCGCCACGGTTACTACACATTTCATACACTCCCAAGGGCAAGGCAGTAAAGCGTTATGCCTTCGTTGGTAAAGGAATTACTTTTGACACCGGCGGCCTAGCACTAAAGCCTGCAGCAGGTATGGAGGCAATGAAATCTGACATGAGTGGTGCTGCAGCAGTCAGCGCTGCCGTCGTCGCAATTGCAGAACTGAAGCTCAATGTTGCAATCGAGTCATGGGCACCACTTGCGGAAAACATGCCAAGTGATACAGCGACTCGACCATCTGACATCATCACAATCTTTGGTGGCAAGACTGTTGAAGTACTTAACCCTGATGCTGAAGGTCGACTTGTTCTTGCCGATGGCCTAATGAAGGCACAAAGTTCAAAGAATAAGTTAGATGGCATTATTGATGTTGCGACATTGACAGGTGCTCAAGTTGTGGCACTTGGAACTCGCACAAGTGCGGTAATGACAAACAACCAAGAGTTCAGTGATGAGTTCTTAACAGTTGCTGCCCAATGCGGAGAACAGTTCTGGCCGATGCCTTTGCCAGAAGAGCTCCGCGCATCGCTAGATTCTCCAGTTGCAGATCTTGCAAACATCGGAGATCGAATGGGTGGCATGTTAGTTGCTGGTCTCTTCCTGCAGGATTTTGTAAATCCAGAGCTGCCTTGGCTACACCTTGATATTGCAGGACCGGCTTATAACGAGGCTAAGCCCCATGGCTACACCCCAGTTGGTGGAACAGGGATAGCCCTCCGCTCACTTGTGACATTGGCCGAACAAGCCTAAAACTGCACCTGTGCATTGGGAGGTTTGACCCTCTTTGAGGCAAGATAGGCACCTAGCCCGCATGGGCCTTTGAGAGGAGCTGTTAATTGTCTCAATTTGATCTTGTCATCCTTGGTGGTGGCAGCGGGGGTTATGCCGCAGCATTACGCGGCTCGCAGTTGGGTCTTTCAGTAGCCCTGATCGAAGCAGACAAAGTCGGCGGCACATGTTTGCACCGTGGTTGCATTCCAACCAAGGCTCTTCTTCACTCAGCTGAAATCGCAGATGGCGCACGAGATGGCGCACACTTTGGAGTTAAGTCCACTTTTGATGGCATCGATATGGCCGGTGTTAATTCATACAAGGATGGCGTTATCAATAAGTTGTATAAGGGTTTGTCAGGTTTAGTTAAGTCTCGTGGAGTTACCTTTATTGAAGGTCACGGAAAATTAGTTGGCAAAGATACTGTTGAAGTCAACGGAACTCGTTACACAGGTAAGAACGTCATCCTTGCTACAGGATCGTATGCAAAAACTTTGCCAGGACTTGAAATTGATGGCGAAAAAATCATCACCTCAGATCACGGAACAAAGTTGAACTATGTTCCAAAAAGCGTCATCGTTTTAGGTGGCGGAGTTATTGGCTGTGAATTTGCATCAGTATGGAAATCATTTGGTTCTGAAGTAACAATCATCGAAGGTTTACCACACCTCATCGCACTCGAAGACGAATCTTCGAGCAAGCAGCTTGAGCGTGCATTTCGCAAACGTGGAATTAACTTTGAACTAGGTGTGCGATTTAAGTCTGCTGAAAAGACAAAAGATGGCGTCACAGTCACTCTCGAAGATGGCAAGACATTTAGCGCTGAAATTTTGATGGTCTCTGTTGGGCGTGGTCCAGTCTCTGCAAACCTTGGCTATGAAGAGCAAGGTGTTGCGATGGATCGCGGATATGTCTTAGTTGATGACAAGTGCCGCACTAACGTTCCAGGCATCTGGGCTGTGGGTGACTTGATCCCTACCCTGCAGTTGGCTCACGTTGGCTTTGCAGAAGGAATCTTGGTTGCTGAAGAGATTGCAGGGTTAAATCCACGCGCAATCAATTACGACGGTATTCCACGCGTTACATACTCAGATCCTGAGGTTGCATCAGTTGGTTTAACTACAGCAGAAGCCAAAAAGCGCGGTCATGATGTTGTTGAACTTTCATATGACTTAGCTGGTAACGGTAAGGCACAAATTCTTAACACAGCAGGATCAATCAAACTGGTTGCACAAAAAGATGGACCAGTTCTTGGTGTTCATATGGTTGGCGCCCGAGTTGGCGAATTATTAGCTGAAGCAGAATTAATCTATAACTGGGAGGCACGTGCAAGTGATGTGGCTCCGTTGATCCATGCACACCCAACACTGTCAGAGGCCATGGGCGAAGCTCATATGGCTCTAGCAGGCAAACCTCTTCACGCTCACGGATAACCAAGGAGAAAACAGATGACATTTTCAGTAACGATGCCAGCACTTGGCGAAAGCGTTAGCGAAGGCACAGTCACTCGTTGGTTAAAAGCCGAAGGTGATCATGTAAACGTCGATGAACCACTCCTAGAAGTTTCAACTGACAAAGTTGATACAGAGATCCCTTCACCAGTAGCAGGGACACTTCAAAAGATTGTTGTTCAAGTTGATCAAACTGTCCCTGTAGGAGCAGAGCTAGCAATCATCGCTGATGGTGCCGCTGCACCTGCACCAGTTGCCGCACCTGTTGTTGCAGCCCCAGTTGTTCCAACTCCGGCACCAGTTGCTGCTGCTCCAGTTACTCCTCCTCCAGCTCCTACTGCACCTGCTCCATCTGGTGCCGGAACTGTTATCACCATGCCCGCACTCGGTGAGAGCGTTTCTGAAGGAACAGTTACACGTTGGTTGAAAAACGTTGGTGATTCAGTTGCAGTAGATGAAGCACTACTTGAAGTTTCAACTGACAAAGTTGATACTGAAATTCCTTCACCAGTTGCTGGAACTCTTCTAGCTATTGATGTTGCAGTTGATACAACTGTTCCAGTTGGTGCTCGTCTTGGATTAATCGGAGCTGCTAATGGTGCAGCTGCTGCACCTGCACCTGTTGTTGCAGCGCCAGTTACACCACCTCCTGCACCAGTTATTGCAGCACCAGTTGTTGCAGCACCTGTTACACCACCCCCTGCACCTGTTGCCTCTGCACCAGTCTCACAACCTGCAGATGCATATGTGACTCCCCTAGTTCGTAAACTTGCATCGGAGCTTGGCGTAAATCTTGCGCAAGTTACTGGCACAGGCATCGGTGGACGAATTCGCCGGGAAGATGTTGAATCATTAGCTCGTCCTGCGGCATCAGTTGCAGCATCAGCGCCACTTGCATCCGCACCAAGTGCCCCACGCCCTTCAGTTGTGGCTGTCTCACCACTACGTGGAACAACAGTGACTATGTCTCGACTTCGCAAAGTTATTGCAGCACGCATGGTTGAATCACTCCAGGTCAGTGCGCAACTAACAACAGTTATTGAAGTAGATGTCACCAAGATTGCACGTCTGCGCGATCGTTCGAAGGCAAGTTTTGAAGCGCGCGAAGGCGTAAAGCTCTCATTCCTTCCATTCTTTGCAGTTGCTGTGTGTGAAGCACTTAAGCAACACCCCGTTTTGAACTCTTCTGTAGAAGGCGACCAAATTACTTATCACGGCGCAGAACACCTTGGCATTGCAGTTGATACAGAACGAGGATTACTTGTTCCTGTAATTGCTAATGCCGGAGATCTCAATATGGGTGGCATCGCTCGCAAGATTGCAGATCTTGCAGCTCGCACTCGCGATAACAAGGTCACCCCAGATGAACTCGGTGGCGGAACATTTACGCTAACTAACACTGGAAGCCGCGGAGCACTCTTTGATACTCCAATTATCAATCAACCACAGGTAGCAATCCTTGGCTTAGGCGCAATTGTTAAGCGTCCAATGGTTGTTCGTGGTGAAGATGGTGGAGAGACAATTGCTATCCGCTCAATGGTTTATCTAGGACTTTCATATGATCACCGCGTCGTAGATGGCGCAGATGCTGCACGATTCTTAGTAACTCTTAAAGAACGCCTCGAAGGTGGCGCTTTCGAGTCAGATCTAGGACTGTAAGTCGGTCATGACAGTTCCGCAACGCATCGCGATAACTGGTGCCTCAGGACTAATCGGTACCGCACTTGTTGGTCACTTAAAGAGTGAAGGTCATACTGTTCAACGTCTTGTGCGTCGTGCACCGGTTGCAGCAGATGAAGTCCAATGGAATCCACAAACTGGCTTTGTAAACCTAGAACCACTTCGTGGCGTAGATGCAATCATTCACTTAGCTGGTGTTGGTGTTGGCGATAAGCGATGGAATAAAAAGTATAAGAGCGAAATTCTAAATTCCAGATTACTTGGCACAACCGCAATTGCAAATGCTGTTGCAGAGCTAAAGCCACAGGTTTTCATTTCTGCCTCTGCAGTTGGCTGGTATGGCGAAAGTGGAAACCGCGCGGTTGTTGAAACCGATCGTGTTGGAGATGACTTCTTGGCAGCGGTTTGTCGCGAGTGGGAAGCAGCTGCAGATCTTGCGGGTGAAGTTCGCACAGTAAAGATTCGTACCGGATTGGTGCTAGACCCAACAGGTGGCGCACTCGGCAAGATGCTTCCACTGTTTCGTTTAGGCCTTGGCGGAAAGCTGGGTAATGGAAAGCAATGGTGGTCATGGATTACATTGCACGATCAAATCCGTGCAATTGTTTTTGCTTTAGAAAATCCAATTTCAGGGCCAGTGAATTTAACTGCTCCAAATCCTGTAACTAACCAAGAATTTACTTCAGCACTTGCTCGCGCCATGCATCGACCAGCACTGTTTCCTGCACCAGCTCTGGCTCTAAAGATTGCTTTAGGTGGGTTCTCATCTGAGATTCTTGGTTCTAAGCGCGTAATTCCACATGTTCTACAAGAAGCGGGCTTTACCTGGGATTACCCGCACATTTCAGAGGCACTTGCACAACTAGTCAAGGATTAATTGAGCCGCAAGTCGTCCTGAAAATAGCGCGCCTTGCTGTGATGGAACAGTGCGGTGATCGCCGGCAACATAATGATGATCGTTAATTTTCATACTTTGCGACAACGCACGGCCCACATTGTGAATTGGCAATGCAGCTGGGATTTCATACTTGGCGATGAATTGCCATTCGTGTGTGCTGGTCCCCCACATAATGGCTAGATGGCGTCGCACATCTGACTCAGTGACATTTAGATCAGTAGTTGTTGAAATCAAATGCTGACCCTTAGGAGCATAACTAGAGGACACATCTGACATAACCAACTGAATTAATAATGGGTCCTCGTCTTTGACCATCGACTATTAACCGACCATTTCCCGATGGATTCTGGGAGACGGCGTGATACCAAGTGATGCAACCAGCCATGCGTGGTACTTCGGTCAGACCAAGTAATTGCGTGGCAGTCGTTGCATCCGTTGCGATGAGAATCTTCTTGGCCGAATAACTTCCGTTGTTGGTGTGTACGGCTGTTTGATCTATCCCATCGACTCTCGTGTTATAGACAATATTGCTCACTCGTTTTGCAAGTGCCTTTGATAGTTCACCCGCACCATTGCGCGGAACGCCAGGCTTACCATTAACAAAACTCTTGATAATCGAATGTCCATACAATGCATCAACATTGTCTGGATCGGTTAAGAAGACACCTTGTAAGAAAGGACGCAACACTCTTTCATAGCATGTGCCAGTACTTCGCAGGGCCTGTCCGATCGATTGCCCTGATTTTGGTCGACTCGCAATGAATCTTAAAAGTGCAAGCTTTTCAGGAATCGTGCCAGTTGCTTTATCCAATACGGTCCAAGGAACCTGGCGAGGATCGCCAATCACGTGGCGCTGATTCCCAAGGCATACTTCAATAACTCTTGGGGCCTCTATAAAATCTAGCTCTTTGAGAATATTGAGTTCTTGTAGCGCAGGATATTGCGCGTTTATCAACTGGAATCCACGATCACAGATAAAGCCATCAATCACATCACTTGCTACTCGCCCACCTGCACGCTCCGAGGACTCAATGACTGTGACATTTACACCTGCAGCTTCTAGACAAATGGCTGCATTAAGACCTGCCAAACCAGCACCAACAATGAGAACCTCAGTATGCACGTGCACCAATTTCACGGGCTTGATCGATGATGGAGGCAACTAACAACGCATCTGAATTGGCAATTGGCCATGGCGCACCTGTTGTAATTGCCAACTCAACAGCCTTATAGAAGTGACCGTAATTGCCTGGGATAGATTCAATCTCTTCGACTTCATCACCGCGATGTAGAAAGGCTTGTGAAGTAGTCGGATAATTCCATGTTCCATTGTCGGGAAATTTACCTGCGCGCAACAGCGCTTCCTGCGGATCTAGATCGTTAATAACCAATGCACCCTTTGTGCCCAGAATACGAATGCGTGGACCTGGTGCACCAACAACAGCGCTAGCTGAAAGATATGACATCACACCGCTGTCGTGTTGTAGAACTAATACTGAGTCATCATCTGCTCCCCCGCGAAGTGAACGAACACTGGCGGTAACAAGCTTTGCCGAACCAAACCAGTCAATAGCAGTTGAGATCAAATGAGGTTGAAGATCTAATAGTTGCCCACCACCATCGGCGGCAGACATATTCTCACGCCAAGATGTCGCATTGAGTTCTGGTCTAAATCTTTCAAATCGAGAATCTATTCTATGTACTTCACCCAATACTCCACTTGTTAAGACCTTCTTAATAGTCAATGCATCGCTATCCCAGCGACGGTTAAAGAAAGTTGTTACACCAACACCGGCCGACTCAGCCATATCAACAATTTCTTTGGTTTCGGCCAATGTGCGACCCATAGGTTTATCAACGACAACTGGGATTCCTGCCTTTATCGCAGCTAGAGCATGCTGGGCATGAACTAAGTTTGCAGAGGCAACAACAACGAGATCAAGATTGTGGGCTACTAACTCTTCAATAGTTGCAACAACTGTGGTGCTCGGAAAATCTGAAAGCGCATGTGCAATGCGTTCTGGATTTCCAGTGTGAATAGCAACAACTTCAAAACCACAGCCCTTGAGCAATGGTGCGTGAAAGTACCGCCCGGCTAATCCATACCCCGCGATACCAACACGTAAGCTCATGCTAACTATTCTGTAACTTGGAAGGCCACCAGACTTTTCCGCCAATATCGTGGACGAGTGCCGGTACCAAGATTGTGCGAACAATCAAAGTATCTAGAAGAACACCGAATGCAACGGCAAAACCAAGTTCGGCCAAGAACACCAGTGGTAATACTCCAAGTACTGCAAATGTTGCCGCTAGAACAATACCTGCTGAAGTGATCACACCTCCTGTGACAGTTAAGCCCTTGATGACTCCAGCCCGAGTACCGATCTTGGCACTTTCTTCTCTCACACGAGTCATCAAGAAGATGTTGTAGTCAATACCAAGTGCTACCAAGAAGATAAAGGCAAACAATGGGAATGATGTGTCTGCCCCCTTGAATCCAAAGAGGTGCTCAAAGACAAGTTGGCATGCTCCCAGTGTTGCAAAGAATGACAAAACAACAGTTCCCAAAAGGAGCGCTGCCGACAAAATACTGCGCAAGAGAAGTCCAAGAATTATGGTAATCAGAACTAAAACAATTGGAATAATTGTGCGGTTATCTCGATTTGCCGAAACATCTGTGTCGTAAGCAACGGCAGTGCTACCGCCGACAAGAATAGTTGGATCAATTGCATGAACTGCTTCACGAATGACTGGGATGATCTCTCGTGCTTCTACGGAGTCTGGATTGAGTGCAAGAGTTGCGTTGAGAACAACCTTTCCTTCAATCACCTTGACTTCAGAAAGTGGCTGGCCAGGGATCGCAGGAGTCATGCGCATTGGCTCGACAGATGAAACACCTTCAACATTTTTAAGTGCCGAAGAAACAGAGTCAATAAGTGAAACTGGAACTATCAGTTCTGTTGGTTGTCCTGAACCTCCTGGGAAATGCTCACCTAATAGTTCAAGACCAACAACAGAATCTGGACGCTGGGTGAATGCATCAGCTGTTGATAATCCCCGAGCATTTAAAGTGGTTGAAAAACCCGCCAAAATCGACAGCACAATTGCGGTAAGGATCCAAAGTTTGCGAGGGCGCTTCTCAACGGCTGAACCGATCTTGGCCCAGGTGCCCGTTAATTGCGAATTTACATCATCGTTTCGAGGAATGCGTGGCCAGAAAACCCAACGTCCGAAGGCAATCAAGAGTGCTGGCAACAATGTAAGAATGACAACCACTGCTGCTGCAATTCCAATTGCACCTACCGGACCTAATCCTCTGTTTCCAGAAAGATCACTGAGTAACAACACTAGTAATGCAGAAATTACAGTTGCACCAGATGCCACGATTGGTTCAAAGACGCCTTTGAGCGCGGCCTTCATCGCTTGTGCGGGATGATCGTGGTGGTGCAACTCTTCTCGATATCGAGAAATCAAGAGAAGTGCGTAATCTGTTGCTGCACCAAGTACTAACACCGAGAGAATTCCCTGGGACTGTCCGTTCAGATCAATGATGTCATTTTTGGTCAGCAGATAAACAAGTCCACCAGCTGTTGAAAGTGCAATGACTGCAGAAAATAGCGGCAGGATCCACAGGACTGGTGATCGATAAACCACGATCAAGATCAGTGCAACTACACCTAATGTTGTAAGGAGTAGTGATGAGTCAATACCTTCAAAGGCACCAAAAAGATCACCTAGTAATGCCCCAATTCCAGTCACATTGGAAGTTAGCCCAACACTCTTTGCAAATTCTGCTGAATCTTCGCGAAGGGTCTCTATGACTTCTGGCAATGCTGGCTTGTTGTTAGGCAACAAGTCAGTTGCGATTTCAGATTTAAATGGCAGGTTGACTAGAAGTGCTTTTCCATCCTCGGAAGGGAAAGCAAAAATCTGTTCATTTTCTGTTAAGTATTTAGAAATCGGCACATCTGTACCAATGATTTTTTCTGAACCAAGATTTGCAAGGTGGGCATTAAGCGCTGCAATCTTTGATTCATCTACTTCTCCAAGATAAAGAACCAAGGTCGGAAGCTTCTGATCTTGATCTTGATTAAACTTCTCAATTATTTTTGCGGCCTGAGTTGATTCAGCACTATCTGGCAAAAAGGCTGAATTGTCATTTTCTTGCACCGTTGAGAGTTTGCCGAATAAGGGTCCGAAAACTCCGCTTGCGCCAAACCAGAGGAAAATAACAATGAGTGCGTAGGCAAGTGGGCGGCGACTCTTCTTTACGGATGAGGAGGACACAGTGTGAGACCTTTCGACCTGGAATTGGTAAGAACCCAAGCCTACCTTTAGGCTGTGTATGTGCCCGTACTTGAGACTCCATCCAACGCAAATATTGTACTTTCGCGCCATGGATTAGTTGACTATCAAGAGGCGTGGGATGTGCAGCGAACAATTCATGAAGAAGTCGCCTCTGGTTCACGCCCCAATACTTTGCTCTTGCTAGAACACCCTTCGGTATATACAGCAGGTCGCAGAACTGATGTTTCCGAGCGTCCAACTGATGGCACACCTGTTATAGATGTCGATCGTGGAGGTCGAATCACATGGCATGGCCCTGGCCAGCTTGTTGGTTATCCAATTGTTAAATTGCAAAAGCCAACAGAGCTCGTTGGCTTTGTTCGAGAAATAGAGACAGCGCTAATTCAGGTGTGCGCAGACTTGGGAATCACTGCCGTTCGAGTTGATGGACGTTCTGGGGTTTGGATCCAAGATGCCCAGAGTGATAGAAAAATTGCTGCTATCGGCATCCGTGTTGCAAAGGGTGTGACCATGCATGGTTTTGCACTCAACGTTAATCCCGACCTTGCAGCCTTTAGACAAATTGTCCCCTGTGGAATTGCAGATGCCGATGTGACATCACTTGAAATCGAACTTGCCAGATCAATTACAATTGAAGAAGTCGCACCACTAGTGGAACGATATGTTTTTGAATCTTTGAAAAAGGTGAGCGCATGACTATGGCACCTGAGGGACGCAAACTTCTTCGGATCGAAGCACGTAATGCAGAAACTCCAATTGAGCGAAAGCCAGAGTGGATCAAGACTCGTGCAAACATGGGTCCGGAGTACACGCGCCTGCATAGCCTTGTTAAAACCGAGGGGCTACACACTGTTTGCCAAGAAGCAGCCTGTCCTAACATCTTTGAATGTTGGGAGGATAAAGAAGCAACTTTCCTTATTGGAGGAGATCGCTGTACCCGTCGTTGCGATTTCTGCAACATTGATACAGGTAAGCCCCTAGCTATTGATCGTGCAGAACCCTTCAAAGTTGCAATGTCTGTGAAAACTATGGGCCTTCGCTACGCAACTATCACCGGTGTAACGCGAGATGATCTAGAAGATGAAGGATCCTGGCTCTATGCCGAAACAATTCGTAGAGTCCACGAGCTAAACCCTGGCACTGGTGTTGAAATGTTGGCCCCAGATTTCAACGCCAACCCTGATTTGCTCAACCCAATTTTTGAGACGAGACCCGAAGTTTTTGCCCATAATCTTGAAACTGTCCCTCGTATTTTTAAGCAAATTCGCCCTGCTTTTACCTATGAAAAATCATTGCGCGTTTTGAGAATGGCTCAGGATTTCGGTCTGATTACTAAATCAAACTTGATCCTGGGTCTTGGAGAAACTCGTGAAGAAGTATCACAAGCACTCGTCGATCTACACAGTGCTGGCTGCGACCTGATCACCATCACTCAGTATTTACGTCCTACAAATAAGCACCATCCGGTAGAGCGTTGGGTAAAGCCACAAGAATTCGTTGAACTTGCACAAGAAGCAGAACAAATCGGTTTCTTAGGGGTAATGAGCGGCCCACTTGTTCGTTCTTCTTATCGTGCTGGACGCTTATATAAGCAAGCCATGGAAAAGAAGGCGGCTCGTGGCTGATCTTGTTTATCCCCCAGTCATTGTTCTTGTAAAGACATTCTGGAGATACCTTGGATTCAACTTTGATTTTCAAGGTCAAGACAATGTTCCTCGCAAAGGTGGCGCAATTCTTGCAATCAATCACACGAGCTATTTAGATTTTGCACTAGCCGGGACTGCCGCATTACCTGCCAATCGTTATGTGCGCTTTATGGCTAAGAAAGAACTCTTTGATAACAAGATTGCCGGACCATTACTTCGCGGAATGCACCACATCAATGTTGATCGAAGCAATGGCTCTGCATCTTTTGTCGCTGCATTGCGCGCGCTGAAATCTGGCGAAATAATTGGCATATTTCCGGAAGGAACTATTTCAACAAGCTTTGAAATTAAGGGGTTGAAGTCGGGTGCGGTGCGTTTGGCAATGGGTGCTGGCGTGCCGGTGATTCCAACAATCGTGTGGGGTGGCCAGCGCGTCTATACCAAAGGCGTTAAGCCGAATTTGAAGAGAGGCAGAATCCCTGTTTCCGTCACCTTCGGTCAACCAATAACTTATTCGCGCGATAGTGACGTCGAGTCGGCCGAAGCACATCTACGCGAAGTAATGATCCAGATGTTGCGTGAAGTCCAAGAGAAATACCCTGATAGTCACGTGGGCCAGCGTTGGGCACCGGTTCGTCTTGGTGGAACTGCTCCTGCCCCACTAAACTAATAATATGTTTAAGAGAAAAGCTAAAGAAAAGAAGATCAAGACTCCTCGCTTTCAAACTTTCCGTGATGCTTACAAGGTCACCAAGCAGGTTAAGCCATGGATCCCAGCAGCCCTAATTGGCATCTTTCTTGCCACGTGGGCTGTCGGCATTGGCATCGGCGCTTCTCTTGATCATCCCTTCTACTTCGCATTTATTTCCTTTCCTCTTGCCGCACTCCTTACGCTTTTGTTTTTCACCCGCCAGGCAGGATCTGCCGCGTACTCTGCTATTGATGGACAAATAGGAGCGGGTGCAAGTGTTTTGATGGCTATTCGCAAAGGCTGGACTACAACTCCTGCCGTAGCAGTAGCTCGTAATCAAGACATGGTGCACCGAAGTGTTGGTCGCGCCGGAATAGTTTTAACTGGTGAAGGTTCACAATCTGTACGACAGATGATGGCTGATGAAAAGAAGAAGGCCGAACGTTTTGCGCCAGGTGTTCCTGTCATTGAAATACTTGTTGGGAACGAAGATGGTCGAATTCCAATTCAAAAACTGCAACGTCATATGCGACGTCTTCCAAAGAAGTTGTCTGCTCACCAAATGCGTGAAGTGCGTGCCCGTTTAAAGGCTGTTGGCGGAATGTCTATGCCAATTCCAAAGGGTCCGATGCCGACTCGTGCTCCAAAAATTCGCTAATTTCTAGTTAAAACACTGCCGCTAAATCGCTCGTGCATTCCTCGGCCATTTTCATCAAAGGTGATTGCAAAAATTACCGTCACTAACAGCGCAGATCTGATCAACGCTGCCAAAGGTGAAATCGCTCCACCGTCGGCAAATCGAACGATTCTGATTCCAAAGATTTTGTGTCCAAGCGTTGCCCCTTGAAGGGCAGAGAGAATAAAAACCTCGGCAAAAAACAATCCCAGCACGCTCAGGGATCGATTGGGAGCCATGGCGCCTATGCCACCTGTTGAAGCGGCCACGATGAAATAACAGGCTAGCCAGTCGACCATCAAGGCTGCCATGCGCCTTCCTAGGCTGACTCGCACGAAATTAAAGCTCATGTGGCAAGGGTAACCGGCAATCGGCCCAGACGTAACATGAATTTAACAAGCGGGTTATGTCAATTTCACTCTATGGACCTAGGGTTCAACTACTCAAAGCGCGCAAGGCTCAATGATGAGAGATTTAGCGCATCACATGTGAAATTGGGAGAAGCATGTTTAAGAACGCAGCAGAAATCTTTGCATACATCAAGAAAGAGGACGTCAAGCTTGTTGACGTTCGCTTTACGGATCTACCTGGTATCCAGCATCACTTCAACGTTCCTGTTGAATCATTTGATGAAGCGGTATTTACAGATGGGCTCATGTTTGATGGTTCATCTATTCGTGGGTTCCAAACAATCAATGAATCAGATATGAAGCTCTTGCCGGTACCAGGGTCTGCCTACATTGATCCTTACCGCAAAGAAAAAACACTTATTATTATTTTCTCAGTACACAATCCAGTTGACAACACGCCTTACAGCCGCGACCCACGTGGCGTAGTTGCTCGCGCAGTTGATTACATGCGCTCACTCGGAATTGCTGACACAGCATTCTTCGCTCCTGAAGCAGAGTTTTATGTCTTCGATAGCGTACGTTTCAAGACAACAATTAACTCAGCTGTTCATGAAATCGAATCATATGAAGGCGCTTGGAACACCGGCGTTGAATACGATGCTGATGGCACACCTAACCGCGGATACCGCACTCGCGTAAAGGGCGGATACTTCCCAGTCTCACCAACAGATCAATTCGCAGATCTTCGGGATGAAATGGTGATGCAACTTGGCAAGGTTGGACTACTTGTTGAGCGCTCACACCACGAAGTTGGTACTGCTGGACAAATGGAAATTAATTACCGCTTCACAGACATACTTAGCGCAGGCGATGATGTAATGAAGTTCAAATACGTAATCCGTAACACTGCATGGCAAGGTGGTAAGACTGCAACGTTTATGCCAAAGCCACTGTTCGGAGATAACGGTTCAGGTATGCACGTTCACCAATCACTATGGAAAGATGGAAAGCCACTGTTCTTCGAAGCAGGCACATACGGCGATCTTTCAGACATGGCGCGTTGGTATATCGGTGGTCTGCTAAAGCACGCACCATCACTTCTAGCATTTACAAACCCAACAGTTAACTCATACCGTCGTTTGGTTCCAGGCTATGAAGCACCTGTAAACCTTGTGTACTCAGCGCGTAACCGCTCAGCTTGTATCCGTATCCCAATTACCGGATCCAATCCAAAGGCAAAGCGCATTGAGTTCCGTTGCCCGGATCCATCATCAAATCCATACCTAGCATTTGCAGCAATGCTCATGGCTGGTCTTGATGGAATCTTGAACAAGATCGAACCACCTGCCCCAGTTGATAAGGATCTCTACGAACTAGAAGGCGATGAGGCAGCATCAATTCCTCAGGTTCCTGGTTCTCTAGATGAGGTTCTTAACAACCTAGAAAAGGACAATGAGTTCCTAACAAAGGGTGGAGTATTCGCAAAGGATCTGATCGACACATGGATCGCATTCAAGCGTAAGGAAGAAGTTGACTACGTTCGACTACGTCCACACCCAGCAGAGTTTGAGCTTTACTACGACATCTAAAAAATCCGTTAGAACAAAGCCCGCCCCTTAAAAAGGCGGGCTTTGTTTTACCTCTTCCAGTAGATTAAGACCATGTTCATCGATGTGTTAATTGCAATCTTTTTCTTTTTGGTCGGCTTAGAAATAAAGCATGGTCTAAAAGATCTTAAGTCTGCAGTCGTTCCAATCGTTGCCGCACTCGGTGGAATGATTTTCCCCGCCCTTATCTTTCTTGCTATAAACCCTGGCTCGCATGTGTGGGCAACTGCGATGCCAACTGACATCGCTTTGGCTATCGGCGTTTTAGCTTTGCTTGGAAAGCGAGTTCAACCACAAGTACGGGTTTTCCTACTCACTTTGGCCATAGCTGACGATCTGTTCTCACTGCTTGTTCTTGGTGTCTTTTATGGAGATGACCTCCATCCAGAAAAAGCTCTAGCCACATTGGGTGCTGCAGCGCTAGGAGCGGCTCTCCCGCTTACAAAATCACAATTGACAAAGACGATAAAAGTTCTGACTCCAATTTCAACCTATTTCATCGTGCCTGTGATTATTGCCGTGAATATTCCATGGAATATTGATCTGACCAGCTTTACCTCTCAGACTACGATTGCCCTAGTCCTTGCTCGTGGCATTGGGAAAATCCTCGGTATCGCACTATTTGCGTGGATTGCAATCAAACTAGGAGCTAAAGCACATCTGCACATAAAAGAGATTGCAGGAGTCGGTGCGTTAGCAGGAATGGGTATGACAGTCTCCCTGGTAATCGCTGAAATCGCTGCTAAGAGCGAGGCAGAACTCAATGAAGTTCGCCTTGGATTATTTATCTCAGCAATCCTTTCGGGATTGGTTGGATATATCTGGCTTAGAAGGACTCCTGCTTCGCAATAGTTTTTCTGGCAAGGATGATGTGCCCGACGAAACCAATAAGCAGTGCAAAAATAACTCCGATATTGGCAGTAAGCCCATGCTCCTTCTTTTCCACCAATAACTCCCAAGAAATATCCCTGCCACGATAACCATGAAGCAAAGGTGTTTGTTACAAATCCCCAGCCAACAATTGTGCCAATGAGCATCAGTGCAATTGATCCCTTGTTGACTGATCCATACATTCCTTGCTCGTCGTACAAATCCTTTTCGATATAAGCCTTTTTGCGCATAATGACATCTGCTACAAAGATCGCAGACCACACTGCAACTGGCACGCCTAGCGTGATCAAGAATCCTTGGAATGGATAGAAGAAATTATCTGCAACCCACACAATGTAGATACATCCAGCAAGCATGATAGCTGCATCAATGATTGCTGCTTGATAACGCTTGATCGGAACGCCAATTGAAACAAGTGCTAGTCCTGAGGAATAAAGATCAAGAATGGCCCCACCGACTAACCCCAATATTGCGATGAGTGCAAATGGGATGAGAAACCAGGTTGGTAGTAGTGATGTGAGAGCACCGATTGGATCCATTGCAATCGCTTCGCTTAAATCCTTGCTACTTGCTGACAATGCGGCGCCATAGATAACCAAAACAATCGGAACGATGGATGCACCAAAGACAGTCCATCCGACAACAGCTTTGCTTGAGACTGTTCGTGGAAGATAGCGAGAATAATCTGCTGCGCAATTAACCCAGCCCAAGTCCAATTCCCGTCACACCAAAGATGAGTGCTCCGATAAAGCCTTGAGTCGATCCATCATTGATGGCCGTAACCGCGCTCCAATTAACGGTGTCGATTGTTAGAGCGATATAAACAACAGTCATGGCAACAGTGATTACGGTTAATAGCTTCTGCAACTTCATAATCACGCTAAATCCCAGGACTCCTCCAAAAACGGTGAGAGCTACTGCAATCACAAAGCCAAGAATCAAAGCTAAATTCTGATCTACTCCCCCGATTCGAGCGAAAACCGTTCCTGTTGCCAGCGTTGCAAGTGAGACTAGAACTGTTTCCCAACCAACAAAAATAAAGTATGAAAGCACACCTGGGACGATGCTGCCTTTTACCCCAAAAGATGCTCGAGCAAGAACCATGGTTGGCGCATTTGAGCGCTTACCTGCCAGTGAGCTGATGCCCACAAGAAGAAATGAGGCAATGGTTCCGATGATCGCAGCAAAGGTTGCTTGTCTAAATGAGATGCCAAACCCTAGGAAGAAAGAACCGTAGGAAAGAGCTAATAGCGAAACATTTGCCCCAGCCCATGGCCAAAACAAAGATCGCGCAGAACCTTTACGTTCTGACTCTTGAATTGTGTTGGGGCCATTTAATTCTAGATCAAAAGCTGGCATTACTTTTTCTTGTCATTTCTCTCTTTGATGATGTATCCGACCACAAAAACTATAAGGAAAAACGCCAGAACGATGCCACCAACATTTAATGATGACTTCTTTTCAACTTCTGAAGTAGTTGTGGGAACCGCCTCGGCATAATCAGGTGAAGCGTTGAAGGTGTAGTCCCCTTCGATCACATGTCCGTCATCGCCAACAACTCGATACTTAACGGTAAAAGCACCTGGCGCACTTTGACCCGAAATCTTGGTCATGATCTTTGCGCCCTCAATAATCGGATCATCAAAGTTAACGGCAATACCTGTTGAATCAATGACCTCAAGTGAGTTAACAGCTTCTCCATCTAAGGTCTGAAGTTGCCCACTAAATTCAATCCACACCTGGGTTGGGATCGGATTTACATTTGCGAACCGCTCAGGAAATGAAGAAACGATCTCTACATGAGCCGACGAACTTGGGATCGATAGCAGAGCTAGAAGTCCAACGATAAATGAAACTAATATTTTGCGCATGCGTCTAGTTTAGTCTAGAAAGAAATCAAGAAGGAAATCCTTGGTGCCTGGAGTTACTGAGTACTTCTCTAGGTCAGTGATTCCTTCACTTGCTAGCAATAGATCATCGACAAAGAAGTTACCTGTGCACTCTTTGGCATCTCGATTAAAGATGATGTATGCCGCATCTGCCAAGATCTCAGGCGTGCGACCAGCTAGTGCGTCGATTCCAGGAATCATTTGAAGTGCTGCAGTATCAATCACTGTACGTGGCCAGAGAGCATTGACTCCAATGCCATCACGCTTGAACTCTTCAGCCATTCCGAGAACGCACATACTCATTCCGTACTTTGCCATTGTGTAAGCAACGTGATTTTTAAACCACACAGGCTTCATGGACAGTGGAGGAGATAGGTTCAAGATGTGAGGGTTTCTTCCCTCGGCGGCAGACTTTCGCAGGTGAGGCAAAGCAGCCTGTGAGGTTAAGAAGGTTCCTCGCACATTAACATCAAACATCAGATCAAAACGCTTTGCAGGTGTTTGATCAGTACGAGTTAAGTTAATCGCACTTGCATTGTTGATAAGGATGTCGATTCCGCCAAAGGCTTCCGCTGCTTGATTAACGGCGGCTTCGATCTGCAATTCATCACGTAGATCGCATTGAATAGCAAGGGCCTTACCGCCCGCAGCTTCAATCTCTGCCGCAGCTGTGTGAATGGTGCCGGGCAACTTTGGGTTGGGATCAGATGTTTTAGCGGCAATGGCAATTGATGCCCCATCTCTTGCAGCACGTAGTGCGATTGCTAATCCAATTCCACGGGATCCCCCAGTGATAAAGATGCGCTTTCCTGCAAGTGTCATTTACTTACCCTTCTTGGACATGAACTTCATGAATGCTTCCATAGCTTCATCAGATTGCAACGCCATTGCGAAAATCTCAAACTCAGCCTTCATGATTGCAGCGATTGCATCATGATTTTTAGCTTTTAAGAGTGCCTTTGTATTGATAATCGCCTGCGGTGGTTGCTCTGCGATGTGATGTGCAATCTTTAGTGCATGTGCCAACGGATCTGAATCCTTGGCTGCTACCAATCCCATCTCTATGGCTGCATCTGCATCAAAACTCTCACCTGTCATAAAGATGCGCGCTGCTCTTTGATAGCCAACTAACTGTGGGAATAGGAAGCTTGAACCTGCTTCAGGTACAAGTCCTAGCGATGCAAATGGCATTGAGAAGATTGGCCGTTGTACCAGCTATTACTACATCGCAGTGGAGCAACATTGTTGTTCCAACTCCAACGGCATTTCCTTTTACCGCAGCAAGTAAAGGCTTAGGAAAGTTAAGCAGCGCTGCCAAGAACTTTGCGACCTCTGAATCATCAGAAGTTGGCGGATTGTTCATAAAATCCATGATGTCGTTGCCAGCTGTGAAGTGATCACCTTCTGCTGTCAGTACAACTGCTCGAATCCCAAAATCCCCCGCGGCGTCATTCAGACCCTTTGAGAGATCTGCATACATAGCTCGGGTCAGGGCATTCATTTTTTCGGGACGATTAAAACTGAGGGTTAGCACTCCAGCGTCTTGCGTGGCCAAGATTTCACTCATTCGGGCATCTTATGGGGTGACTCGCGTAAATAAAAAGAGCACAATAAAGACACGCGGAGAGGGTCCACTAACATGGCTAGAGACATAACGATTTCAACACGAGAATTAACTCCATTTGAACAATTGGTTCTGGAAATGGTCTGTGAAGGAAAATCAAACGGTGCCATCGCTCTTCAGACATCACATAGTGAAAAAGTAGTAGAGAACACGGTTAGTCGCAGTGCTCAAGTTTTTGGAATCAAATCAGATAGTGAAACAAATCTTCGTGTGTTATTAGCGCTGGCATATCGCGCCCATTACGGTGACAAAGCTTTTGATAATTTGGATACACCCTGCTTTCATCTAGATCTTGGCCCAGATGGAAAAGCACTGTGTAACCGTCACAACGATTAGCCGTGCCAACAACTTTCGCTACGGAGTTAAAAAAGCGCCCCTGGGATTATCCCGGGGGCGCTTTTCTTTGCAATCTATGTGTTACTAGCGATCTAGCTTTCCTGAAATGAAGTCTTCAGTCTTTTGATGCGCTGCCTCATCTGTGTACTGAGTTGGTGGTGTCTTCATGAAGTAGCTAGATGGTGAAAGCAACGCTCCACCGATCTTGCGATCAAGACCGATCTTTGCGCAACGAAGCGCATCGATGATTACACCAGCTGAGTTCGGTGAATCCCATACTTCCAACTTGTATTCAAGATTAAGAGGAACATCGCCAAATGCGCGGCCTTCGAGGCGAACGTAGGCCCACTTGCGATCATCTAGCCACGGAATGTAGTCAGAAGGTCCGATGTGAACATTCTTTGCTCCAAGATCATGGTTTAACTGTGAAGTCACAGAGTTTGTCTTAGAGATTTTCTTTGATTCAAGACGATCACGCTCGAGCATGTTCTTGAAGTCCATGTTTCCACCAACGTTGAGCTGGTAGGTGCGGTCTAGGTGAACGCCACGATCCTGGAACAACTTAGCCATGATGCGGTGAGTGATTGTCGCACCAACTTGGCTCTTAATGTCATCTCCAACGATTGGAAGTCCAGCATCAGCAAACTTCTTTTCCCATACTGGGTCTGATGCAATAAAGACTGGGAGTGCATTTACGAAAGCACATCCTGCATCAATTGCACACTGTGCGTAGTACTTGGCAGCTGTTTCAGAACCTACAGGCAAGTAGCAGATCAATACATCTACTGCTTCATCCTTAAGTGCCTTCACAACGTCTACTGCTGGTGCATCTGACTCCTTGATTGTCTCGCGGTAGTACTTACCAAGACCATCATTTGTAACACCACGTAGAACTGGCACACCAGTCTTAGCAACATCACTAAATTTAATTGTGTTGTTCTCACTTGCCCAAATTGCATCAGCAAGATCTAGCCCAACCTTCTTTGCATCAACATCAAAGGCTGCAACAAACTTGATGCTAGAGATGTGGTATCCCCCAACAACAGCGTGCATAAGACCTGGGATCTCTTGATCTAGGGCAGCATCTTTGTAGTATTCAACGCCCTGGACTAATGAGTTAGCGCAGTTTCCAACGCCAACGATTGCAACACGGATGTCGCCTTTACCGGTTGTGATATTCACTCTATTTCCTCTCGGTTTTGATCATGTCTTCCAGCCAAGCGATCTCTCGATCAGCTGTCTCCAGTGAGTGACGTCGCCACTCCTCCAGATATTTGTCGATACCAACAGGTGACTTCTCGAGTTCACCACGAAGGATTTCGGCTTTCTCCTTGAGACGACGATGGCGTCCCTCAAGAATTCTTACTCTGTTATTTGCTGAGGTCGGAGAAAAGAATGCGAAACGAATTTCGAAACCTTCATCCTCCCAAGTCTCTGGTGTTACTGATTCAGTTAAAGATTCAAATCTGCGAGCGCCCTTATCGGTGATGGCATAGACAATGCGAGAGCGACGAGAAGTCGTCTCCATAACTGTCTCTTCAATGACGCCTGCTTCAACCATTCGGCGAAGCTGCGGATAAAGGACTGAAAATGACAAGGCGCGGAATGGACCGAAGATGGTGCCGATGCGCTTTCGAAGCTCGTAGCCATGTAATGGGGCTTGTGAGAGCAGGCCTAGGAGGGCAAATTCAAGTGACTCTGAACGCGAGCGCATCTGATTCTCCTTCCCAAGTACTCCGTGGAATGTATCCATTCGATATATCGAGCCGTAATCTATTGGGATATACCTACCCAGCGCAACCTGGACGCGCCGTTAAACTGCCCACATGATCATTCCCACACGGCTCGTCGAGTACATCATCGCCGCCATGGTCATCATTCTGGCTCCTGGGCCCAGCGTGCTCTTTGTTATCGCTCGGGCCATCGCGTGGGGTCGAAAGACAGCTGTGTTTTCAGTTGCTGGAAATGTCACCGGTGCTTTCTCCTTGTCAGTCTTTGTGGCACTTGGCCTCGGTCCAATCCTGCAGCGTTCAGATCTTGCCTATATCGCGGTGCAATGGGGCGGCGGCCTGTATCTGATCTATCTTGGAATAGATGCAATTAGAAAACGCACAGTGCATGCAGCTGACATGACCAACCAAGGCGATGTTGCACCAAGTGCGCGTCGTTCGATGTGGGATGGCTACTGGGTTGGCGCGCTCAACCCTAAGGGTGTTGTTTTCTTCGCAGCCGTTCTCCCGCAATTCATCGATCGTGAACGTGGCAGCGTTACTTCTCAATTGATTCTGCTGGGTGGCATCTTTGCCATCTTGGCATTTGTTTCAGATGGCACGTGGGGTTTGTTGGCAGGGACTGCGCGCAATTGGCTAGCTACCGATGGCAAGCGCCTAGAGAAACTACGCGCAACTGGTGGCGTGATTATGATTGTTTTGGGGCTTGGAGTTTTGTATTCGGCAATTGTCAGTGCCTAAGTACACAATTACTCCATGATCAAACCAGCCAAGCCAGCCCGCGAAAACATCTCCCCTTCAGATTTAACCTTTGGACTTTCAACCTGCAAACGTTGCCTTTGGATTAAGTATTGGTTCAAGGTAACGATGCCAGGTGCCTTCCCACTTGTTGGAACTATGGCAGCCCTACAAGAAGAACATTTCCAAGGCGCAGATATGCCCACCATTGATCCTTCACTTCGAGCCGGCAAGGTTACTAAGTGGGGCGAGTGGGTTAAGAGCAAGCCGCTGGTTATTAATGGCGTAGAAACACGCTGGCGCATCTTGGGAAAGTATGACCTTGTGGCAACGAATGACGATGGAACTATCGGACTCATTGATTGCAAGGTCTCTGATAGTCAACGAGATAGTGGGCAGTTTTATTCACCTCAGCTTGAGGCATATGCCTACAGCCTTGAAAATCCTGCTGCTGGTAAATCACAATCTGTCGCTTCAATTGGTTTATTGGTATGGAAACCAACAACTGCAATTGGAACAACGGCTGATGATTACGGTTTTGGGGTGTTTCAAAAATATGTTCCGGTCGAACGGGATCCAGCAAACTTCCTGAAAGTTATTGGTGAGTTTATTGAGGTCTTGGAAGGTGAACTTCCTGACTCAGGTCCTGACTGCCAAACATGTAACTACCTTCTTGCACGCAACGCTTTGGATTAATCCTCTTCCTGAATTTCCCCAAGTTTTGCTTTTTTAGGTGCATAGATATCGATGTACTCCTGACCCGACATTGCATGAATTGCATTCATAATCTGATCTGTGACATCTCGAAGGTGTTGTAAATTAGTTGAATCACCATCAAAGTACATGGGCTTACCAAAGCTCATCCCAACTCTTTTCACATTAGGAATAACCTGGCCTGTTGGTTGAATCTTGTCGGTATTAGACATCGCAACTGGAACAACAGGTGCACCAGATTCAATAGCCAAGCGAGCAATACCTGTTCGACCCTTATAGAGGCGGCCATCTGGGGATCTAGTTCCTTCTGGATAAATGCCAATGCAATCTCCATCAGCCAAAACTTTAAGGCCAGTTATCAAAGCTGCTTCGCTACGACGACCACCTGAACGATCAACAGGGACTTGGCCTAGTGCAATAAAAGTTAACTTCTTTAGTAATCCCTTGGGTCCAGGTGAGGTGAAGTACTCACTCTTGGCCAAGAAAGTAACCTTGCGTGGCACAACAAGTGGCATGAATATCGAGTCACTAAAAGATAAATGGTTGGAGGCGATAATCAATGGACCCTTAGCCGGAACGTTACGGAGTCCACGAACCTTGGGACGGAAAGCGAGCATCAAGAACGGGGTCAGGAATGCTCGCAAGGCACCGTAGGGCAAGTCGTTGAACACGGGGATAATTTAGTGGTTATTGACGACTATGACACTATTTGAGGGTGAGCGAGCCAAGAGATGTGCCCGATGATTTCGATGAAGAGGATCTCATTCGCTCTGAGTTCGAATCTATAGTCTCTGGCCTGTCTCTGGATGAATCTGCACCAACTTCCTACTTGGATGATCTTGATCGAATTGATGCAGAGAGTTTTGTCCAACCCAATCCCCCAGGACAAACACCCCTTGGTTTTATTGCCTCAGCACGGCGCGCAATTAATCGTTGGTTCCACCGTGGCTATCACGAGGATGACGGAGCAGCGTTATGAGCAATTTTAATTGGGGAATTTTAGGACCAGGTGGAATTGCTCGTGCGTTTGCAACAGATCTTCAGTTATTAGATGGACACACAGTGGCTGCAGTTGGCTCACGCACACTGAAGAACGCACAAGATTTTGCACATACTTTTGGTGGCACCGCATATGGAAGTTATGAAGAGTTAGTAGCCGATCCAACGATTGATGCAATCTATGTGGCAACACCACATCCTGCACATAAACACAATGTGATCACAGCACTTAATGCAGGCAAGCCAGTTCTATGTGAGAAACCATTTGCTGTGAATGCTAAAGAGGCACAGGAGATGGTTGCGGCGGCGCAGAAAAATAATGTTGCACTCATGGAGGCGATGTGGGCAAGATTCTTGCCTCACTATGCACAAGTGCGCGAAATTATTGCAAGCGGCATTTTAGGAAAGATCCTGACGGTCCAGGCTGATCACGGCCAGCGTTTAGCTGATCAAAATATCCCGCGTTTAGTAGAACCCGCACTTGCCGGAGGCGCACTATTAGATCTTGGTATTTATCCAGTGTCCTTTGCACACATGGTTTTAGGTAATCCAACAAAAATCACGTCAAGCGGCGTTCTGACTGACAAAGGCGTTGATGCGCAGACATCGATGATCTTTGATTATGTCGATGGCGCACAAGCAATTTTGAACACAACAATGATTGAGCAAACCCCATGCCGAGCAGTTGTTGCTGGCATTAATGGGTGGTTAGAAATCGATCGCGTTTTCTATAACCCAACAAGCATGAAAGTCACCTTATTTGATGGCTCTATAACGCAGCATCCAAATACCTATACCGGGCATGGTTTGCGCGAACAAGCAGAAACTTTTAAGAAGCTAGTTAAGTCAGGGAAAACTCAATCAGAGATCTTGAATTGGAAAGATACTGTCGACATCATGCAAACTTTAGACACGGTGCGATCTCAAATTGGTTTGCGCTATCCCTTTGAAAACTAAACTCTAGCTAAATCTGCAACTCCAACTAGTCCTGCTTCATTTCCTAGTTCGGCAGCAATCAAAGTTGGGTAAGGGTGCTTTCCTGCAAATGGCATTGTGCGCTCGAGTGACTCACGAGT
This sequence comes from Candidatus Planktophila sp., assembly GCA_964203475.1. Taxonomy (GTDB): domain Bacteria; phylum Actinomycetota; class Actinomycetes; order Nanopelagicales; family Nanopelagicaceae; genus Planktophila. Next base: position 331,238 of record CAXNLR010000001.1, on the reverse strand, counting down.
TGATTTAAGCAAGATCTCTCCTGCCTCAATAACTCCCCCGCCGATAACAACACACTCTGGGTCTAACAAAACCGATAAGGAAGCAATACCTGCGCCTAGCCATTGCCCTGTTGTGTTAAAGGCAGCCATCGCAACGGGGTCCCCATCGCGAGCAGCATCTGTGATTGCCTTTCCTGTTAACCCAGCGATAGTTCCATCACCACGAGATAAAAGATTGCGTGCTATTTCAGGACTAGCACTGATTGCTTCTCGTGCGTGGCGCAAGAGAGCATTTCCGGATGCGTATTGCTCAAAACATCCTCGTGCTCCGCAACCACACAGATGCCCATCAGGCACAACGCGCAAGTGACCAAATTCGGCAGCTATTCCAAATGCACCTCTATACAAATCTCCATCAACGACAATACCTCCGCCGATACCGGTGCCAACTGTAAGCATCATCATGTGGTTTTGATTGCGACCTGCACCGAACTTTGCTTCGCCCCACGCAGCAGCGTTTGCATCATTTTCGATAACTACGGGCAAGCCGATGAGTGCAGTTAGCTCTGCGTCTAAATCAACGCCATTCCAATCCGCAATATTAGGTGTGGCAAGCATTGTCTTTCGATCTGATGAAACGAATCCTGCAGCAGAAACTCCAATTGATGAGACTTCGAATTGAGTAATGAGTTCAAGTGCTGTGTCAGCAATTGTTTGAGTTAAAGCTTTACCACCTTGACGGGGTGTGTCTTTGCGTGCGGTTGCAAGAATCTTTCCGCTTTCATCTACAACACCGCCCAGGACTTTGGTTCCACCTACATCGATACCAATTGCATACGACATAAGAACTATCCCTCTAGATGAGTTTTGAGTTGTGACAACGCTGCATCAATCGTTGCCTTCTCTGCTTTCTGTCGCATCATTGCGGGAATCGGCATTGATAGTGAGACTTCTAATTCATATGTAACTTCAGTTGTGTCTTCATCAATGCTCTTGATTGAGTAAATTCCATCCATACCAGTGAGCAAGTCGGCATCTTCTAAGGAGAAGCTCAACTTGTTGGGCGCTTGGCTCCAGTCGTAATCCAATGTCAGGCGATCTTTCATCATGCCGGCATCGATACTCATCTTTACCTTGGTGATTCGCCCTTGATCATCGCGAGCAATCGCTTCGGCTGATTTAATCTGGGCCGACCAATCGGGATACTTGTCCAAGGCAAAAAGTGCCTCATGGACTGCGGCTATTGGGGCATCGATACTTATTGTGGATTTGCTGAATTCGGCCATGGCCCAAGGTTACCCTCTTTACCTTTCCACTTCCCTCACGCTAGCGTTGGTCCATGAATCAAATCACAATCCCTCCTCTTGTACCCGCTGCTACGGCTGGAAATCTAACGAATCTCATTGCTGAACGTGCCTGGTTTGAACCAGAGCGCATCACCATGTCCCGCCCATTGGGCGAAGGATGGCAACCTGTAACCGCCCGTGAAGTTGATGAAGAAGTTCGCGCAACTGCCAAAGGATTAATAGCAGCTGGAGTTCAAATTGGTGACCGCGTCGCAATCATGGCGCGTACTCGATATGAATGGACTATTTTGGATTTTGCTACCTGGTATGCCGGTGGTGTTGTCGTGCCTATCTACGACACATCATCTGCAGAACAAATCGATTGGATTCTCAATGACTCGCATTCTGTTGGAATCATTGTTGAAACTCCCGCACTTCGCGACCTCGTTCAGACGGTCTTGCCGTCACACACCCGTCACGTTTGGACAATGACAGATGACGTACTTGCAATTTTGCGTGAAGCGGGTAAGAACATCGGTGATGATGAAATCGAACGTCGCCGTAATGCAGTTACTCCTTCATCACTTGCAACCTTGATCTACACATCAGGAACAACTGGAAAGCCAAAGGGAGTTCAGTTAACGCACGCTAATTTCCTTGCTGAGTGTGGCAACGTAGTTCAAGGTGCTAGCGAACTCTTCTTAAAGCCAGGTGGCTCAACTTTGCTATTTCTCCCAGTCGCTCACGTATTTGGACGCATGGTTCAAATTGGAGCTATCACATCTGGTCTTCATTTGGCGCATTGCAGCGATCCTGTAACTCGTTTGCCAATGGATTTGGCTTCTTTCAAACCAACATTTGTGTTGGCAGTGCCTCGCATCTTTGAAAAGATCTATAACGGCGCAGAGGCTCGAGCTGAAGCTGCCGGCAAGGGAAAGATTTTCAAAAAGGCTGCAGATGTTGCTATTGCATACTCAGAAGCACTTGATAAAAAGGGTATGTCACCAGTCCTAAAGTTTAAGCATGCAATCTTTGACAAGCTTGTCTATAGCAAGCTCCGCGCCGGTATGGGTGGCAATGTCGAGGCAGCAATTTCAGGTGGTGCACCGCTTGGTGTACGACTTGGACACTTCTACCGTGGTGCTGGAGTAACAGTTCTTGAAGGTTACGGTTTAACAGAAACAACAGCGGGTGCGACCCTAAACCTTATGAGTGCCCACCGTGTTGGTTCAGTCGGAAAGCCAATTCCAGGAACTTCAGTCAAGATTGCAGACGATGGTGAAGTTCTGATCCGAGGACCAATCGTTATGCAGGGATACTGGCAAAATGATGCTGCTAATGATGAAGCATTTGATGAAGAGCGTTGGTTTAAGTCTGGTGACCTTGGAAAGCTAGATGATGAAGGCTTCCTCTACATCGTTGGACGTAAGAAGGAAATCATTGTGACTGCTGGTGGAAAAAATGTTGCACCCGCAGTTCTAGAAGATCGCCTACGTTCGCATCCATTGGTAAGCCAGTGCATGGTTGTCGGAGATAACCAGCCATTCATCGCAGCACTTGTGACCATTGATCCAGATGCACTTAAAGCATGGGTTGCCAACAACAAGAAAGATGGTGCATCAATTAATGATTTGATCAATGATCCTGATCTGATCGCCGTTGTTCAAACTGCTGTTGATGAAGCTAACAAGGCCGTTAGTAAGGCTGAATCAATTCGCAAATTCACAATTCTTCCTGTGGACTTCACAATCGCTGGCGGACATCTGACCGCAAAGCTTTCTGTTAAGCGCCACGTAGTTGCAAAGGAGTTTGCGCAAGAAATCGATGCACTATTTTCTAAATGAACGATAAGCGGGTAATACTCGCTCAAGAACTTCATGATGGAATCGCCCAGGACTTAGTTGGCCTGGGCTTTTCCATTGATTCACTCATATCTACTACTGAAAATCTGGAATCGAAAGATTCTCTGCGAAAGCTAAGATTTTCAATAACGGCATTGATCGACAAGGTGAGGTTAGAGATTCACCATCTGCGCACTTCAACAGAGTTAATCTCTGACACAACAGATGTAGAGATGGAGTATGAGCTGCTGCGGGTGCTTTCAGAGGTGCTTCGTAATGTTTCAAAACACGCACATGCTTCTCACCTATCCATCCAGATTACCGATAACGGCATTGGAGGCGCACACAGCAAAGAGGGCAGTTTTGGCATCGTTGGGATACGAGAGCGAATAGCCATGCTCGGCGGGGATATCACTATTGACTCCGGTGAACGTGGGACAACAATAAGTATTGAGCTGCCACTGGAAAGGTAATCATGAAGATTTTGATTGTCGATGATCATGTAGTGGTGCGCCACGGGTTGAAAACGGCAATCCAGTCCCATGGTTATGACGTAGTTGCCGAAGCTGGATCAATCAATGAAGCGCAAGCATTCATGGCACAGAAAAATCCAGATGCCATTATCGTTGATATCAATCTGCCAGATGGATCTGGTTTTGATTTGGTCGCCTGGTCCAGAAGGGTTTCACCAACCATTGCGATAGTTGTACTGACGTTAAATGATGGTGCAGATTATGTGCGGGCTGCAAAGAGCGCGGGTGCAAACGCATTCATTGTTAAGAACGCTCCCCTGCCTGATCTGATCGCAGCCCTTGATTTTGCAATATCTAGCCCGAGTTCATTTAGCAGCAAACTAATCTGTAACTCAGAAATAGACTCTGGGCTCAGCGCACGAGAGATAGATGTCTTACATTCAATCAACCATGGTTTGAGTAACACTGCCATTGCAACAGATCTCTACATCTCAGTCTCCACAGTAAAAACCCATGTCTCATCTATTCTGCGAAAACTAGATGCTGATAATCGCGTGCAGGCAATATCGATCGCCCGCGAACGTGGATTACTTGTTTAACAAAGCCTCAAAATCTTTAGCGCAAATTTCCCAACGCCAGTTATCAATAATCCATTGACGTCCGACACTACCCATCTTGCGTGAAGCTTCGACATTAGAAAGCAGTTCAATTGCGGCTGTAGCAATCTGCCGATTGTCAGTTCCATCGACAACCAAGCCTGTTTCCCCTTCCACAACGGCGTCCGGTGCTCCACCAGAATTGCCTGCAAGCACGGCCAACCCGCAAGCACTTGCCTCAAGATAAACAATCCCAAGTCCTTCAACTTCAAGTCCCATCAAACGTGAGCGACTTGGCATTGCAAAAATATCGCCAGCACATATGTAGATGGGGAGCTCTTTGTATTGAATTCTGCCGATGAATGTAACTGCTGACTCGAGTTTGTGTTCGCTAACTAATTTTTGTAAGTGCTCTCTGTATGGTCCTTCGCCAACTAGCAATAGATGTGCTGAAGGAACACTTTTTAGAATTTCGGGCAAAGCCTCTATCAAGTGATCTTGACCCTTGCGATGAACTAAGCGTCCGACTGAAACGATTACACGCTTCTCTGCAATTCCTAGTGTCTCTCGCAAGGCAGATGCATTAGTCGGAATGAAATGATCAACATCAATTCCAGGAGCGATTTTCACCATGGAGCTTTGTGCTTTTGCACCTAGGGCTTTTGAAATAGCGTTACGAGTGAACTCTCCCAAGTATGTGAGCACATCAACGGTTGAGCCAATGCGGCGTAGTAGAAGATTGAACGGAAAGACTTTGGCCCACCACACTTCATGTCCATGAGTCAGTGCAACTGTTCGCTTAACCCCAGCACGCTTCATACCTGCAGATAAAAGGCCCAGTGGGGCTGCTGCTCCAAAAACTGCAGTCGTTATACCTTCATCTCGAATAATCTTTATTAGGCGAAACAAAACTCTGGGAGTGGGCAAAAGAATTTTTGATCGATCCCTAATCACGCGTACTCCGTAATTAGTCAACCAATCAGCATCATATTGCTCCGAATGTGGTTGGGAGGAGGTGTAAACAATTGTTTGTCCAAAAGGTCGACGCTCAATCAATCCAATAATGAAGGTCTCTATGCCGCCAGCGCGCGGTCCAAAATCATTGGTAACAAATAAAACGGGATTAGAAACGGCGAGCTCCTACCAATGGTTTTCTACCAAGTGACCCACTTGATGCAACCTTTACCCGAGAACCTGATCGCGGTGCATGAACCATCTTTCCGCCACCTAGATAGATTCCAACGTGTGAAACCGGGCGACCGTAGAACAAAAGATCACCAGGTTTTAGTGAACTAAAAGATACTTTCTTACCCATCCGAGATTGGGCGGCAGATGAGTGTGGCAAGGAAACTCCTGCGGCTTGATATGCCCGCATTGTTAACCCTGAACAATCCCACGTGACCATACCTGCTGCGCCAAATACATAACGATCACCAATTTGTTTAAGAGCATACTTAAGGGCAATACCTGCTCGACCTGATACGCCACTTGCACTCTTTGCCGCCTGTAATGAAGATGCTTGGTCCGCGTTCTCTTCATCCTCGGCCAACTTAGCCAAACGTTCACGCTCTGCCTTTGTTAACTTGGACAGGAGTTTTTCTGCTTCTGCTAATTTACTTTGGGCAATTGCAGATTGTGCGGCTAACTTCTTCTGGGCCGCGGCTACAAGTGCGATCTTGTCGTTGACTGTCAGAGTTGTTGCATTTAAACGTTGTGTGGCCGCTTCGAACTTTCTTAGCTGCGCAGACTTTCTACGGGTGATTGCATCTAATGATCCAGCAGATGAAAGGTAGAGGGTCGGATCACTTGAAAAAAGTAGTTCAAAACTTTGGCCAAATCCCCCGGACTTGTATTGCTCAATGGCAATCGTCCCTAAAGATCGTTGAAGAGTCGAAACTGTTTGACCTTGGATTTCAGCCTTTGCCTTAATTCCATTAAGAGTCTTTGTCAGGCCCGCCAACTTCACCTTGGCCTCTTGGGCCCCTTCTGCTGCAGTCGTCGCTTCCTCTTCTAGCTGACGAACCTTGGCCTGTACTTGAGCCAAGCTTGGCGCTGCATTTGCCGCGACAGGGGCAATGACTCCAGCAACCATCGCCAGAGCCACAACTACGCGCAGGGGAAAAGACATGGGCACAAGGCTAACCGCGCCTAAGCCCGTATCTCAACCTCATAGCACCCTAAAAGGCTGTGAATTCCGACCAAATTAAGCGCCGCGAGCGTCAAACTGCAGCGGTGGAGTTAACCCGCTGTCAGCAAGAACAGTTAATGCCGAGACTGTTGCATCGCTGATATCAGCTCTGGGTTCAAGGAAGAAGGCAACGACGCATGTATTACAAGCGATCGTAGCCATAGTGCATTTATTGCAATCGATGATCATGACCACAAATGTAAAGGGTGCCACTGACAGATTGTTCACAAGAATTATCGAGGTGTAAGCCATACTTGCCGCCGTGAGCATCGTTGCAACCCTTGTCGTCGGTTCCGATGGCTCCACCTCAAAAGAAAGCCGCTCGGCCGGGGTTAGTTCAGTTGCTGACCGCCAAGTATTTCTTCAGCGACGTCGTGAGGTGGATTGCATCATCATCGGCGGCAATACCGCTCGCCACGAGCCATACAACCGAACCCCTGTTCCACTAGTGGTCATTTCACGCTCTCTGGTAAATCCTGTTCAAGGAAATCACCTGGCTCTACTGTGGAATTGCTCCCCCGAGCAAGCAGTAGAAAAAGCCCGCAGACAATTTGGTAACAAGATTTTGATTGAGGGTGGAATAACCATGATCAACGAACTTATTGAGCATGGAGTTATAGACCAACTTGAACTGAGCGTTACCCCTGCTTCAGGTGGGGATGAACGCATCGACTGGAAAGGGTTGCTGGCGCAGTTTGCCCATTGCACTTCCCGCGAGGTCGAAGGAACTACTTTTTACTCAGCGCACAACTAAAAGGCTGAAATAATCGAAACGCCAGCAACTGCTAAAGCGATGCCAATGTATTGAACTCTCTGCAGTCTTTCCTGTAAGAATTTATAAGCAAGCACAGCCGTTGCGATCGGATATAAAGAACCAAAAACCATAGCAACTGAAACAAGACCCTTGGTGGTAGCAATTCCTAAAAGTAGATTTGCAATGAAATCTGCCGCACCAATAAAGAACAGTAGCGGCATTGCTTTCTTATCAAAATTACCTGTTGTCTCTAAACTTGATTGCCAAGGCAATTGTGACAAAAAATGTTGTGGCTCTCATTGACACCATGGTGAGCAAGGCGCTGCTTTGGGATCCAATAGCAATAAAGGTGAGTGCCAAACCAAAACCGGCTGCAGCTCCCAATGCAAGAAGCAAGGGCTTGATTGGAAGTCCTTGAGATAGCTCCGGGCCACTTGCACAAAAGACTCCAATAAGAGCAATTACCACACCTAGCAAAGTTATTGCTGAAAGCACATCACCAGTAATCAGCGCATATGCCAAAGGAATGACGGTGCTTAACGAGCTAATTGGTGAAACAACGCCCATTCGTCCCGTTGACAATCCTTCATACAAACATGCAAGTCCGAAATAGCCAAATAGTCCTGCGAGTGCTCCCGGTATCAAGAAGCCGTCGAAACCTAGGACTTTGCCTTGGTAACTTCCCGAAACAACAACAATCAAAATTCCTACAAGTAATCCATAAACTTGGGAAAAACCTAAAACTGCAAAAGGATTATGCTTCTTGCTAAGTCGCCCGGCGAAAAAATCAGCCGTTCCCCACATTGCACTTGAAAGTAACGCTAGTAGCGAAGCCATTGAGCAAGGTTACAGCCCCGCCTCCCATAAATAGGTGCATGAATTCTTTATCCTAAGACGGTGGACGCGAATGCTTTTGAGAGATTAGTCGATCATCTTCGCACTTTTACACCGCGGCCTGAAGTTTCACTGATCGAAGTGCCCGCCCCCCAAAAATTGGCAACGTACTCTTTTGCATTCTCGGCCGATGTCTCCAATGGGCTTTTAGCTGATCAAGAGGATGAGGTTGCAAACGGTCGCTTCGTACTACTTCACGAACCAGGTGGCCAAGCCACATGGGATGGCGAATTTCGTTGCGTTACTTTTGTCAGCGCCGATGTCGACCCAATTATGCAAGAAGATCCTTTGTTGCCTGAGGTTGGCTGGAGTTGGTTTCTGGAATCACTAGAAAGTAATCAGTGTGTTTTTAATGCTCCAAGCGGAACGGTTACTAGGGTATCGAGTGCTTCTTTCGGAAAGCTCTCTCCCCGTAACGATGATGCAGAAATAGAAATCCGTGCTTCCTGGACCCCCATCATCAACGAACCACAAGAATTGATGAAGCACATTGAAAGCTGGTGCAACTTAATTTCTGAGGTTGCAGGACTGCCACCATTACCTGAAGGCGTCTCTGCGATTTCATCTGCGCGTCGACAATAACTATGAGTGAAGAAATCGTCGTAGTACCTCTATTGCACCCTGCCGAAGGAACTCCTCCGGTAATTGATACTGAATCTGGTTTCAAGACCGCTTTGGCGCAGTTGGCACAAGGTCATGGTCCATTTGCAGTTGATGCCGAGCGCGCTTCTGGATTTAGATATAGCGCACGCGCCTACTTGATTCAGATCAAGCGAAACAATGGTGGATTGCACTTAATTGATCCCATCCCATTTGGGCCTGGCCACACTCTCTTTGCAGAACTAAATAATTTGTTAAATACCGATGAAGTTATTCTGCACGCAAGCACCCAAGACCTACCCTGCCTGCGCGAATTAGGCATTAATCCAATTCGACTCTTTGACACTGAATTAGCAGGCAGAATCGCTGGTTTGCCACGTGTTGGATTAGGCCCACTTCTCGAAACTCTTATGGGAGTTTCATTAGCAAAAGAACATAGCGCCGCTGATTGGTCTGCTCGCCCATTGCCTCAAGAGTGGTTGACGTATGCAGCGCTGGATGTTGAATTGCTTGTAGAGCTAAGAGACCGTATGTATGAGATTTTGGACAAATCAAAGAAATTGCCATGGGCTCTAGAAGAGTTCGCATCAATTCTTAATGCCCCACCTGCTCCCCCACGGGTTGATCCGTGGCGACGCACTTCCGGGATGCATAAGATCAAACGTCGCGACCAATTAGCGATCATAAAAGAGTTGTGGGTCGCGCGTGACCGTGTTGCATCCGATCAAGATATCGCCCCCGGAAAATTGCTCAATGACACTGCGATCGTCGAACTTGCAATGGCAGCGGCAATTACAAAAAAGGAATTTGAAAAAGCTTTGCGTCCACTCGGGTTAAGGGCGCGCTGGTTAGAGAATTTACCGCTGTGGCTAGCAAGTGTCTCCACAGCCGTTGCACTGCCAGATGATCAGTGGCCGCCAATGCGAACAAACACAGATACCTTGCCTCCGATCAAATTGTGGCGAGATAAATTCCCGGAAAAGTTTGCTCCACTTTCTCACGCGCGTGCAGCTATTGACCTGATTGCGCAAGAGAATGAAATTCCAGTTGAAAATTTGATTACACCTGAACATGTTCGACGAGTCTGCTGGAAGCCTCCAACTGGTTCTACTGAAACTCTCTCTGTCGCTGCCGTTGAACAGGCCTTAACTGATCTTGGTGCCCGTCAGTGGCAGATAGCCCTAGTGGCCCCAGCGTTGGCTGCGGCTCTGCTGGAAAAGGAGCCGGTCCCCGTTCCAGAGGTGCCAGCAGGAGAAGTGATGGAAACCACGCCTGAGGAGGCCTGATTTACGCAACATAAGAGTTGCGTAAATACCCCTTTTCCCTTAGATTTTGGCCCATGCTCAGTACATTCATTATTGCCCTCCGAGAAGGCCTAGAAGCCTGTCTCATCGTTGGAATCCTGGTCGCCTACATCGTTAAGACCAATCGCCAGGGTTACTTAAAGCCTTTGTGGACCGGTGTAATGACAGCTGTCATCGCGAGTATCACACTCGGTGCGTTTCTAACGATGACATCAGTATCACTGAGCGATCGTGGACAAGAGCTATTTGCAGGAGTCACATCATTTATTGCAGTGGCTCTAGTTACGTGGATGGTTTTCTGGATGAAGAGAACGGCGCGCAATCTTCGCAATGAACTACAAGGCAAAGTCGAAAACGCAGTAAGTGGCGGGCCTTTAGCCCTTGCTGGAGTAGCGTTTATTGCAGTTATTCGCGAAGGTCTTGAAACATCATTATTTGTTTATACAAACTTTCAAACAGTTGCAGATGTAACTAGTTCTACAATTGGCTTAATTCTAGGATTTGCTGTTTCAATCACTCTTGGTTACTTGATCTACAAGAGCGCAATTAAATTGAATCTTGCCAAGTTCTTCACTTACTCAGGTGTTGCTTTGATTATCGTTGCAGCTGGCGTCTTGTCATACGGAATCCACGAATTCCAAGAGCTTGGATTCCTTCCAGGCCCAGATGCTTTTGCTTGGGATGTCACCTCATTTATCGCCAAGGATTCGATCCTGGGTGCTTCTCTTTCTGGCACCATCGGCTTTGATACAACGACCTCATGGCTCCAGTTAGCCGTCTATGTTCTGTATCTAGGCTCAGTACTGGTTCCTTACCTGTCTAAGCCAGCGTGTAAAGACAGCGGTTAACGCGTAATTCGCTACTGTTCTAAACCCTTACTGACGAGTAACATTTGGGTCACGCCCTAGGTAAAGGAAGTTCCATGTCCCGCACAGTTGTCCTTGTTGATGCCGTCCGCACCCCTTTTGGAAAAGCCGGAGGCATGTACGCCGGTACACGTGCAGATGATCTGATGGTTCGCGCGATTCGTGGATTACTAGAGCGAAATCCAAAAGTTGATCCCGCATCAATTGAAGATGTTGCTATCGCAGCTGCAACACAAACAGGCGATCAAGGAATGAACATCGGTCGAAGTGCCGCACTACTTTCTGGATTACCAAACACTGTTCCTGGTTATTCAGTTGATCGTTGGTGCGCAGGTGCATTAACGGCGGTAACAACAATTGCCGGCGCGATCGCAATGGGAACAAATGAAATTGCAATTGCCGGCGGTGTGGAGCACATGGGTAATCACCCAATGGGAGAACTCATGGATCCCAACCCTCGCTACCTCGCAGAACGTATTGTTGAACAAGATGCACTCGCAATGGGTGCCACTGCAGAAAGATTGCACGATCGCTTCCCGCAATTAACTAAGGACCGTGCCGATCGTTATGCCATGAACTCGCAGGTTAAAACTGCAAAGGCATATGCAGATGGAAAGATACAAAGAGATTTGATTCCAACGGCTGCTCGTAGCGCCGAACTTGGTTGGACTATTGCAACTGTTGATGAAGCACCACGCCCCCAAACAACTATGGAAGGTCTTGCAGGATTAAAGACACCATTTCGTCCAGCAGGACGAGTAACACCTGGAAACTCATCTGGCCTAAATGACGGCGCGACAGCCGCCATTCTTGCTAGCGAAGAAAAAGCCTTAGAGCTTGGCTTAACAATTAAAGCAAAGATGGTTACCTTTGCATTTGCTGGAGTTGAACCAGAGATCATGGGTTATGGACCAGTTCCTTCAACTCTAAAAGCGCTCAAGCAAGCAGGGCTAAAGATCGAAGATATCGGCGCATTTGAAATCAATGAAGCCTTTGCGGTTCAAGTAATTGCTTTCTTAGATCACTTTGGAATTGCAGATGATGATCCCCGCGTAAACCCATATGGTGGAGCAATCGCTGTTGGCCATCCATTGGCATCATCTGGTGTTCGTTTAATGCTCAATCTTGCCCGCACCTTTGAAGCTCAACCTGAAGTTCGTTACGGCATCACAACAATGTGCATTGGTCTAGGTATGGGTGGCACTGTCATCTGGGAAAACCCAAACTTTAAGGGAGCGAAGTAATTATGAGCACAGACATCACACTTCCAGCTGGTGCACCTGAAGAGGTTGTTACTAACGCACTGGTCCGAGAGGTTGATCTGACTGCTTTTGGCGGTAAAGGATCATTGGCCCTTATTACTTTGGACAATGGCCATGACCACAATCGACCAAACACTTTTGGAGCACTTTCTCTCAACGCCCTCAATGCTGCAATCACAGATGCGATTGGTCGTAATCCTTCAGCCATTGCGATAACTGGAAAGCCATTTATTTTTGCTGCCGGTGCTGATCTCTCAGCACTTTCATTCTTGACCGATCGCAATCAGTCTCTTGCGATTGGAAAGCTTGGGCATGATGTATTCCGCCGTCTCGGTGAATCAAAGATTCCAACCTTTGCATTCATTAATGGCTTAGCTCTCGGTGGTGGGTTAGAAGTTGGACTCCATTGCCATTATCGCACTCTTGCATCTACTGCCCTTACTGGTTTGCCTGAAGTATTTTTAGGTCTGGCACCAGGTTGGGGAGGCGCAACACTGCTTCCTAAGTTGATCGGACCAGAACGCGCCGTTCAAGTAATCATGCTCAATGCACTGAACAACAACACCATGATGAAGGCGAAAGATGCATTAAAGCTTGGAGTTGTTGATGCAATGTTTGATCCTGCAGATTTCTTAGAGCGATCAATTGGCTTTGCTGTAGGAGTTCTCAACGGCACAACAAAGATAGATCGTGCTGATTACAGCAACGATCCAGGTTGGGATGCAGCGCTAGCAACTGGTAAAGCTGCTGCGTTAAAGAAGTACGGCGGAGCAACGATTGCATCACCTATGAAAACTCTAGAACTTATTGCGGCTGCCAAAAGCAACACGCTCAGCCAAGGCTTTGATGCTGAAGAACAGGTGCTCTCAGATCTAACAATGTCAGATCCACTTCGCTCCTCTTTGTATGCATTCAACTTGATTCAAAAGAAGCGCAAGAAGGTTGAAGGTGCACCAAAGCCAGCATTAGCACGCAAGGTAACAAAGGTCGGTGTTGTTGGTGCAGGCTTGATGGCTTCGCAGCTAGCGCTATTGATGGTTCGTAACTTGAAGTGCCCTGTTGTCATGACAGATATTGATCAAGAGCGCGCAGATAAAGGTGTTGCTTGGGTTAAAAATGAATTGGCAAAGTTGGTAGAAAAGAAGCGCATGAGCCCTGAAGCTGCTGGTCGTCTTGCCTTGTTGATCTCAGGCTCTGCTGATCAATCTGTCTTTGCTGGGTGTGACTTCATCATTGAAGCGATCTTTGAAGAGCTCTCGCTCAAGCAAGATCTGTTTAAGAAGTTAGAGACAATCGTGTCTCCTGAATGTGTCTTGGCAACTAACACCTCTTCCCTATCGGTGGAGCGCATGACTGAAGGGTTGAAGAATCCTGAGCGCGTGGTTGGCTTCCACTTCTTTAATCCAGTTGCAGTGATGCCTCTACTTGAGGTTGCCCGCACATCTACAACAGATGATGCGACAACGGCTACAGCAATTGCAGTTGGTAAAGAGCTTAAGAAGACCATGATCATTTGTAAGGATGCTCCTGGTTTCGTTGTTAACCGTTTGCTCACACGCTTTATGGGTGAAGTAACAGATGCGGTCGATGAAGGAACATCACCTGCTGTTGCAGATTCAGCCATGATGGAGATCGGCTTCCCAATGTCTCCATTCCAACTACTTGATTTAGTTGGGCCAGGTGTGGCGCTGCACGTTTCAGAAACTCTGCACAACAACCTTGGTCCTCGCTACCGAATCTCTCCAACTATGCAGCGCATGGTTAAAGAAGGCGTTCGACACTTCTACATAAAAAATGATGATGGAACAGTCGGTGCTAACCCAGCAGCAATGGCACTTGTTGAAAAGGGAACAACTCCATCGACGGCAGAACAGGTTCGCACACGTGCATTGAAAGCGTTAGCAGAAGAAGCACGTGCAATGCTTGATGAGGGCGTTGTTTCAACACCTGCAGAAATTGATCTGTGCATGTTGATGGGTGCTGGCTGGCCGATGCACCTTGGAGGAATTTTGCCGTATCTAGATCGTGAAGGAATTAGCGAGTCTGTTACAGGTAAGCGCTTCCACGAAAAGGGCGTTGCTTCACTACCTTAAGCTTTGGATATCCACCCAGAAATCTGACGCACAATTGCATCAGGGGTAATCTCTATGTCGTTAAGAATTTCAGCGCGCTTTGAGTGCTCGATAAATTCCAGTGGCACGCCAATTGAGTGCAATGAGCAATCGATTCCAGCGTCACGGAGTGCTTCAGAGATCGTGCTAGCAATACCTGCATGCTTAATGCCATCTTCCATGACAACTACGGTGGAATATTCCGCACACATTTTTAGCAAAGAGTTCGGAATTGGCTTAACCCACAGTGGATCAACAACTGTGACCTCAATTGACTTCGACTTTGCCAGCTGAGCAACTTCTATTGCCATGCCAGCCATTGATCCAATACTAATCATCAGAACTTGAGGAGTTGCGCCGCGATGAAGGATGTCTATCCCATCAATGCGCTCTAACGCTGGAATATCTGCTGGGACAGCGCCTTTTGGAAACCTCAACATAGACGGTGCATTTGATATCTCAACACAGGCTCGCAAAATTTCCTTTAGTCGCGCTCCATCGCGAGGTGCGCCAACATGCATATTAGGAACAATTCCAGTGAGCGCTAGATCCCAAATACCATGATGGGACGGACCATCATCACCTGTAATACCCGCACGATCCAAAACGAAGGTGACGCCAGCCTTGTGCAGAGCAACGTCTAGTAACAATTGATCAAATGCACGATTTAAAAATGTCGAATAGATTGCAATCACTGGGTGCATGCCTGCGTATGCCATTCCTGCAGCACTGGTTACAGCATGTTGTTCTGCGATACCAACATCGATTGTTCTACCCGGGAAACGCTGTGCGAACTTATCTAGCCCCGTAGGCCCAAGCATTGCTGCGGTGATTGCAACAATTTTCGAATTCTCTCCACCGATGTGCGTAATCTCTTCGGAAAAGACATTCGTCCAAGAAGGCGCCGAGGCTTTGAGTGGTTTACCAGTTACTGGATCAACAATTCCAACTGCATGAAATTTCTCTGCCATATCCTCAATCGCTGGGGTATAGCCTCGCCCCTTTTCGGTAATCGCATGAACGATTACGGGAGCCCCAAACTCTTTAGCCATGTGAAGAGTCTTTTCCATAGCTGCAATATCGTGGCCATCAATTGGGCCTAGGTATTTGAAGCCTAGATCCTCAAACATTCCCTGCGGGGCAACCATGTCTTTGATTCCCTTTTTTAATCCATGCAAAGTTCCGTAAATGTATTTACCAACGACGGGAGTGTTGTGGAGCATCCTCTTGCCTCGTCCAAGAATGCGTTCGTACTCTTTGCTTGCACGCAACGTTGTTAAATAGGTTGCTAAGCCACCGATTGTTGGTGAGTACGACCTTTCGTTGTCATTGACAACAATGACCAGATTTCGATCTGACTCTGGAGATAAATTGTTAAGAGCTTCCCATGACATTCCGCCTGTCAATGCTCCGTCACCAACTACTGCGACAACGTGGCGATTTGATTGTCCAGACAAGGAAAATCCTCGTGAAATTCCATCTGCCCATGAGAGCGCTGTTGATGCATGAGAATTCTCAATTACATCGTGTTCGCTTTCACGACGATTTGGATAGCCCGATATTCCATTACGTTGTCTCAATAGGTCAAACTGATCGGCGCGTCCCGTAAGAATCTTGTGCACATATGACTGATGCCCAGTATCAAAGAGAACTATGTCTTTTGGGTGAATCAAAAACCCTGTGAACAGCAATGCTGAGTTCGACCACTCCAAGGTTAGGTCCTAAGTGACCGCCTGTCTTTGAAACTTTATCAATTAAAAACTCTCTTATTTCTGCAGCCAGTGCTTTTAACTGGGCAGGATTCATTTCACGTAGCAGCCCTAGTGAAATGTTATTGAGATCCATTATGTTTAGTGCGAAGTTACTCTGCCAACAATGAACGCAATACGAACTGCATGATTCCACCATGGCGGTAGTAATCAGCTTCACCCGGTGTATCAATGCGAACCTTTGCGGTAAATGCAATCGACCCTGCCGTAACAGTTAGCTCCTTTGGAACTCCCCCAGTGTTGAGTGCAGTGATGCCGGTAATTGCAAAGGTCTCAGTACCGTTAAGACCGAGGGACGCAGCAGTTTCGCCATCCTTGAACTGCAATGGCAAGACACCCATACCAATTAAGTTTGAACGGTGAATACGCTCAAAGCTTTCGGCAATTACTGCTCGAACACCTAACAACGCAGTTCCCTTTGCAGCCCAGTCACGTGATGACCCTGATCCATATTCTTTACCAGCAAGGATTACCAATGGTGTTCCAGCGGCTTGATATGCAACAGATGCATCATAAATTGTTGTTTGTTCCCCGCCAGCTAGGAAGTTACGAGTAAATCCGCCCTCAACACCATCTAGAAGTAAGTTCTTTAAACGAATGTTTGCAAATGTTCCACGAATCATGATCTCATGGTTACCACGACGTGAACCATATGAATTGAAATCTGCACGATCAATTCCATGCTCAGCTAAGTACTTTCCAGCAGGTGAGTCAGCTTTGATGTTTCCTGCTGGTGAAATGTGATCTGTTGTTACTGAATCACCCAGAACTGCCAATACACGGGCACCGGAAATATCTGTTACGGGTGCTGGCTGCTTTGGCATGCCTTCAAAGTAAGGAGGCTTTCGAACATATGTGGACTTCGGATCCCATTCAAAAGTTTTACCTGTTGGCGTAGCAAGAGACTTCCAGCGATGATCGCCTTCAAAGACAGTTGCGTAATCCTTTTTAAACATCTCTGATGAGATTGAAGAGTCGATGACGCTCTGGATTTCTTGTGGAGTAGGCCAGATGTCCTTCAGGAATACATCATTTCCTGCCGTGTCCTTGCCTAATGCATCCTTCTCGAAGTCATGATCCATCGTGCCTGCGATTGCATACGCAACAACAAGCGGAGGTGATGCAAGATAGTTCATCTTCACATCTGGGCTAATACGTCCCTCAAAGTTTCTGTTACCTGACAAAACTGCCGTCACTGCTAAATCTGACTCATTAATAGCCTTGCTAATATCAATTGGAAGCGGACCAGAGTTACCAATACAGGTAACGCATCCATAGCCAACAAGGTGGAAGCCAAGTGCTTCCATATAGCGAGTTAAATCTGCGCGATCATAGTAATCCGTAACTACCTTTGATCCTGGAGCAAGAGTTGTCTTAACCCATGGCTTGGACTTTAAGCCCTTTTCAACAGCTTTCTTAGCAAGCAGTGCGGCACCGATCATTACAGATGGGTTAGATGTATTGGTGCACGATGTAATCGATGCAATAACAACATCGCCATTTTTCACACGAGTTGATCCAGCAGCTACATCTCCACTTGCTGTTTTATCGGTGTAGTAACTAGGGAGAATCTTTTCAAACGCGCTCTTTGAATCACTTAAGGAAATACGATCCTGCGGACGCTTTGGACCTGAAATAGATGGGACGACAGTAGAAAGATCTAGTTCTACGACCTGAGAGAAACGTGGTTCAACTGATGGGTCATGCCACATTCCCTGCTTCTTGGCATATTGCTCAACCAAGGCGACCTGATCATCACTGCGACCTGTTAGACGCAGGTAACGAAGAGTCTCTTCATCGATTGGGAAAATTGCACATGTTGAACCATATTCAGGACTCATGTTTCCGATTGTTGTTCGGTTAGCCATTGGAACTGTTGTTACTCCTGGACCAAAGAACTCCACAAACTTTCCGACTACACCAACTTTTCGCAAAATTTCAGTAATGGTCAATGCCATGTCAGTTGCTGTTGTGCCAAGTGGCAAGGCGCCTGTCAGTTTGAAACCAACAACGCGAGGAATCAACATCGAAACTGGCTGACCTAACAACGCTGCTTCTGCCTCGATACCGCCCACACCCCAGCCAAGGACACCTAGTCCGTTGACCATTGTTGTGTGCGAATCTGTTCCTACAACAGTGTCTGGGTACGCGCGAAGAGCCCCATTAACGGTGCGAGTCATAACAACGCGTGCCAAGTATTCAATGTTTACCTGGTGAACAATTCCTGTGCCAGGTGGAACCACCTTGAACTCATCAAATGCGCTCTGACCCCAACGCAAGAAACGGTAACGCTCTTGGTTTCGCTCGTATTCAATATCTGTGTTTTGCTCGAAAGAATCCTTGCTTCCAAACTTATCTGCGATAACAGAGTGATCAATTACGAGCTCTGCAGGTGCAAGTGGGTTTACCTTTGTTGCATCTCCCCCAAGTTCAACAATTGCCTCACGCATTGTTGCAAGGTCAACTACGCAAGGAACTCCAGTGAAATCCTGCATAACAACACGCGCAGGTGTGAATTGAATTTCAGTGTCTGGTTCAACAGCTGGATCCCACGAGGCAAGTGCCTTGATGTGGTCGGCGGTGATATTGGCGCCATCCTCGGTGCGAAGGAGGTTTTCTAAAAGGACCTTGAGGCTAAATGGAAGGTTTGAGGCACCTTCGATTGAGGAGATATCAAAAATCTCAAAACTCTTGCCCGCAACATCTAGATTCTTTTTTGCGTTGAAAGAGTTTTTACTCATTATTTGCCTTTCGTAGAAGCCTTTAGAGTGCTGAAGATACCTCAGCGCGCGCATACAGAGCAACACATTCGATGTGATGTGTCATTGGAAAGAGATCAAAAGCACGCACTTTTACGAGTGAATATCCATAATCTGCAAGATATGCAGTATCTCTGGCCAAAGCAGCAGGGTCACATGCCACATACACAATTGCGCGAGGTGCCAGTCTTGCTATGTGAGCAACCGCTTCCTTACCCGCTCCATCTCGAGGTGGATCCAAGACAACGACATCAGCTGCCGTAATTCGCGGGAGCAACTTTGCGACATCACCAGTTGCAATTGTTATGTTTGAAAAAGCAGCAAAGTTTCTTGCTGCATCGGCTGTAGCAATTTTGCTTCCTTCAATTAAGTCAACGTGACCTGTCGGTCCAACTTCCTCCACAATCGCAGCTGAAAACAATCCAACGCCGCCATAGAGATCTAAGACATGTTCCCCGGATTTGAACTGTGCAAAGTCAAGCACTACTTGCGTTAGTACCTCAGGTGCTTTTTTGTGACTTTGCCAAAACGATTCTTGGCTCACTTCTAACGATCTTCCTAATACATTCTCGTGCAGCACTGCAGGGCCTTCAGTCAGTCTCGCTTTTTCCTCACCCCGTGTTGGTGCTAAAGCGATAGAGCGTTCCCCTGAATTTGAGGCACTGATTTCAACTCGCACATCACCCTTGAGATCACGACTTGCAATCTCACTAAAGTCCATGCCTTCAACACAAATAATGCAATCGGTTACTGGTGCTATTGAATGAGACCTTGACCTATAGAAGCCCAGCTTTCCATTTCGGTCAGTAGTTGCAATTGCGCGTGTTCGCCAGTGTGTACTTTCCCCAACTTCTTCGACCTCTACTCGCATCTCCATCTTTGCAATACGAGAGAATTGCTCAGCAATTACATCTGATTTCAACGTTCGTTGATGTTCTACAGAAATATGCTGAAAATCGCAGCCTCCGCAACCGTTACGGTTAGCAAAGGAGCAGGGAGCTTCGACTCGAAATTCGGATGCCTTTTCTACTGAAACTACATCAGCACGATTAAAGGATGATCCGGTGCTGGTAATTTGAATTGTGCAGTTTTCGCCCGGAATCGCATGTCGAACAAAGATAACCGCCCCGTCATGGCGCGCAATAAAATGCCCTCCGTGCGCCACTTTTTCAATGGTGACCTGCACGAGATCTCCAGTTTTTAGGGTTGAACTCTTGTTTGATGCCATGGAAGTAAGCCTATGGGTGTAAGTTACCTCCTGTGCACGTAGTCATCATGGGTTGCGGTCGAGTTGGTTCATCACTCGCGACCGAACTCGAAGCAGCCGGTCATACAGTCGCAGTCATTGACCAGGCTCGTGAAGCGTTCCGCCGTCTAGGTCCTAATTTCAAGGGGCGCACAGTCACTGGCGTTGGCTTTGACCGCGAAGTTCTTCTCGAAGCAGGAATTCAAGATGCTGATGCATTCGCCGCAGTTAGTAATGGCGACAACTCAAATATTCTTGCAGCTCGCGTAGCCCGCGAAACATATGGTGTTCAAAATGTTGTTGCCCGTATTTATGATCCAGGCCGCGCCGAAATTTACCAGCGCCTAGGCATTCCAACTGTTGCGACAGTTTTATGGGCCACTGATCAAATTCTTAGACGTCTTGCTCCAGAAGGTTCTAAATCAGAATGGCGCGATGCAACAGGAATGGTTCAGTTGTGTGAGATGAATCCACAAAGTGATTGGTATGGCCGCCCAATTCTTTTGATTGACGCCCTCACACCTGCACGCGTTGCCTTCATTACACGCTTAGGTGAAGGCTTGATCCCAGATGAGCACACAGTCTTGCAACAAGGCGATCTAATCCACGTGATGGTCTCTGATGATGACGTTGCTCGAACCGAAGAAATTCTTGCAAGTAGCCCAGAAGGTGAACGTCAATGAGAATTGCAATAGCAGGAGCCGGAAATGTTGGACGAGCTATTGCTCGCGAACTCTTGGACAATGGCCATCAAGTTCTCTTGATTGATAAGGATCCAAAGGCTTTGAAGTTGGAAAGCGTCCCTGATGCTGAATGGCTCATGGCTGATGCTTGTGAAATCACATCTCTTGATAACGCCCACCTAAATAACTGCCAGGTACTAGTAGCAGCAACCGGTGATGACAAAGCAAACCTTGTGACTTCACTACTTGGTAAGACTGAATATGGCGTCCCACGTGTTGTTGCCAGAATTAATCATCCAAAGAATGAATGGTTGTTTGATTCTTCATGGGGTGTAGATGTTGCTGTGTCCACTCCGCGCATCATTTCAGCTCTCGTTGAAGAGGCAGTAAGTGTTGGCGATGTTGTTCGCTTATTCTCATTTAGAAAAGGCCAAGCAAACCTTGTTGAACTTACTTTGCCGGATGGTTCTGCGTGTATCGGAAAGACTGTTGAAGAGATTGAACTACCTGAAAATGCTGCAATAGCTGCCATTGTTAGAGATGGCCGTGTAATTACAGCAAAAGCACATGATGTGTTTGCTGCAGGAGATGAACTGCTCTTTGTTGCATCAGCAGATGCTGAAGCTCAAATTAAAGCCTGCTTTATTTCTTAATCAGTTACCTTTTGAGCCGGCGGTCCAGCCTTAATCACCAGCCATGTTGCATACGCCGTAATGAAAAATAATGGATACCCCATCGCAAGATTTACGGTACCTAACAGATTAATGTTTCCACTCTTGTAAATCGGATACTGAACTGCAATACGCAGGAAGAACATCGCAACCCAAAGCCAACTTGCCTTGACATACATTTTCTTGCGTGCAGGATTTTTTCGCCAGGTCAGGTTCTCGCCCAAAAGTGGACCCAATACAAGACCTAAAATTGGCCATCCTGCAAGGTTGGCAATCAAATACACGGTTCCGTAACCAAGGTTTGTCAGCAGCTTTGGAATGTAGAAATCTGTTGCATTTCCACTGCGATTAGCAAAATAGGCACAAATTAAGACTCCGATTACACCAGAAACAGAATGCTGGATCGTATCTTTCATGATCAATCTAATGATTGCTAATGTGATTGATAGTGAAAGTGAGGCCCAAATTGCGGTGTTTACCTCTTGTGTAAAGTTAAAAACAATGAGGAAAACAACTGCTGGCACACCGGAATCAATCAGGCCTTTTTTTCCGCCTAAGGCGTTAACAACCTTGTCGCGATCATCATTGTGCGTGCTCATGATTTCCCCGTTGATCCAAAGCCGCCCGTGCCACGGCCAGAACCCGGCAGGTCTTGAACTTCAACAAACTCTGCGCGTTCTACTTTTTGAATTACCAATTGGGCAATGCGATCGCCTTTATGAAAAGTTACTGCGTCATTTCGGTCATGGTTAATCAAGATGCATTGCAATTCTCCGCGATAACCAGCATCAACCGTTCCAGGGGCATTAACCATTGTTACGCCATGCTTAATAGCTAATCCTGATCGTGGATGTACTAATGCCACATATCCATCTGGCAAGGCAATTGCGATACCCGTTGGAACTAATGCCCGCTCCCCTGGCTGCAAAGTCACATCAACTCGAGTGACGATATCCGCGCCAGCATCGCCACCTTTGGCATATACCGGAAGTGGAATCGATGGATCTAAACGTGTAATCAGAACCTGCACATTGGCCATAGTTAGGGATTAATCTCAAACGTCGGATCAACAAATGCCATCAACTCAGGTGTCTTTGCCATTTGCTCTAAATACTCTTTAGGGGCGTTATTCATGAAGTGATCCATAGGAACAATTATATAAAGTGCTGCAGCTCTAACAGCGATTTCACCATCTGGTGAATTTAGGCGACCAATAGCTGATGTGTAAACCTTGCGATTTACCTGACCAGTGATTTCTGCAGTGATGTGCAATGTGCTGCCCATAGGCACTGGTTTAATGAAATCGGTTTCTAGTCGGCCAGTTACGGCAGGTGCGCGTAGTAACCACATCAACTTTCCAAGTGCTTCATCAAATGCCAAGGACAAAAGTCCACCATGGGCAAGACCAGGTGCTCCTTGATGGTTTTCATTAACTGTAAATTCTGCCGTGATGTCTAAGCCTTCACCAGCATATGCAACTAGATGTAAACCAGTCGGATGTAATTCTCCGCAACCAAAACAATGCCCAAAGTGTGAAGGAATCTTTGAACCAGGAACTGGCGCTTGCGCATGACGCTCCGGAATAGGTGAACCTTCAGGAGCTGTAGTGCTTGGAATCCGAGCCATATAGCAAGGTTACCGCCTACATATCCGATACGGTAACACCCATGCGTTACCGCGAAGTGATACGTGCACCACTATGGCTTTTAGCCGTTGTTTACTTCTTCATGCTCACTTTGGTGATTTCGATATGGTCTGCCCTTGGAGACAATTCGGCTTTAATCGCCTTAGTTATGGTTACTGCCGCACTTGTGTGGATTTATTCTGCAACTGCCTTAATTATTGAAGTCAATGAAAATGAACTCCGCGTTGGCAAGGCACATATCAGTCTGGGATTTGTTGGTGATTGCATCAATCTAGATAATGAAGCCATCAAACGCGTTAGAACTCGCGATGCAGATCCCCGAGCATTTCTTGCAATAAGGTTTTGGGCCCCAAAAGGTATTCAGATCGCTATAAATGACACACGTGATTCAACGCCATACTGGTTAGTTAGTAGTAAGCATGGTGCAGCACTAATTGAAGCAATAAAAAGTTAAAGCCTTAGAGTTAATTGCACTCTCTACAAACAGCTTTAGCGCCTTCGCCTTTAGCAAGCTGAGTAACGTGATGAACCAAGAAGCAGCGTGAGCACGTGAACTCATCAACTTGCTTTGGCACAACTCGAACCGCTAACTCTTCTCCTGATAAATCTGCACCAGGTAATTCAAGATTTTCTGCAGCTTCTGCTTCATCAACATCGATCTGACCGGATTGAGCATCAACACGCTTAGCCTTGAGTTCTTCTAGAGACTCCTCATGAAGTTCCTCATCAGTTTTTCTGGGTGTGTCGTAATCTGTTGCCATTGCTCTCACCGCCTTTTAATAATTCCTAATAACTGCTAACGGGCGCATCATGGCGCATTTGTCTGGGTTATGCAGGATATCTGGAGCGGCGTGTCGGAGTTATTCCCCACTTGTGTGGGAATTCTCGATTCTTTGAGCCAATCCACCGTTAACGCGGGCGTGAATCGAAGTTCCTTCAGGTAAATACTGCTCAGAAAAGATTTCTCCGCTTTCATGAATCGCGTGGACCAAATCTCCCCGATCGTAGGGAATCACAACATTAATCTCTATCGAAGGTTTTGGCAGTGAACTCTCAATTGCGTGTAACAGACCTTCGATTCCAAAGCCAGTACGCACTGAGAAGGCATAGCTGTTAGGTTCTTTACGCAGAATTTCCATAATTATTTCAGGATCAGCAATATCGACCTTATTAATCGCAATAATTTCTGGAATATCTTTACCACCAATTTCATCGATGACTAATCTAACTGCTCGGATTTGTTCAAATGGATCTGGATGAGATCCATCGACTACGTGCACAATTAGGTCGGACCCAGATACCTCTTCGAGGGTGGATTTAAATGCATCGATCAACTGATGTGGGAGATGTCGAACGAATCCCACGGTGTCACTTAATGTATAAACACGGCCATCTGCAGTTTCAGATTTGCGCACAGTGGGATCTAATGTTGCAAACAGGGCGTTTTCTACAAGTACGCCTGCATTAGTTAATTTGTTAAGCAGTGATGATTTACCGGCATTGGTGTAGCCAGCAATGGCCACCGATGGAATATTAAAACGTCGACGTTCTTGACGCTTGGTATCTCTTGACACCTTCATCTCGGCGATTTCGCGGCGAAGTTTTGCCATCTTGTCTCTGATGCGACGTCTGTCTGTTTCAATCTTTGTCTCACCCGGTCCACGACCACCGATACCAGCACCACCTGCTGCGCGACCACCAACTTGGCGAGACAGTGAGTCTCCCCAACCACGAAGACGTGGCAATAGATATGCAATCTGGGCCAGCTCAACTTGAGCCTTACCCTCTTTGCTTTTTGCATGCTGGGCAAAAATATCTAAAATCAAAGCGGTGCGATCTACCACCTTGACTTTCAACTTGTCTTCTAACTGGCGCAACTGCGACGGTGAAAGTTCACCATCACACACAACAGTGTCAGCACCAGTTGACATAACAACCTGTTTTAGTTCAATCACCTTTCCTGAACCAATGTAGGTAGCAGGATCTGGCTTATCTCGTCGCTGGATCAAACCCTCTAAAACTTCAGAGCCCGCAGTCTCTGCCAAAGCTTTAAGTTCAGCCAAGGAATTTTCTGCATCTTTAATTGTGCCTTCAGTCCACACTCCAACTAATACGACTCGTTCAAGTTGTAATTGGCGGTATTCAGCCTCAGAAATATCTTGTAGCTCAGTTGAAAAGCCTTTAACGCGACGCAATGCATGGCGCTCTGAGAGCTCCAATGATTGATCACTGTGCTCATCTTCATCGCTGGCATCATATTCAGCAGCAACTCGGGCGCTTTCGCGCAGCAATGACTCGAATTCGTCATCGAAGTCCTTACTCAACCAGAAACCTCGAGATGTCTACATCGCGAATGAGTACCGCAGGTCCGGTGAGTGTTGCATTTGAATGTCCATCAATTGAAACTTCTAGTCGCCCGCCAGGTGGCGTAATAATCCACGTTGCCGGCAGCTTTGACTTTGTGTGCAATGTTGCAGCAAGTGCCACGGCGCACGTTCCGGTACCGCACGAACGTGTTTCCCCAGAGCCACGTTCAAATACTCGCATTGCAATTGTGTTGCCTTCAATAATCTTCACAAATTCAACATTGACACCTTCAGGATAAGAATCACGAGGTCGCACAACCGGAGCCTCATCTAGCGCGCCAATGTCAGCCATGTCATCAACAAACACCACAGCATGGGGGTTACCAACGCTGATGTTGTAACCATTCCAAATATGCCCATTAGTTGCAGCCGTAATTGCTTCATCTTCATCGGTCACTTGGCCCATGTTGACTGAGATGTCATCGGTTAGAGGCACCCGCAAATGCTTAACTCCATCCCGAGTATTTATAGCAAAAATACCCTCTGGTTGATGCCCTCTTTCGACTAGGTATCTAGCCATTACCCGGATTCCATTGCCACACATTTCAGCCAAAGATCCGTCGGCATTTCTGTAATCCATAAACCATTTTTCATCACGCTTAACCATCCGGATCAATCCGTCAGCGCCAATACCGGTTTCGCGATTGCAAATAGCTGCTGTCTGGGCAGTTGTTATCGAATTCTCATCCTTAGGATCGAAAATGAGGACAAAATCATTTTCGGTACCGTGGCCATAAGTTGCAATCATTGTGATTAGTTTATCGATTCGAGTATGCGCTGGAGTGCATTTTGAGTTGGAGAGATCCAAGTTATGCGCTCATCACGCGAGAACCAGGTTTCTTGGCGACGCGCGTATTGTCTAGTTGCGCGCTTAGTCTCTTCCTTGGCTTCTTCTTCTGTGACCTTTCCTTCAATCTGAGCAATAACTTGGGCATATCCCAAAGCCCGCTGTGCAGTTACTCCCTGAGTGATTCCTGCGGCCATCAACTTCTCAGCCTCTGCAACCAATCCCTGTTCCCACATTCGCTCCACACGAATTGAGATCCGTTCAGACAGTGCATCTCGATCCATTACTAAACCAAATTGCTGAGCATGTGGGTATCGAGAACTTTCCTCTCGTGGCAGATTAGCTGTAAATGGCTTACCAGTAATTTTGATTACCTCTAATGCGCGGATTACGCGACGAGAATTAGCTTTATCGATGGCAAGTGCTGCAGCTGGATCTAATTTTTCTAATCTCTCAAATAGAGGCCCGATACCTTTTGTTGCAAACTCCAACTCTAATTCGGCACGAACTACTGGATCTGTGTCTGGAAAATTAAGTTCATCCAAAATAGCCTTTATATATAGACCTGTTCCACCAACGACAATCGCATTCTTTCCACGTCCATGGATGTCAGCGATGGCAGCGCGAGCATTTTCTTGATACCAAGCAACATTTGCATCTTGCGTAACCTCTAAGAGATCCATCAAATGATGGGGAATACCTTTTTGTTCTTCAGCGGTAATTTTTGCTGTGCCGATATCCATACCTTTATATAGCTGCATAGAATCAGCGTTAATGATCTCAGCATCGATCTCGTGTGCCAGTGCCACCGCTAAATCACTTTTGCCTGTGGCAGTTGCCCCACAAATGACAATCAACTTCATCGTTTAACCGTTGGTATTCCAAGCATTGTTGCAGCAGGTCCAGGTTGCGCAATGCGCGCAGCATGAGCTTCAGCGCCTCGGGTCTGTCGAACAGATAGTGGATCGCCAATCAAATAATGAGCTGATGCATCCGTGATTGAAACGGTAACTTCATCACCAGGGCGTGCAACAAATTTGTTATCGAAGTGAACTAATCTGAAATCTTCACTACGACCAGTAAGGCGAGCCTGTGCTTCATCGCGACGACCTTCGTAATCCCCCACCAAAATCTTGTGCTGTGTGCCAATTGCTTCCTGATTAACTGACAAAGAAATTGCCTGTTGATGATTATGAAGACGGGTATATCGCTCTCCCACAACTTCATCAGAAATCTGATCCGGCATAGTTGCAGCCGGTGTCCCCGGACGCTTTGAGTATTGATAGGTGTATGCGGCGGTAAATCTCGCCGTTGAGCACACATCAAGAGTTGCTTGGAAATCTTCTTCGGTCTCCCCCGGAAATCCAACGATGATGTCAGTTGTGATTGCTGCATGTGGGATTGCTGTGCGCACGCGATCTAGAATTCCAAGGTAGCGATCTGATCTATATGAGCGGCGCATCTGCTGCAAGACTTTATCTGATCCAGATTGCAACGGCATATGCAGATGCGGCATCACATTAGGAGTTTGTGCCATCGCCTCGATCACATCATCAGTGAAATCTCGAGGGTGCGGGGACATAAAGCGAACTCGCTCCAAGCCATCAATTTTTCCACATTCACGCAATAGATTGGCAAATGCTTGGCGATCACCAAAGTCAACGCCATATGCGTTTACGTTTTGCCCCAGCAAAGTTATCTCAATAACCCCTTGATCAACCAAAGTCTTAACTTCAGTCAAGATGTCTGCAGCTGTGCGATCCTTTTCGATTCCACGAAGGGTAGGAACGATACAAAAGGTGCAGGTGTTATTACACCCGACTGATACTGAAACCCATGATGAGAAAGCAGAGAGGCGACGCGCAGGTAGCGTTGATGGGAAGTGTTCTAGGGATTCAAGAATTTCAATCTGAGACTCTTCTTCTATGCGGGCACGTTCTAGCAATACTGGCAATGAGCCCACATTGTGTGTTCCAAATACAACATCAACATAAGGGGCTTTCTTAATAATTGTTGCCTGATCTTTTTGGGCAAGACAGCCACCCACAGCGATCTGCATATTGGGGTTCAATTTTTTAATTGGAGCTAAGAAACTTAAATTGCCATATAACTTGTTATCAGCATTTTCTCGGACCGCACAGGTATTGAAAACAACTATGTCGGCTTGTTCCCCTACTACAACTGGAATATAGCCAGCCTCATCTAATAACCCTGCGATTCGCTCGGAGTCATGGACATTCATCTGACAGCCGTAGGTTTCGACTGTGTAGGTACGGGTCATAGAGAAGAAATTGAATACTCTAAAGTCGAGCGATCAACCACGAGCATCTGATGGTTATCTAGGTGATTCCAATCCGTGTTTCCCCACCCAGTTGAAGCAACAATCATGTCACCGCCGCGCTTTGTAAAGCGAAGCTCATAATGATCTTCAGCGCTCCACTCAGATTTATTGGCGTCATTAAACTCGCACACCGCGATTAAAGTATCTGGTGTTTGAACCATGATGTTAAGCGCGGTGTAGTCAGCGTTGGAACGGATCAAATTCACGATTGATCGCACACCTTCGACTAAGCCATGCTCATCAACTTGTGAGAGCAGCGCATAAAAGAACCGCTCGCTATCAGTTGTCCCCTGAAGAAATCCCTTGTACTTATCGGCAATGAACTGCTCTGCAGTATTTCCAGGTCGGATAGTGCCGTTGTGCATAAAAGTTGTACTCCCATGGGTAAATGGGTGGTTGTTATCAATATTGACTGTGATTCCCTTAGAAGCAAGACGCAAGTGAAGAAGTGCGCCATCGGTGAGAACCTCTGTTTTTGCCTGGTTCAGCGAATCTGATTCATGGGCAGGATTAACATCTTTTAAAATCTGGCCA
This sequence comes from Candidatus Planktophila sp., assembly GCA_964203475.1. Classification (GTDB taxonomy): domain Bacteria; phylum Actinomycetota; class Actinomycetes; order Nanopelagicales; family Nanopelagicaceae; genus Planktophila. Next base: position 302,283 of record CAXNLR010000001.1, on the reverse strand, counting down.
TCGTGGGCATAACCCCAACCATCCTTGTGTTCTGATGACATTGCAACAAATTTGTCGAACTCAGTACCTACAACGTCGTAAAAACTCTTACGTTCTAGGGATGAAAAGGCTAGCAATCTGCACATGGTCGTAACTCTACTTCAAGCCTAGAGATTCTTCTTGGCACGCTCTTGTGCTTGCACCGCACGCCATTTAGCAATCTCCCCATGATTGCCGCTGAGCAAAATTGCCGGTACTTCAATATCTCGCCACGTTGAAGGCTTAGTAAAGTTTGGATACTCCAAGTACCCCTCTTCATTGTGTGATTCCTCTGCCAATGATTCTGGATTTCCAAGCACTCCTGGAATCAAGCGGGTAATCGCTTCGATCATCACAAGAGATGCGACTTCGCCGCCGCCTAAGACATAATCGCCAATAGATACTTCATGCACTCGGTAGCTCATTGATTCATAATGTTGGCGAACTCGGTCATCAATACCTTCATAACGACCACATGCAAAGATCAAATGCTTAGCTTGTGAAAACTTTGCGGCCATCGGCTGATCAAAGCGCTTTCCTGCCGGAGTCAAAATAATTAGATCGGTTTCAGGTGTCATTAATTGATCCAAGGCTTTTCCCCAGATTTCTGGCAACATAACCATTCCTGCTCCACCACCATAAGGAGTGTCATCAACGGTGTTGTGATTATCTGTTGAAAAAGAACGCAGGTCATGAATACCAACTTCTACCAACCCTTGCTCTTGGGCTTTGCCCAATAAGGAAAGCTGAAGTGGTGCAAAGTATTCAGGGAAGATTGTTACCGCATCAATTTTCATGCCATCTCCCCCGTAATGGTTGGCGGAATGACCACCACTTTCTTATTTGCAATATCAACTGTTGGAACTAATTGATGCACAAAGGGAATCAATTGCTCGCCTTGCGCCGTCTTAATCGCTAGTAAATCTTGACCAGGCAGATTAATGACATCGGTAATTTCACCAAATGTTTCACCAGATTCAAGAACTGCAGCACAGCCAATTAGTAGCATGACGTGATACTCATCCTCATCATTGGATTCATTGATATCAACGTCTGCATAAAGCAAAGTGTTGCGAAGTTTTTCGATGCTGTTGCGATCAGTAATACCCTCAAAGCCCAATAACAAAATACCGTTATGAACTCGGCCAGAGATGACCTTTAATTCACCATTGGAATCTGTTTGAACTGTGGCACCAATGGCAAAGCGACGATCAGGTTCATCTGTACGAACCTCTATCGTCGCTTCACCAAGAATTCCGTGAGCGCGACCAATTCGCCCCACGAGTAAGCGCATTGTTATCGAGCTTCGTCGGTCTCGATGAGATCGACGCGCACTGTGCGTCCTGCGAGCGCACTGACAACCGTACGAAGTGCCTTTGCGGTACGACCATTACGACCAATGACCTTGCCGATATCTTCAGGGTTAACACGAACCTCTAAAGTTGTTCCGCGTCGTCCGCTCTTTTCAGAGACGACAACATCATCGGGATTATCGACGATTCCCTTGACCAAATGCTCTAGGGCTTCATCCATCATGTTTACTCTGCAGCCGCTTCTTCAGCTGGAGTTTCAACAACAGCTTCAGCTGGAGTTTCAACAACGGCTTCTACAGTCTCTTCTGCAACAGCCTCAACTGCTGGAGCTTCTTCAACTGCTGGAGTTTCAACGACTGCTTCTTCAACAACAGGGTTTGCCTTAGCTGCAAGCTTCTCCTGTGCCTTCTTCTTCATTGTTGTTGCACCTTCTGCAGGCTCGTTAGCAGCAGCCTTCATCGCTGCTTCATACGCAACAACCTTTGATGGCTTTGGTGCTGCAACGCGAAGAGTTCCTTCAGTCCCTGGAAGACCTTTGAACTTCTGCCAATCGCCAGTCACCTTAAGCAAAGCCTCTACAGCTTCAGATGGTTGTGCACCAACGCCGAGCCAGTACAGAGCGCGCTCTGAGTTGATCTCGATAAGTGATGGCTCTTGTCCTGGAACGTAGCGACCAATTTCTTCAATTGATAGACCGTTACGTGCCTTACGTGCGTCTGTAACAACAACACGGAAAAACGGTGTGCGGATTTTGCCCATGCGCATTAAACGAATTTTTGTAGCCAAGAAAGTTGTACTCCTGTAAATGTGTGCCATGCGTATCAATCGCAGCGGGGTGCGCGATCAATTCATATGACTATCGAATTGTGGATGTTGCTGGGGGTAGAGGGCCCCTTCAACAGGTTCCCAATTCTGCCATTCAAGGCTCCAGATGCGAAATCGGGCTTTATTGACCCTGTTCTAGCGCTCGCTTAGCTGGATTGCCTGATTTGGACTTCTTCTTGTTAATCGGCTTATTCACCTTGGGCATCGAAGGCATGCCCATGCCTGGAGGCATTCCCGCCGGCATCCCGCCATTTCGAACCTGCTTCATCATCTTTTGCGCAGCCGAGAATCGATCCACCAGATTGTTTACATCTGAAACCTTTCGGCCTGAACCCAATGCGATGCGCGCACGGCGTGATCCGTTGAGAAGCTTTGGCTCCCTGCGCTCTGCTGGCGTCATTGATTGAACAATTGCCTTTGTGCGAACTATCTCGCCCTCGTCAAAGTTTTCAATCTGCTTTTTCATCTGACCGGCACCAGGCAACATGCCAAGGAGCTTGGACATGTTTCCCATTTTAGACATTGCCTGCAATTGCTCTAGAAAATCCTCTAACGTGAAATCTTCGCCGCTTACAAACTTTGCCTCTAACTTTGCTGAAGTATCTGTATCAAACGCTTTCTTGGCCTGCTCTGCCAATGTTGCAACATCGCCAAGACCCAGGATTCGAGAAGCCATGCGCTCTGGATAGAAAATGTCGAACTCGTGCAGTTTTTCACCAGTTGAAGCAAACATGATCGGACGCTTTGTCATTGAAGCGATAGAAAGTGCCGCACCGCCTCTGGCATCACCGTCAAGCTTTGTTAGCACAACGCCATCAAAACCAACACCATCTAAGAATGCCTGCGAAGTTCGAACAGCATCTTGACCCATCATGGCATCGACAACAAACAAAATTTCATCAGGGTTAACGGCGTCTCGAATATCTGATGCTTGCTTCATTAAATCTGCATCAACACCTAGGCGACCTGCGGTATCAACGATGACCATGTTGTACTGCTTAGATTTTGCAAACTCAATGCCAGCCTTTGCAACCTTTACAGGATCACCTTGACCATTTCCTAGTTCAGGTGCAAAGACAGGAACGTTGACTGACTCGCCAACGACCTGCAACTGCGTAACAGCATTTGGGCGCTGTAAATCTGATGCAACCAATAGCGGTGTATTTCCTTGATCTGCATAAAACTTTGCAAGCTTTCCAGCCAAAGTAGTTTTACCGGCGCCCTGCAAACCAGCAAGCATGATCACTGTTGGTGGATTTTTTGCAAAGCGAACTCTGCGGGCCTGTCCCCCAAGGATTTCAATCAGGCTTGAGTTAACAATCTCAAAGATTGCGTTAGCTTGATTGGAACCCGACTGCAATGTTGGCAGATGCATCCAAAGATTTCTGTCGTATATCTGCGATGAAATCCTCAACTACAGATAGTGCAACATCGGACTCCAACAATGCCTGCCGAATTTCCTCGCAGGTGGTTTCGATATCTGAGGATGAGATCTTTCCGCGTGAGCGAAGTGAAGAGAATGCTCCGCTAAAGCGAGATGTCAGGGACTCAAACATAAGAACCGAAGAGTACTTCAACCCCTACTAAATTGCTTCAGAGCCTCGTTCTCCAGTGCGAACGCGAATCACTTGGTCAACTGGTGATGTCCAAACCTTTCCATCACCGATTGAGCCAGTTGAAGCCACCTTAACAATGACATCAACAATAGCCTCAGCATCCTCGTCATTAACGAGTACCTCTAGGCGCACCTTTGGAATTAGATCAACGGTGTATTCAGCACCTCGATACACCTCAGTGTGTCCGCCTTGACGACCAAAGCCACTTGCTTCTGAAACTGTCATTCCTGTGATCCCAGCACCTTGAAGCGCCTTTTTAATATCGTCTAACTTAAACGGTTTTATAATCGCGGTAATAAGTTTCATTCCTATGCCCCTCTCGAGAATTCAAAGACACTACCCTGGCTATTGTCTGACAACTCATATGCAGGCTCAGCATGTATTGCAATGTCGATCCCTGTGAGCTCTTGATTTTCTGTGATTCTAAAACCAATCGTTAGATCTACGATTTTTCCAATCATCAAAGTCGCTACAAATGAATAGACCAGCACCGCTGCGGCACCAACAATTTGCTTCACAAGTTGTTCTGTTCCACCACCGTTGAATAGGCCAACATCCACGCCCACGAAGCCAATCATGATTGTGCCCACGATTCCACCTACAAGGTGAACCGCAACAACATCTAGTGAGTCGTCATAATCCAACATAAATTTAAGTCCTACAGAAAGTGCGCAAAGACCACCGGCAACTGCACCGATCAAGAGTGCGCCACTTGCCCCTACAAAAGCACACGCTGGAGTAATTGCAACAAGCCCTGCAACTACACCTGATGCTGCACCAAGACTTGTTGCGTGGCCATCGCGAAGTTTTTCAACTAGTAGCCAAGCAAGTACCGCCGCTGTTGTGGCACCAATCGTATTGAGTAGAGCCAAACCTGCAGTTCCATTGGATGCAATTGCTGAACCAGCATTAAAACCAAACCAACCAAACCAAAGAAGTGCTGCGCCAAGCATCACTAATGGCAAGCTATGTGGACGCATCGGAACTTTTCCAAAGCCAACGCGCTTTCCAAGAATGAAAGCAAGTGCCAAGCCAGCAGCACCCGCGTTGATATGAACAGCTGTTCCGCCAGCAAAATCTAGAGCGCCTAAATCATTTGCGATCCAGCCACCGGTCTTTGAGACAAAGTCATCGAAAGCGAAAACCCAGTGTGCAACTGGGAAGTAAACAAGCGTTGCCCAGATGCCAGCAAAGACCATCCATGCACCAAACTTTGCACGATCTGCAATTGAACCCGAAATTAGTGCAACAGTAATTGCAGCGAAGATTCCCTGGAAGGCAACAAAGACTGCAGCTGGAATAGTTCCAATCAACGCTGTCGAGTTATCTAAACCTTTCAAGAATGTGAACTGGCCGATATCTCCAATCAGACCCATTCCCCCAACAGAGTCTCCGAATACCATTGAAAAGCCAAAGGCGATCCACAAAACAAACACAATCGCTAGTGCGCCAAATGACATCATCATCATGTTAAGTACGCTCTTCACGCGAACCATGCCACCGTAGAACAGTGCAAGGCCCGGGATCATTAGAACGACCAAGCCGGTACTCATTAACATCCAGGCGGTATCGCCAGTATTCAAAACAGTCTCTTCCATAGTTGCATCTGCTTTCATAAAGGTTTAGAAAAGTTCTCGCCCTTGAGATGGCCAAACTTTCTAGCAGCGCAGTTACGAAATATCGCTCATACGGTTTCAGGAGCGTGACAAAATCCCCAGATTTGTTACATCTGGGTTACGAGAGCAGCCCTTTGATATAGCTCTGAGCGTCAAAGAGGGCAAAGTCAGACTCAGATTCACCCGTGCCGACCCACTTAATCGGAATCCCCAATTCGGCCTCGATGGCAAGGGCCACGCCTCCTTTGGCGCTTCCATCCAACTTAGTTAAAACAATTCCTGTGACGTCGACGCATTCCGTAAAAATCTTGGCCTGTTGTAAACCGTTTTGTCCTGTCGTCGCATCAATTACTAACAAGACTTCATTGATTGGCGAAACCTTTTCAACTACGCGCTTTACCTTGCTCAGCTCTGCCATTAAGTCGTTCTTGTTGTGCAAACGCCCTGCAGTATCAATAATAAAAATATCACTTGCAGATTCATGGGCACTCTTTGCGCCATCAAATGCAACGGATGCAGGATCTCCATTATCTTTTCCAGAAATTACAAGAACACCAATACGACTTCCCCAGGTCTTTAACTGATCAACGGCGGCGGCACGAAATGTGTCACCTGCAGCCAACACAACACTTTTGCCACTCTTTTTGTAATATGAGGCAAGTTTTGCAACAGATGTAGTTTTACCCGTTCCATTTACTCCAACAACCATAATTGTGGTCGTACCACTCGCCAATACCGGCTCATGTGAATTCTTCGAAAGATTAGATGTCAAAATTTCAATTAGCGCTAGCTCTGCGTTATCGCTCTTAACTTTTTTGGCAGCATCTAAGAAATTCTTTGTCAGTGTTGGGCCTAGATCAGATGCTAAAAGCTCTTGCTCTAATTCAGCCCAATCTGCTGGTGAAAAGTCATTTGTGCCTTTTATTTTGGCGATGAACTTACTAAAAAGACCCATCGAACTAAACCTTAGCTAGCGTCAGATTCGCGCAGGCGCTGTGAAATAACTTCGGTGACGCCATCTCCGCGCATTGTGACGCCATAGAGCGCATCAGCAATTTCCATGGTGCGCTTCTGGTGAGTAATGATGATCAACTGTGAACTCTCACGTAGCTCTTCTAGAACAACAAGTAAGCGTCCAAGGTTGACATCATCCAGTGCTGCTTCGACCTCATCTAGAACATAGAAAGGACTTGGACGAGCCTTAAAGATTGCAACTAACATCGCAACAGCTGTGAGTGACTTTTCTCCACCTGATAGCAAGGAAAGACGCTTAATACGCTTTCCTGGTGGACGCGCTTCAACATCGACACCTGTTGTTAGAGGGTTGTCTGGATCTGTCAGGATCAATCGTCCATCTCCACCTGGAAACAGGCGAGCGAAGATATCTTCAAAGTGCTTTGCAGTCTCTGTATAGGCTTCCATGAAGATTGATTGAACGCGATCATCAACTTCCTTAATGATGTCCAACAAATCCTTCTTAGTGTTCTTTAGATCTTCAAGCTGCTCAGCCAAAAACTTAAGTCGCTCTTCCAGTGATGTGAACTCTTCAAGTGCCAGAGGATTGATCTTGCCCAGTAGGTTCAGCGATCGTTCGGCAGAGGCAAGACGCTTTTCTTGCTGATCGCGGCGATATGGAACAAGCTCAGTTGCAACAATTTCGCCTTCATCAGTCTCGTGGAATGTTGGAACATCATTTTCTGGACCATATTCGTTGACCAATGTTGTTGTGTCAATTCCAAACTCTTCAACAGTCTTGGCTTCTAAAGTTTCAATACGAAGTCTTTGTTCTGCACGAGCAATTTCATCCTTGTGAACACTTGTCGTTAATTGCTCAAGTTCTGATGTTAATTCGCGACCTCGTGTGCGAACGGTCAAAGTTTCACCTTCACGCGCCGCGCGAGACTCTTCCAGGCGACCACGCTCTACAGCAGCCTTAGCAATCGAACGCTCAATGTGAATCAGTGCTTCATATGCAGCTTCTGCAACTGCCTGTGAAATAACTGCAGCACGTGCGCGAGCACTGCGGCGAATGATTGCGCGCTCTGAAGCATCACGTTCGGCTTGAGCTGATTGTTCTAGTGCCAATGCTCGTGCACCTACTGAATCAACGCGCTCTTCAATCGTACGAACAGCCAAGCGTGCTTCAACTTCTGCGGTACGTGCAACGGAAACTTGATTACGCAATTCTTCAGCATGTGAGTGATCAGGCTCTGCTACTTCACCACGCTGTTGCAATTGATTTTGGGCGATAACAATTTCGCCTTCATCGCGAGACTTAGCTGCAGTTGCTTCACTTATCGAGGTGTTAAGGCGCTCAACTTCAGCCACTGCTGACTTCATGTTTTGTCCTGACACTGCCAACTGCTCAGTCAGGGCTGCAATACGAGCATCAGACTCGTTGAGCTTGGACAGAGCAACATCAAAATCACTTTGACGTGACGAAAGTTCTGCGGTTGCAGTTGAGATTTCAAACTTTAAGCGATCGCAATTGTGCGTAATGTCCTGCAACTTGCTCTCAAGTCCTTCAATAAGGGCCTTGATTTCAATTAGCGACGATGAAGATTTTGAACCACCACGCGCACGACCACGAGAAATTACATCTCCATCTCGCGTAACAACTGTTACTCCTGGATGAGATCTCAAAATCGCCTCGGCTGCGTTGGCATTTTCTGCGACAACAGTTGAAGCAAGTAGTGAAGAAAGGAGATCCCCAATTGTGCTTGAACGAATGTGAGCTGACAGCGGTGTCAGTCCTGCAGGGATATTGCCATTGCCAGTTTGTCCTGGCTCATAAACCAAAACATCAGCCTGTCCAAGATTTTCACTGCGCAATGTTGTCAGGGCTGTCACAGCAGATGAAAGATCCTGCACAACAACTGCATCAGCCAAGTGAGCCAAGTGCAGCGGCGGCTGCAGACTCCCAGCCACTATCAATCTCAATTAAGCCTGCAATGCTGCCCAGAATAGAAACTCCACGTGAATCACGAAGTAGAGCTGATGCCCCATCGCGATTTTGTGAGGTCAATTTCATCGCTTCAAGCTTTGCCTCTACAGCGTTGCGCTCACGATCTGCTGCCCGCTCCGCCTCAACTAATTCATTGACTTTAGACTTGGCAGTATCGAGTTGATTCTTGGCACCTTCAAATTGTGAATCAAGTCCAAGTTCGCCAGAATCTGCGCCAGCAATTTCTAATTCATAGGATGCGTGCTCACGTTGTGCTTTATCTGCACGAGCTTGGGCGTCATCACGTGACTTAGTCAGACGTTCAATCTCTTCTGCAATAGCTTCAAGGCGAGCATGCAAGGACTTGATGTGGCCCTCTTGGCGCGCTGTTCCTTCACGCGCATCTGCAATCGCTCGCATGGCAGCAGCGATCGTGTCTTCATCACTTTTGAGAGCAGCCTCTGCTGCAATGAGTTGTGCTGATGCTTGGGCTAGCGCTTGCTGAGCAGACACAACATTTGCACGAAGTGCACTTTCTTCCAGGCGCAATGAGGCGGCCTCTTTATCTAAACTTTCTGGATCGCGGCCTGATGTGCGAGCTTCCTCTGCTTCTTCATTGAGAAAACGAGAACGCTCTTGCGCAAGACTTTGGGTTCCGCGGAACTTTTCGCGCAAAGAGTTGAGGTTGTAATACGTCTCTTGGGCAGCAACTAACAGTGGACCCTCATGGGCAGCTTGTGCATCAAGTGCTTCTTCACGACGTCGAACAGAATCAACTTCAGCCTCAACTGCAGAGCGTTTTTCACGCAACGCTGTTTCATCAGCAACTTCAAGTTCAAGAGTCTTTGACATCGAAATAAAATCATCAGCGAGCAGGCGAAGTTTTGCATCTCGCAAATCTGCTTGGATTGTTGCAGCTTTTTTGGCAACCTCTGCTTGCTTACCAAGTGGACGTAGTTGACGACGAAGTTCAACTGTTAGATCTTGAATACGAGCAAGGTTTGCTTGCATCGAATCTAATTTGCGAAGCGCTTTTTCTTTACGCTTGCGGTGCTTGAGTACTCCTGCAGCTTCTTCAATAAATCCACGGCGCTCTTCTGGAGTTGCCATCAAGATTGCATCTAGCTGTCCCTGACCAACAATCACATGCATCTCGCGGCCAATACCTGAATCGCTTAATAATTCTTGAATATCTAATAAACGAGATGCTTCACCATTGATTTGATATTCACTTTGCCCATTACGGAAAAGAATTCTAGAGATTGTTACTTCGGTGTAATCGATGGGTAGTGCGCCATCTGAGTTATCAATTGTTAATGAAACTTCTGCGCGACCAAGCGGTGCTCGACCACTTGTTCCAGCAAAGATGACATCTTCCATCTTTCCACCGCGCAGTGATTTCGCACCTTGCTCACCCATAACCCAGGTGAGTGCATCTACGACGTTTGATTTTCCTGAACCGTTGGGACCAACCACGCATGTGATTCCGGGCTCTAGACGAAGAGTCGTCGCAGAGGCAAAGGACTTAAAGCCCTTAAGCGTCATACTCTTCAAATACACGCGGTAAACCTATCGCTTCAGGAGCGTGTTTTTAGTGAATTTAGGCTTGCGGAAAGGCGGTTTTTAACGCTTCATAGGCTGCGCGTGCGGCTACCTGTTCAGCCTCTCGCTTGCTCTTTCCAGTTCCTTCACTCATAACTTGGCCACTCAACATTGCAACTGCGGTGAAGTTCTTGTCGTGATCTGGACCTTCTTCGCTAACGATGTATTCCGGTGCGCCCTTACCAAGTGATGCCGCTAATTCTTGAAGCGCAGTTTTTCCATCAAGACCAGCACCGCGTGCAACAGCTGAATCCATCGTGGGTGTAATCAACTTTCGAACTATCTCGGTGCATTGGGCAAAACCAAATTGCAAATAAATAGCGCCAATCAATGCTTCGAGAGCATCTGCAAGCAATGAGTTTTTATCGCGGCCGTTAGTTACTTCTTCGCCTTTTCCAAGTCGGATGTATTGGCCAAGTTGTAATCCGCGAGCGATATCTGCGAGCGCACGCATGTTGACAACACCAGAACGCAAGGGAGAAAGACGACTTTCATCAAAATCTGGATAGCGTTTGTAAAGTTCTTCAGTAACAATTAAACCAAGAACTGAATCACCAAGAAATTCAAGGCGCTCATTAGTTTCTTTACTTCCAGATTCATAGGCATATGAACGATGGGTAAAGGCTAACTCAAGCAAAGCTGGATCGAGTGTTACTCCCAGCTGCTCACTGAGCAATGAACTCAGATCAGACCTCTAATACCTGGCGACGGTTGTATGTACCGCACGTTGGGCATGCTGTGTGCTGCAACTTAGGCTGCTGGCACTGACCGCATGTTGATAGAGAGGCTGCAGTAGTTTTCCACTGGCTACGACGTGAGCGCGTCTTTGAACGCGACATTTTTCGCTTTGGTACTGGCACGGTTCGAACCTCTTCTCAATCCTTGAGCAGCCACTGGGCTGCAGAGGGTAAGTATCCCTTAAAAAGGCTAAATCTTGAAATCGGGATCCTCGAGGGTTAATCCCTCAAGGCTGGCCCAACGGGCATCGATTACCTCATGGGCGTGATCTTCGGGCAGATCAGCCCACTTGCCCCCACATTCTGGGCACAACCCCAGGCAATCCTGATTGCATAAGGGGTTGCTCGGCAATGACAGCACAATCGCATCTCGAACAGGGGTTTCTAGATCAAGAATGTCCCCGTCCATCATGAACTCATCTGCCACATCTAAATCTTCACTTGTTAAGTCCTCTGTGGAACTCTTTCGCTTTTTCTTCCCACGCTCATTTGTTGGCTCATAGTTATAGAGCTCTTGAATTTTGCGTTCAATAACAATTTCAACGGGATCTAGGCAGCGGATGCATTCTCCTTGTGCCACGGCATAAACATCAGCGCTGAGCAAAACGCCTTCAGTAACAGATTCCAGGCGGGCATCAATTTCAATGACTTCACCGGCAGGCACAGAAATTAACTCAACGCCAAACTTTTCCTTAACAATAATATCTAATTCATACTCCTTCATTTCACCCGCACGACGAGGTAACTCGTAAGTGTTGAGCTTGAAAGAGTCTGGAGTTTTACTCATCAGACATTACTCGTCAGCTAGTTGTGACAAGACATCCTTGTCATTAGCGCCAGCTAGTCGATCACGTCCACGAGAGACCGCATCCATTGTTTTGTTAAGGATTACCTCAAGAGTGGCAAGACGACCATCGATGTACTCTTCAACTTCTTGCTTTTCTAACTCAGCAGTTTCCCGGGCATCATCTAATATTTTGCGGGCTTCATCTCGAGCGATTTGAACAATTGAAGTTTGCTCAACCATTTGTGACACATCTTCGCGCGCAATAGTGATTAATTGCTCGGCGCTGACTCGAGCTTCTTCGATGATCGCGTCTCGAGTTTCAATAATTTTTCGTGCAGTTTCGAAATCTGTTGGAAGTGCCTCTCGGGCATCATCTAGAATTTCAAGCATCTCAGCACGGTGCACCACACAGCTTGCAGATAGTGGAACACCACGAGCTTCTTCAACTAATGTAATCGCTGACGTTAATTTCTCTACTGAATCCATGGTCTACTTCCCCGCTACTCGTGCTTTAAGTGCTTCATTAATTGATGGTGGAACCATTGTTGAAACATCCCCGTTGTAATGGGCAAGCTCTTTAACAAGAGATGATGACAAGAATGAATGCGTAGGCGATGTGGCCATGAACATAGTTTCAACTCCTGAGCCCTGCAGATTGACCTGAGCCATCTGCAATTCGTAATCAAAGTCGGTAACCGCTCTCAAGCCCTTAACGATCGCTTGAATTGAATTGCTCTTGCAATACTCAACCAAAAGTCCGCTCCAGGAATCAACTGAAACGTTAGGGAACTTCTTAGTTACCTCAGTAATCATTCCAATGCGTTCAGCCACGGTGAAAAGACTTGATTTGGTGCGATTTTCCAGAACAGCCACAACTACGTGATCGAACTGTTGGGCCGCACGCTCAATGATGTCTAAGTGCCCATAAGTAATTGGATCGAAGGATCCTGGGCATACCGCGCGCTTCATGTGCCAAACGCTAGCAATACTGAGCCCAGTTATCCATTCTTAGGGCTGGTAATTAGCGTAATAAATGGTCGCTTGCCCATATTTTCGCTCACGTGCGGGCACAAATGCATCTGGCCATATAAATTGCGCGCCACGCGTCGTTCGCTCAACTGCAATAAATGCATCACTGCTTAAAAATTCATAATCATGTAAAGCGCTCAAAACATCTTCAACAGCTTGATTAGAAAAATCATATGGTGGATCAATATAAACAAGATGATATTTATCCTTTGGTGCATCTTTCAAGAATCGCTCAGCACTCATTCCATATAAATGAAAATTTCCTGCTGGATTAGACTTCTTTACTATCTCAAAGTTTGTTTCAATCGTTTTTTGTGCTTCATCATCTTTTTCAACAATATGAACAGATGTTGCCCCACGAGACAAAGATTCCAATCCGATTGCGCCAGATCCACCAAATAAATCTAGAACATGCAATCCTTCGAAGGTTCCAAACTCAGATGCCAATGAAGAGAACAAACCCTCACGAGCTCGATCAGAGGTTGGTCTAGTTGCACCTGCAACCGCGCCAAGTATTCGACCCTTTGCAACACCGGCAATGATTCTCAATTGATTAACCCTTATCCAAATAGTCAACGGCTTGATCGCGTTGTAGCTGGGCAAGTTCAGCCCTGAGCGCAGGATAGTCTGATAAATCATTATCAGTTGCAATCAGTGATTCTGCATCATCACGGGCCTGCTCGATCAACGCTTCATCTCGCAAAACACGGAGCAATCGCAAATGAGATTGTGTGCCTGATTGACTAGCACCAAGCACATCTCCTTCACGTCGTTGCTCAAGATCTATTCGGGATAACTCGAAACCATCCAAAGTGCCAGCAACGGCATTTAATCTTTCACGGGCCGGTGATTCTTCTTCACACTGAGTTACCAAAAGGCACAGTCCAGGTGATGTTCCGCGACCAACACGACCACGCAACTGGTGTAGTTGTGAAACACCAAAACGATCGGCGTCCATAATCACCATGATCGTTGCATTGGGCACATCAACGCCTACTTCAATTACAGTTGTTGAAACCAAAACATCAATATCGCCCTTAGTAAAAGCCTGCATCGTTGTGTCTTTTTCATCGGCCGATAGGCGCCCGTGCAGGATCGCAATTTTTAGCCCTTTAAGCGGACCGGCATGCAGGGTTGGTGCTAACTCTTCAACAGAGGTGATTTCAGATGACTCATCCCCGAACAGGAAGTCAATGTCAGCGTTGGCATCAGAATCAGCGCTAATACGAGGGGCAACTATGTATGCCTGATGACCTTGAGCCACCTCTTCGTTAATTCTTTGCCATGCTCTCTCTAAAAAGCTTGGCTTCTCTTTCACCGGCACAACATGGGTTGTGATCGGTTGACGTCCCAAAGGCAACTCTCGCAAAGTAGAAACATCTAAATCACCAAAGACGGTCATGGCCACCGTTCGCGGAATTGGCGTTGCAGTCATGACAAGTAGATGTGGAGGCAGGGTTGCTTTTTCTTTCAAAGCATCTCTTTGTTCAACACCAAATCGATGCTGCTCATCGACAACAATTAATCCCAAATCCTTAAATTCAACTTTTTCACCTAAAAGAGCATGCGTGCCGATCACGATCCCGGCACTTCCCTGCGCAGCCATCGCTAATGCCTCTTTACGCGCCGCAGCACTTTGTGAACCTGTAATTAAAGTTACTTGCGTGGCCTTTTCAGAACCGCCCAGCATTCCACCGTGACCTAATTCGCCCAGTAATTTCTGAATAGTTCGTAGATGCTGGGCAGCTAATACTTCAGTTGGAGCAAGCAGGGCAGCCTGTCCCCCGCTATCAACAACTGCCAACATGGCGCGCAGTGCAACAATTGTTTTACCAGAACCAACTTCACCTTGTAACAAGCGATGCATTGGATGAGGTTGGGATAGATCTGATTCAATTTCTTTACATACTGCAACCTGTCCAGCTGTTAACTCAAAGGGCAGAGTTGCATCAAATGCATCTAGTAACCCCCCACTGATGCGTTTTCTAGATGTTGAATTCAACTTCTTTAGTTCAATTCTGCGCATCACCAGCAAAGACTGAAGAAGAAAGGCTTCATCAAAGGTTAAACGTTCCCGAGAAAGTTCGGCATGATCTAAATCTGCTGGCTGGTGCAACTGCACTAGCGCTTGATGAAGTGATGGGTAATTGTGTTTTTCGCGTATTGAAGCAGGTAAGAAATCTTGGATTTCTTCAAGTGATCCAATTGCCAGTTGTGCACATTGTGAAATCTTCCACGATGGCATTTTGGCAGAAGCGGGATAAACAGGAAGATACTTACCTGCAAAACCTTCCACTGCGCTATCAACATCTGAGCCGTCAGGAATCATTTCGTAATCTGGATGGGCAAGTTGTTTCTTATTATTAAAAACTCCTACTTTTCCAGCAAACAAACCCTGTCGTCCGACCTTCAACTCTTTTTCACGCCAGGCTTGATTGAAAAATGTTAGGGATAACTTGTCTGTGCCATCTGTGACTACAACTTCGAGCATGCTGCCTTTGCGCCCACGCATAGGCCTAGTAGATGCTGAATACACCTGCGCCAGAATTGTTGTCTCATCGCCTTCGTGAAGGGCGGAAATATCTGAGAGCTCACCACGGACCATGTATCGACGTGGGTAGTGGCGCATGAGATCGCCAATGGTTTTTATGCCAAAGGTGGTTTCTAGAACTTTGGCGGTGCGGTCACCAACGACCGCTGAAACCTTGTTCTCTAGTTGTGCCACACGGGCATTCTCTCTCTAAATCCCTTGGAATTGCCTCAACAAGCGTGAATTGGCATTGAACCCCGCATACGGGGTACCCTTACGGCCTGTTCCCACTGGAACGAGATCAATAGAAAAGTTAAAAGGAGTACCGCTGTGGCAGCAACATGCGATATCTGTGGCAAAGGGCCCAGCTTCGGAAACAATGTCTCTCACTCACAGGTGAAGACCCGTCGTCGTTGGAATCCAAACATTCAGCGCGTTCGCACCCTTGTTGGTGGAACACCAAAGCGTCAAAACGTTTGTACTTCATGCCTTAAGGCGGGAAAAGTAACTCGTTAATTTTTATTAATTGAAATGGCGCCAGGTATCTGGCGCTTTTTTCATTTCTGCTCCAAGAACGCCATTTCCTTCAACAACTGTTCCTACGCAGAAACCATCCAAGTTATTTCCTGTGGCTAAAAAGACATGGTCCTCGCCGCCTGCGAAGATCCATTGCCACACATCAACATCCTGACTATCAGCCAGCTCTTTCAAAGTAACAAACTCGGGGTGCTGTGCAATTAATGCTTGATTAAAATTCAAAGCTACCCCTGAAGCATTAGCCAACTGATTGGCTTGGATAATTAGTCCATCGCTGACATCACACATGGCATGTGCGCGATTATTTGAAAATTGAATTGCAGAAACATAATCAACTGTTGGTGCGCTGTGCTCAGATACCGCGTGAACGGCTAAATCATCATCTAGATCTTTTTCAATAATTGAAAGCCCGGCAGCAGACCATCCAGGCAAAGATGAGATGTAAATCGAATCTCCAACCTGAGCGCCAGATCGTGTTATTAGATTATCTACTTCTCCAATCGCGGTGATTGAAATAACTATGCATGGGCCCTTGGCTAAATCCCCACCCACAACAAATGCACCACAACTACTTGCTTCGTGCGCAATGCCTTCTGCAAGTTCTTCAATCCACTCCATGCTTTCATGGCCAGTAAGGGTTACAGCCACCACCAAGTATTTTGGAGAACCACCCATGGCATAGACATCTGCCAGGTTTGCAGCCGTTATCTTTCGACCGATATCAAAGGCACTGCTCCATTTAGTTGAAAAATGTGTTCCTTCAACAGCCAGGTCAGTTGTGATGACAGTTCGATCAGTTGTTGCAACTACCGCCCCGTCATCACCGATTCCTATTTCGACCCCACGATGAGTTGCGCCAAATATGCGCGTCAACGCAGAAATAACGCCCGCCTCATCGAAGTTCATAGCACCTAGCCTAATCGACTAGTGAGTAAGGGATGTTCTGCGGTAGCGTTTGAGCCTCGACCAGAAAGGACCTCCCATGTCAGTACAAGCTTTCATTCTGATTCAAACTGAAGTTGGCAAGGCAACAGGAGTTGCAGATGCAGTTGCAAAGATCCCTGGAGTCACACTGTCAGAAGGTGTCACTGGTCCATACGATGTAATCATGCGTGCTGAGTCAGCAAGCATGGAAGATTTCGGACGCCTTGTGCTTGCAAAGGTTCAAGGTGTGCCAGGCATTACTCGCACATTAACCTGCCCTGTAACACACCTAAGCTAAGAAGACAGCGCAGTATCTATTAGCGCTGAAATCAACTCTGTGTAAGGAACCCCTGAGGCCTGCCACAATTTTGGATAGACCGAAGTACCAGTAAAGCCAGGCATGGTGTTAACTTCATTGATAATTATTTCGCCATCATGTGTGTAGAAAAAATCGCAGCGGGCTAAACCAGAACATCCCAAGACATGAAATGCCGCAACAGCCAAACGCCGAATCTCATCGGCGTCCAATTCTGGAATATCAGCAGGAATTTTGACAGTTGTTGCATCATCTAAATACTTTGCTTCAAAATCATAGAATTCAAATTTCGGGTTCACAATGATTTCACCAACAATAGAAGCTTCAACTTTGCCATCTCGCTCAAGGACGGCACACTCAATCTCTCGTCCCTTAATTGCCGTTTCAATCAAGACTTTGCTGTCATAGAGCAACGCATCATAAATCGCTGGCTTCAATTGGGCAGAACTCCTTACTTTATGAGTACCACGACTTGATCCCCCACTTGCTGGTTTTACAAATACTGGATAACTCAAAGAATCAGCCGAGCTCTGCCAATCTTGCTCAGTAACAGCAACACCGTCTGCGACCTTCATGCCGCTAGATGCGAATAAAAGTTTGGCGACAGCCTTATCCATGGCTTGTACCGAGGCGCTGACGCCACTTCCGACATAAGCCATCTCTGCTTCATCAAGTAAGTTCTGTATCTTTCCATCTTCGCCAAATTCACCGTGCAACACAGGGAAAACGCAATCAATATCTAACAATTGTCCATCTAGTAAAAATCCTGACGCACTCACTTCAATGTGTTTGCCGTTATCTTCAACTACAGGCATCTGCTTGTTCACAATCTCCAACTGATAATCAATTGGAAGTGCCACCCAAACGCCGGACTTAGTAATTCCTATTAACAATGGCTCAAATCGCTGCCTATCCAAACCCTTAAGAACTCCCCCTGCCGAAACACATGAAACCTCATGCTCGCTGCTGGGGCCACCGCAAATAATTGCAATTATTTGTTTGCTCATCGAATAAAGTTTTCTGCTTTGGTGGTTATTTCCATTAAGCGATCCAGTGCCTCTGTTGGCGTGATCTGACCTGAAACCACATCTGCGACAGCCTCAATCACCGGTACTTCTACGCCAACACGATGAGCTATTTCCAAAATTGCACTCGATGATGCAACACCTTCAACAGTCTTTGCCACCTCTGTTCTGGCAACATCCATGGAGCCGCTTCGACCTAAAACTTCTCCAAAGGTTCGATTTCTAGACAATGGAGAGCCACAGCTAGCAACGAGATCTCCCATGCCGGCCAAACCCGCAGCACTGAGCGGATCTGCATTATGTGCCGCGCACAACCGTGCAACCTCATTAAGGCCACGCGTAATTAACATTGCCTGGGTATTTTCACCAAAACCTAATCCGATAGATATTCCAACTGCAAGTGCGATGACGCTCTTTATTGCACCAGCTAACTCACATCCTAAAACATCGACAGATGTGTAAACACGGTAATAAGGAGTTGCAAAGAGTTGCTGGATTTTCTCAGCTAGGGCGATCGTTGGTGCCGCAGAAACTGCCCCGGCTGGCTGGCGCAGAATTAACTCATCAGCCAAGTTGGGACCAGTAATAATGGCAATGTTTTCAGTTTCCATAACTTCATGAATGATTTCAGTCATGCGAGACATCGTGCTTACTTCTATGCCCTTTAACGAACTGACATAGATGGCACCTGGTTGGACTAGTGGCTTCCAGCTCTTTAGATTCTCACGCAAAGTCTGTGCTGGCACCGCCAAGATATAGATGTTGGAGTAATCAAAAGCTTCTTTAAGATCATTTGTTGCTTTAAGTCCAACGGGAAGCGAATTCTTACCCAAGTACTTGGAATTGGTATGCGCAGTATTGATTTCATCGACAACATCTTGATTACGACCCCAGATCAACACATGGTTACCAGCATCGCACAAAACTTGAGCCAAGGTACTTCCCCACTGTCCAGCACCCAGCACAACTACCTTGCTCACTTCTTCTTCTCCTTCTTGAAGTTACCGGTGCGCGGCAAAGTTGAATTGTGCGGATCAAATATTTCCACGGGGCGCTTTTCTCCCCGAAGTTCTTCCAAGAGATTAGTCAGCTCCCGCATCACAAAAGCTGTGGCTTCACGCAGTGCTTCAGGATCATTCTCTTTTCCATACCAAGGAGATAAGTCGAGTGGCTTGCCAGCCAGCACCTGAATTGGAGTTCGAGGGAAAAACTTGATTTTCTTTTCATACGTTGGCATAACAATCTGTGAGCCCCATTGAGCAATCGGAACGATCGGAGTGCGTGTAGCTATAGCCAGTCGAGCAAGACCTGTTTTTGCAACCATAGGCCATCCGTTTGCATCCCTAGTTAATGTTCCTTCTGGATAAACACCAACGCAGTGACCCATCTCCAATAGTCGTAGCGCATGATCTAAGGCTTTAGAAGCATCTTTACTTTCACGGGCCACTGGAACCATGCCAGCTGCTAGAACAAATTTTCCAATAACTGGAACTTTAAAAACACCTTCTTTTCCTATGTATCGAGGAGCCCGCCCATTGCGATAGAGAAAGTGAGTAAGAAACAAAACATCTAAATACGAAACATGGTTGCTGGCGACAATTGCCTTGCCGCTCTTGGGGATATTTTCACCACCACGCCAAACCTTTTTTCCCACCAGATTAAGAAGTGGAATAACTACCTTGGTACCGAGCTTAAAAGCAAAATTAGTTCCGAGGGGAGTTCCCTTAGGCGGAGCATATGAAATCTTGTACTCCGTCATGGCATTAATAATAGTGCCGTATATGCAAAAACGGGGCTAGCGTTAGCCAGCCCCGCTTTTTAAGCAAGAGAATTACTTCTTCTTTGCCTTCTTTACAACCTTCTTAGCTGCTGGCTTCTTCTTAGCAGGAGACTTCTTTGCAACCTTCTTAGCTGCCTTCTTTGGTGCTGCCTTCTTAGCTGCCTTCTTTGGTGCTGCCTTCTTAGCAACTGGCTTAGCAACTACCTTTGGCTCTGGCTTTGGTGCTGGAGCAAGCTTGCGATCTCCAGCAATAACTTCCTTGAGTGCCTTTGCAGGTAGGAAGCGTGCCTTCTTTGAAGCCTTGATCTTGATTGTTTCGCCGGTAAATGGGTTACGTCCCATACGTGCCTTGCGATCAACCTTCTTGAACTTACCGAAATCGTTGATCATTACATCTTCACCCTTTGAAAGGTTACGGATGATTGTGTCAAAAACGATATCTACAGCGTGAGCTGCTTCCTTCTTGCTGTCGTTGAAGTGTGGTGCTAACGCAGCAATGAATTGGGCCTTATTCATTGAAATCCCCTTATTTACGCGTAAATGTTAAGCAACTGCTTAACGTGTTCATAAACTTACGCGCATATCAGGGGTGATGTGGTTATTGAATTGCGCGTGTCGCATTTTTTATTTTTTTACACAAATGCTTAAAAGTACGTTTTTTATGCGTAGAAAACTCTAGATACGAGATTGAGGGTTGAGCACTCACTCACTCACCCACACGTAAAACCTGCGTTTTACGCTTGTTTTTGGCACTTACGAACGAATAGGAAGAGTAGTTGGCTTGTATACAGGGCGAGATTTCTCAAAAGAATCAATGGAATCAGTCTGTTTTAGGGTCAAACCAATGTCATCCAATCCTTCCATCAAGCGCCAACGGGTGTAATCATCGATTTCAAATGACAGACTCTTTGATCCATAGCTAACGGTGCGGGTTTCAAGGTCTACTGTGATTGAAGTTGTTGGGTCTGCCTCAACAGCAGCCCACATCGCCTCTACCTCTGCTTGATCAAGAATGATTGTGAGCAATCCACCCTTGAGCGAATTACCACGGAAAATGTCTGCAAAGCGGCTAGAAATAACTACTTTGAAACCATAGTTCTGTAGTGCCCACACTGCGTGCTCGCGTGAGGAGCCAGTTCCAAAGTCTGCGCCAGCGATTAGAACCGTGCCATTCTTAAAGGCATCCTTGTTTAAAACAAACTCAGGATCATTGCGCCAGGCGGCAAATAGACCATCTTCAAAACCACTGCGTGTTACGCGCTTTAAGTAAACAGCAGGAATGATTTGATCTGTATCAACATTGCTGCGACGTAGTGGAACTCCGGTGCCTGTGTGCTTGATGAATTTTTCCATTGACTTGGCTCCTTACAGATCCGCAGGTGAAGACAGTGTTCCACGCAGCGCTGTTGCAGCTGCGACAAGTGGACTTACCAAGTGTGTGCGCCCGCCCTTACCTTGGCGACCTTCAAAGTTACGGTTTGAAGTTGAGGCAGAACGCTCTCCTACTGCCAGCTGATCTGGGTTCATGCCAAGACACATTGAGCATCCAGCATTTCGCCATTCGGCTCCTGCATCAAGAAAGACTTTGTCTAAACCTTCTGCTTCTGCTTCTAAGCGAACTCGCGCAGATCCTGGAACTACCAGCATGCGCAAAGATGAGGCAATCTTCTTGCCCTTTAATACATCTGCAGCTGCGCGCAAATCCTCAATGCGCCCGTTAGTACATGAGCCCAAGAAAACAGTGTCAATGGCTATGTTTTTAAGTGGTGTGCCAGCTTCAAGGCCCATGTAGACAAGTGCGCGTTCTGCTGCTGTACGTGCTTCTGTATCTGCAATATCTGCAGGGTTTGGAACCACTGAATTAAGTGGCAAACCTTGGCCTGGGTTGGTTCCCCATGTAACAAATGGCTCTAGCTCATTGGCGTTGAGATTTACTTCAACATCAAACTTGGCATCTGCATCTGTAAACAGTGTGGACCAATAAGCAACGGCTGCATCAAAATCTTCAGGTGCATGAGGTTTGCCCTTGATGTAATCAAATGTTGTTTGATCTGGAGCAATAAGACCAGCTCTAGCTCCCGCTTCAATAGACATGTTGCATACGGTCATGCGTGATTCCATTGACAGGGCGCGGATAGCACTGCCTCGGTATTCGATAACATATCCCTGGCCACCACCTGTACCAATTTTTGCAATGATTGCAAGAATGATGTCCTTTGATGTCACACCTGGCTTGAGTGAGCCCTCAACATTAATCGCCATCGTCTTTGGACGTTGAAGAGGCAATGTCTGAGTTGCTAGAACATGCTCAACTTCAGAGGTGCCAATACCAAAAGCAAGTGCACCAAAGGCGCCATGTGTGGAGGTGTGCGAATCTCCGCACACAATTGTCATGCCAGGTTGAGTAACACCAAGTTGAGGTCCAACAACGTGAACAACGCCTTGATCCTTATCCCCGAGTGAATGAATGCGAAGTCCAAACTCTTTACAGTTTGCGCGTAACGTGTCAACCTGCAGCTTTGAAACTGGATCTGCAATTGGCTTATCAATATTGAGGGTCGGAACATTGTGATCTTCTGTAGCAATCGTTAGGTCAGGCCGGCGAACTGGGCGTCCTGCAAGGCGCAGACCATCAAATGCTTGTGGGCTTGTTACTTCGTGGATTAAATGTAGATCGATGTAAATCAAATCTGGTTCGCCGTCTGCCGCACGAACAACATGCTCTGCCCAAATTTTCTCGGCTAGCGTTTTACCCACGATGTACTGCTCCTTACATTTCTAAGTTGTGGTATCAGATACTGAGATGCTAATATCACTCTATGAACAAGAAGAATAGCGGAGTTGGCGTATTAGATAAAGCCGTGGCAATTTTAAGCACACTAGAAGCCGGCCCGCATTCACTTGCCGAACTTGTCGCAGCAACCGGCATCGCCCGCCCCACCGCCCACCGCTTAGCTGTGGCACTTGAGTTCCACCGTTTAGTTGCCCGTGATTTAACGGGACGATTTGTTTTAGGGCCTCGTTCAGGTGAATTAGGTGCTGCAGCCGGTGAAGATCGTCTACTAGCCGCTGCTGCCCCTGCTCTGGCCGCTCTGCGCGATGCTACGGGTGAAAGTGCTCAGCTCTATCGCCGCCAAGGAGATCTGCGCATCTGTGTTGCCGTGGCAGAACGCTTATCAGGATTACGCGACTCTGTACCCGTTGGCGCTGCGCTCACTATGCATGCTGGATCTGCTGCGCAAATTCTGCTTGCATGGGAAGAGTCAGAAAAGATTCACCGTGGTTTAACTAACGCCAGATTTACTGCAGCCCAACTATCTGCTGATCGTCGTCGCGGGTGGGCACAATCTGTTGGAGAGCGTGAAGCTGGTGTTGCATCTGTCTCAGCTCCTGTGCGCGCACCTAACGGCAAAGTAATTGCTGCCGTAAGCATAAGCGGCCCGATCGAACGTCTGGGACGTCAACCTGGCCGCATTCATGCTGCTGCTGTAGTTGCTACTGCAGCTCGTCTGACTGAACATCTAGCTCGCGAATAACACGAGCAATTGTAGGAAAAGAAAAACCTTTTCTTTGTAGCAGGGATTGAATTCTGCGAATCTGAACCTCAGGTTCTAAGTCGACTCATAGTGTTGTACTTCTTCATTCCCAGTGAAAACGCGGTTCGATACTCAGACTCATCATCGATCTCATCGAGTGCTTCATCGATACTGGATTGATCTACTCCCCTAGTGCGAAGCTCTCCAGCAATGATTCGCTTAGATAATTTCTTAGAGGTGTGGCGAGATTGAGTCCACGCCTTTGCAAACTCTGAATCGTTGATCAAGCCGTTTTCTTGAAGGCGAAAAATCGTTGCCTGGGCAACATCATCTTCAACCCCACGCTTTTTTAAGTGAGCCAGAAGCTCACCCTTACTCTTTGCGCGAGCAACCAAAGCATTGAGTGCAATGGTGTTTGCGATTGAGTAAGGGTCAGCCTCCTGGTCAACCTTTACATATTCAAGCATTGGAGCTTAGAAATCCACCTCTGCGGCAGCCTCATCAATGGCAGCAACGAGTGCTGGATCGACCTCAACTGGAACGAAGTGTTCGCGGATCTTGTTTTCAATCTCATTGGCTAGATCTGGGTTATCAAGTAGGAAGGCACGTGCATTTTCCTTACCCTGACCAAGCTGATCTGCCTCGTATGTGTACCAAGCACCAGACTTCTTAACCACACCGATTTCAACACCCATGTCAATGAGTGAGCCTTCGCGTGAAATACCTGTGCCGTAAATAATGTCGAACTCTGCCTGCTTGAAAGGTGGAGCCATCTTGTTCTTGACTACCTTTACGCGGGTACGGTTACCAACTGATTCTTGGCCATCCTTAAGTGTTTCAATACGGCGGATATCAAGACGAACTGAAGCGTAGAACTTAAGCGCCTTTCCACCTGTAGTTGTCTCAGGTGAACCAAAGAAGACACCGATCTTGTCACGCAGCTGGTTAATAAAGATCGCAGTTGTCTTTGATTGGTGCAGCGCTCCTGTGATCTTACGAAGTGCTTGAGACATCAAACGAGCTTGTAGACCCATATGTGAATCACCCATCTCGCCCTCAATTTCTGCGCGAGGAACAAGTGCTGCAACTGAGTCAACTACAACTAGATCAAGAGCACCTGAACGAATAAGCATGTCCATGATTTCTAGAGCTTGCTCACCAGTATCTGGCTGTGAGACTAATAGTGCATCAATATCAACACCAAGCTTCTTTGCATACTCTGAATCAAATGCGTGCTCTGCATCGATAAATGCGCAGATGCCACCAGCCTTTTGAGCATTTGCAATAGCGTGCAATGTAAGAGTTGTCTTACCTGAAGATTCTGGTCCATAAATCTCAACAACACGACCACGTGGAAGTCCACCAATACCAAGTGCGATATCAAGTGCGATTGAACCAGTTGGGATAACTTCAATGACTGTGTTCTGTCGCTCTGACATCTTCATTACTGCGCCTTTACCAAATTGACGTTCGATCTGGGCTAGGGCTGTGTCTAACGCCTTGTGGCGTTCAACGTTGGCTTTATCTTGTGCTGCATCGTTTGCTTTGTTACTTTTTTCAGTAGCCACGTACATTCCTTTCGATAGAACGTCCTGCGATATGCAGTTCGTTTGGTCTGGCCCAGAAGGTACGGAGACCCAACGACGGACTGCAGAATCCCCACATCGAGTGTGGAGAAGAGCTGCAGGCGGAGGTTGGAACCGCTCTGGTTGTACACGGAAAGTTTATCCGAACATCTGTTCGAAAGGTAACAGGTGGCACTGACAGGAATTAGGCGTGTCGCCGCGAGCAACTAGAGGCATGTCGCCCCGTCATACTGGGCCGGTGTTAATCCTGCTGCCGCCCTCTGAGAAGAAATCTGAGCTCCCTGGGCCGGCAATCGAGGTCTACACAGGCGTCCTCTACGCCGCCCTACGGTGGAGCTCCCTGACTAAAGCCCAGCAGAAACTCGGCCAATCGTGCCTAGCAATCATCTCGGCCAAATACGGCGTTGTGCGCCCTTTGGATCTGATCGAGCCTTACAAAGAAAAGATCAAGAATAAGAAGATGGCTGCCCAAGTTGCAGCTGGCACTTAGACTAGCGCCGAATCAGAGTTAATCATCGATTGTCGTTCATCAACTTACCAAACAGTGTGGCAATCCCCCGTTGCAATCACAGTTGAGATCAAGGTCTTCACCAAAATCGATGGTGAGAAAAAGGTAATCACTCATATGTCAAAAAAGACTCGGGGTGAAGTAACTCATCACATTCTAAAGTCAACAAAAATTCCGAGTAATCCAGTTGAACTTGAAGCAATTGTTTCGCAGCAATTTGAATGTGAACTGCTTGAAGGAGATAGGAAAAATCCCTGGGTACTAGAGGTGTATTGCTAAGGCGTCTCTATGACGCTATCAGAGCTGTCTTCTTGATCAGTTCAACAGTTAATGTTGGATAGTTCCACATAATTACATGTGCGCAGTTATCGACAACAATCCACCGTGAATGAGGTGGTGCAACGCTTTTTTCTTGAGCAATCTCTTCTGGCAACGTTAGATCTTCATCTCCAAAAACAACTGAGAGCTTTACTTTTTCAGGCACTACAGATTCAAACCTGCGTCCATTGGCACCATGCCACATCGGCATATATCCCTTGGATTTGGCCATCGCAATCACTGAATCACGACAGGATTCAAAACTTAATTCGCGCCACAAGTGAGTGATCTTCTTATAACCAATAGCTTTAAGAAGCGGGATTCGATAGGCAGTCTTCATAAAGTACTGTGAAATCTTTGCAAGGATTCTTGCATCAAGACTAGGTGGAAACTTTCGCGGTGGTTGTTCGTGCCATAAACCAGCTGGAGCAAGAGCAGTAACACTTAAGACATTATCTGGAGCAACTGCAGCCATTTCTAATGCGATCCATCCCCCAAGGGAATTTCCTGCCACATGCATTGTTTGAACACCCATGTCATTGACCATGTAATCAACTATCGCCTGAGCAAGAGATCGTGGATCCATTTCTTCATTGTCGCCAAGCGGTGCATCACCATGACCTGGAAGGTCTATGGCATAGACCGCGAAATTTTCAATCAACTGCGGAACCAGAGTTTTCCAAATATTTCCGGCAGAACCCAATCCATGCACAAGGACAAGTGCGGGATTATTCAGGTCTTGTATGTAGCGATGGGAGCTAACTGGCACCTTTAGTACCTGTGCTTTTCTGTCTCGTTTGGATGTGCTTTGCACACCGCTTTCCAAATGACATCTGGTTCGAGCCCAGCAGCCAGGGCTTCATTCACACTTTTGCTACCTAATTCAGACAATGCGATATCTGATGAAAATGAAGGAGCCCATGCATCACCAAATGACAAGGTAATGCGTTCGCGCAGATCAGAGATTCGCAATTGAAGTAATTGCTTCTGCTTGTGCACGAGATTGTGCAGGAGTAATTGGATGCAAGGCTTGCCCGATTAACCATCGTGTTGCCAGCTCACTTTTTTCTTTGCCCAACAAATGAGCCATTGCGATAGAAAAAGCTTTCCACAACGTCTCACTTTGAGCTGCTAATGCAATGGTCAATGAGTCAGGATCTTGCGTGCGCAGCGCCGCTAATGCTTTGTCAGTAGACACTTCTATAGAAATCTGTTCCAGGGCAGAGGTTGCATCTGGAGCAGCCTGAGCAATTTCAACTAACCGTTGCATCTCTGATTCACACAGACTACGGATAACGCTCTCTTTGTCTCTGTAATGGTTATACAAAGTAGCGCGAGAAACTTCAGACACATCGGCAATCTCAATCATGGACATCTTTTTTAATCCAGTAGTTGCAATTAACTGTTTTGCAGCCTCAAGGATTGCGTTTTGTGTACGGCGGTGAGTTGCTACTTGTGGCGCGTACTTATTAAGCGGCATCGACAACAGTGAGAGTTACGCCCTCACGGCTCTTGAGCTCTGCAGATACATCGCTGAAAACGCCGGATAGAGAAAGTCCCAATGCGACGCAAATTGCATTAAGTAATTCAGAGGAAGCTTCCTTTTGTCCGCGCTCGACCTCGGAGAGATATCCAAGTGAGACTCGTGCATCGCGGGCAACATCGCGCAATGTGCGACCTTGGGCGGTGCGTGCAGAACGAAGGGTTTGGCCAATAGCTTCACGAACTAGAACCATTGTCATACTCCCTTCAATTGTCGATCTTTAAACGCGATGTCTAAGGATACGCGCAAAGGTAGAGATCGCGCTTGATGTAGCTGCGTTTCGCACAGAATCACGATCTCCAGAAAGGGACAATTCGATCGTGTGGCTTACCGGGCCCTCAATCGCTACCCACACCACACCTGCCACAGAACCGCCCAAGGGGTTAGGGCCTGCAACACCTGTTGTGCCGATGGCCCACGTTGTTCCAAAAGTTTTAATAGCACCCTTGGCCATCGCAACTGCCACCTCTTCGCTAATTACGGTGTGCTTTTCGATAAGTGCGGGATCAACATCTAGATGCGAAATCTTAATCTCATCGCGGTAAGCCGTCATTCCGCCAACAAAAACATCAGATGCCCCCGCAACCATAACAATTGCTGCACTTACAGATCCTGCAGTGAGTGACTCAGCAGTGCTAATTGTTTCTCCGCGTTCGCGTAGATGTTCAACGATCTCGGCAGAGAAGCCAAGGATCTCGTTTGCTAACGTCATCTGCCAAACCCTTCTTAAATCACGCTTTAGGCGTGAAGGTAGATTTTACATAATACACACCCGTGACGATAGTGAGTACCACTGCAACATACATAAAGCCATCGCGGAACCAGTACAGATTGGTGCTCAAGGGCAGAACATAGAATCCAACGCCGAAGTTCTGCATCGTTGCCTTGATCTTGCCACCCTTATTAGCTGCAATCACTCCCCGCTTGATGACAGAGAGACGAAACAGTGTGATTCCAATTTCCCGGAACAAAATCACAGAAGTGATCCACCATGGCATTCTTCCTAGAATCGATAATGAAACCATTGCGGTGCCGATCATAAATTTGTCGGCAACCGGATCTAAGAACTCACCAAACTTTGTAATCGCTCCCCGGCTACGGGCCAATTTTCCATCAAGAATATCTGAAAGCCCGAGCACAAAGAAAACACACCAAGAAATATATTGCCAAGTTGGGTCATCCCCACCATTTTTAAAAAGCGTGTACGCGCCAACTGGAACAAACAGTAAACGCATAACAGTTATGAAATTGGGAGTTATGAATGTGGGTAGCTTCATAAGGGCTTAGCCACCAAATCCGCACCCATCGAATCGATAACGACAGCGTCAACATACTGCCCAACTGTGTAGTTAGTACCGATAAATGATGTGGTTCCATCTACTTCAGGTCCCTGGTGGGCCGCACGACCTTCTTGCAGCTCTTCATCTTCAATAAGAACTCTTATATTTTCGCCAATTCGCGCTTGTGCTCTCAATGAAACCATCTCATCGGCAAGTGCCGATAACGTTTCAACCCGCTGGGCAATCACATCTGTATCAATCTTGCCTGAATGATCTAAGGCTTCAGTGTTGTCCTCATCAGAATAACCAAAGACACCGATCGCATCTAATTTTGCCTTAGTAATGAAGTCAGCCAGATCATCAAAGTCCTCTTGCGTTTCACCTGGAAAACCAACAATAAAGTTTGAACGAATTCCGGCCTCTGGTGACACTGCTCGGACTTGGCTGATTAGATGTAGAAACTTCTCACTATCGCCGAAGCGACGCATCCTGCGAAGCACAGTTGGACTTGTGTGCTGGAATGATAAATCAAAGTACGGAGCAGCCTTATCTGTCGCAATCATCGCTTGAATCAATGTCGGACGCATCTCTGCTGGCTGTAAATATGAAAGACGTACTCGTTCTACTCCTGGCAACGCCGCGATATCCGGCAAGATCTTTTCCATCAGCTGTAGATCACCTAAATCTTTTCCATAAGACGTCGTGTTTTCGCTGACCAAGAACAATTCAGAGACGCCGTTTTCAGCCAACCAACGCGCCTCTTTAATGATGTCGGTCGGGCGTCTTGAGATGAAAGAACCTCGGAAATACGGAATCGCACAGAATGAACAGCGTCGATCACAACCTGAGGCAATCTTTAGTGGCGCCCACGGCGCAGTGCCTAAACGCTTTCTGGAAAACTCTTCACTCTCGCGCGCATCGGCGCGATCAACTGGAGCAATTGGTAGCAATGCACGACGATCGCGTGGAACGTGTGCCTTATGAGATTCACCGGCGATAATTGATTGCAGTCGAGCTGAAATATCTTTGTAGTCATCAAAACCTAGAATTGCATCTGTTTCAGGCAGTTCCTCGGCTAAGAGATTTCCATAACGCTCAGCCATGCAACCAACGGCAACAACTGCGCGTGTAACCCCATGACCTTTGAGGGAATTTGCCTCAAGCAATGTATCAATAGAATCCTTCTTTGCAGACTCGATAAAGCCACAGGTGTTTACAAGTGCAACTTCGGCTGATTCAACATCGTCGACAAGGGTCCAACCATCGGCAGCTAATCGGCCGGCTAACTCTTCAGAATCTACTTCGTTGCGTGCACATCCAAGAGTGACTACTGCAACAGTGCGCTTCATTTGCGCAATCTTACCCTGTTTAAGGCTATTAAGAATCTACTCCGTACGACACGCTAACTACTTCCCCGTCCGCACCGATTGAATCGACTTTATTACCGTTGACAGTTAAATCTACGCCTCCTGCATTGCCCACTTTTACATTAAGTGAAACATCGGTGGTAAAGGTTTTAGTACCACCTCGTGCAATTTGCCCACTAAAGAGAGTACGTCCCGTTGCATCAGAGACAAAGAGCCAGCTCTTTGCACGAGATGCTGTGATAACAAGTTCTACTCCAGCACCCGTTGAAACAGTTGCTTCCTCTGTCGGAGCAGGTTCTGTTGCTTCAGGTGATGCAGGTGCACTTTCCGTTGCAGTAGTTGAAGCAATCGGTGTAGGAATATCGACAGAAGCTGTGTTTGAAATAATAATCTGCGCAAGTCCCACGACAAATAATGATGCAACTGAAATTGTTGCTAATACCTTCCAGGAGACCTTGCGGGCCTGTTCTGGTAATCGCATAACACTATTTTCAACGAGTAAATCTCTTATCGAGCGATCCACCCGCATTTGTTCTTCTTCAAAAGCGGCAATAAAAATCAGTGGATCAACACCTAGTTTTGTAGCAATATTACGAATGTGCCCACGCGCATAAGTTTCGCCACCGCAATTATGAAACGAATCCGATTCCATCTCTCGCAATAGTGAACTTCGAATATTTGTGGAAGCCGAGAGATCGTCAATGCTCAACCCAGCACTCTTACGTGCTTGAGTCATCATTGATCCAAGAGACATGAACTAATCCTCAAACTGGCTATGGGGTGAACCCTAAGTCTAAAGTAGAACGGTCAGGGGTGAATAGATGCAGGCGTGAGAATTAGGGGTGAAAGAGGGTCACCTCCCTAATTATTCACCGTCTATTAATAATCACGAAGGGTTGCCAGCACCGAATCTAGTTCGTCAGGCTTCACCAAAACAGTGCGTGCCTTTGAACCTTCCGATGGTCCAACGATGCCTCGGGATTCCATTAGATCCATCAAGCGTCCAGCTTTTGCAAAACCTACTCGCAACTTTCTTTGCAACATAGACGTGGAGCCAAATTGCGTGCCAACAACTAGTTCAACTGCTTGGCACAAAATGTCTAAATCATCGCCGATTTCCTTATCAACCATTTTCATTTGGTTAACAGGTGCAGTCACATCATCGCGATATCGAGGTTTTAACTGCTTTTTAACGTGCGTTGTGACCGCTTCAATTTCGCGCTCTGATACATATGCCCCTTGAATTCTAATTGCCCGGCTTGATCCCATAGGAATAAACAAGGCATCACCTTGTCCTACTAGCTTTTCAGCACCTGGCGTATCCAAAATAACTCGACTATCAGCAAGTGAGCTTGTTGCAAAAGAAAGTCGAGATGGAACGTTAGCTTTAATCAACCCAGTTACAACATCTACAGATGGGCGCTGTGTAGCAAGGACTAAGTGAATACCCGCAGATCGTGCCAACTGAGTAATACGCACTACAGATTCTTCAACCTCTTTTGCTGCAACCATCATCAGATCTGCAAGCTCGTCAATGATGACGAGTAGATATGGATAAGGCTCAACTGTGCGATCACTACCCGGTGGAGGAACAACTTTTCCAGCACGAACAGCCTTATTGAAATCATCAATGTGTCTGTAGCCAAATGTAGAAAGGTCCTCATAGCGAAGATCCATTTCGCGCACAACCCACGTTAAAGCATCTGCAGCCTTCTTAGGATTGGTAATAATTGGGGTAATTAGATGTGGAATACCTTCATATGCAGTTAGTTCCACTCGCTTTGGATCGATAAGCACAAGACGCACATCATCTGGAGTAGCACGCATTAAAATTGAGGTAATCATTGCGTTAATCATTGAAGATTTACCCGCACCTGTTGCACCAGCAACTAAAAGGTGAGGCATCTTGGCTAGGTTTGCACACACAAAATTGCCTTCGACATCCTTACCCAAAGCAACAAGCATGGGATGCAGATCCTGGCCAGCGACAGTTGAGCGCAAAACATCACCTAATGCCACAATTTCGCGATCTGCATTTGGGATTTCAATGCCGACGGCAGACTTTCCTGGAATTGGCGAGAGGATGCGAACATCGCTACTAGCAACAGCATAAGAAATGTTCTTAGCAAGGGCTGTAATTCGCTCGACCTTAACAGCGTTACCCAGTTCAACTTCATATCTAGTAACAGTTGGACCACGCATGAAACCGGTAACTTGAGCGTCAATTTCGAACTGTAGAAAGACCTCAGTTAGAGCAGCAACTACAACCTCATTTGTTTTGCTCTTGGCCTTGGCAGCAGGACCTGCTCGCAAAATATCTGCAGCAGGCAGTTCGTAAACAACATCTGCAGTTAGTAGTAACTGCTCCGGACGCTTGGCTGCAACTGTATTTTCATTGGCATGGGCAACCGGAGAAACCGGAACTGGGACGGTGAACTCTTCGTCAAAGCTCTCTTCGTCTAGCTCTTCTTCCTCTTCATCTGGTTCATTCCACGCTGCCACGACTGGTGTGTCAAAAGCTGGAGTATCTGTAATCTCGAATTCTTCTTCTATGCGCTCTGCTCGTTCAGGTCGCTTTGACCACAACCACTTACTGGAAGTGGTGATACGAGAAAGAATTTCAGAGACAGGGGTTGCAGTAATTACCAATAAACCAAAAATACATACGATAAACAAAACAGGATAAGCAAGTACCGAAGTCATTAGACCAACTAAAGGCTGTGTGATGCCGTATCCAAGCCATCCGCCACCTTCGCGCATTGCAGTTGCGCCCGTTCCAACTGAACCGTTAAATAAATGTGCGAGTCCTGTTGATGAAACCGCAAGTGCCAGCGTGCCAATAATGATTCGTCCCGTAGCTTTTGAATCCTCTGGAACACGAAATAATCTAAATGCAAAGTAAATGAGAACTAAGGGTGCGATAAATCCAACGCGACCAAAGCCACCATATATAAAGGAATAAACCGCTCGACCTACAAGGTTGTCGGAGTGAAACCATGTGCCAGCCGTTGCAATCAAGGCGAGAATCAAAATGAGAAATGCGATCCCATCCCGTTGATGTGCTGGATCTAAGTCTCTGGCACCACGAGCAATAAAGCGAACGCTTCTACCTAATGACTTTGCAATAAACCGCCAAGTGGCACCAACACCACGACCCAGTGCTCCGCCTACAGCACCCGTCTTGGATTTTGCTTTTTTTCTTTTAGCCACACGACCGATCGTAAAGGGTTAACAAATTGGAACCTACTAGGCGCGCCGCACTTTAAACTTCAATAACGACAGGGACAATCATCGGCTTTCGTCGATGCTCTCCCCCAACCCATCCACCTATTGTCTTTCGCACAATTTGAGATAGTTGATGGGTTCCATTGATTCCATCAACCACTGCTGCTGCAAGGGCTTTTTCAATACGTAGCTTGACCTCATCAAACATCGCAGCATCTTCATTAAAACCTCGTGCATGAATATCTGGACCTGCAACGATTTTGCCGCTTTGAGAATCGATAACAACAACACATGAAATGAATCCTTCTTCGCCCAAAATGCGTCGATCCTTCAATGAGCTTTCAGTGATATCACCAATGCTCTGTCCATCTACAAAGACAAAGCCCACTGGGATTGCACCAACAACTTCAGCTTCATGATTAACCATGTCAATAACGACACCGTTATCAATAATAAATGTATTTTCCCTTGGAACTCCTGATTGAATTGCAAGTTCAGCATTCGCTTTCAAGTGACGCCATTCTCCATGAATTGGCAACACGTACTTAGGTTTGACTATGTTGTAGCAATAAAGCAGCTCTCCT
The DNA here is from genome assembly GCA_964203475.1 of Candidatus Planktophila sp. Lineage (GTDB taxonomy): Bacteria > Actinomycetota > Actinomycetes > Nanopelagicales > Nanopelagicaceae > Planktophila. Next base: position 268,737 of record CAXNLR010000001.1, on the reverse strand, counting down.
GCTGCAGCATGGCCTGATACGTGCACCATTGCATTAGCTTTATGGACCACTTTTGCACCAAATCGCGTTAATTCATTAATGATGCGAAAGACAGAGTTTTCATTTCCGGGGATAAGTGATGAGGCAAGAATTACCGTGTCGCCCTCACCGACTCGAATCTGGTGATCTCCGTTAGCCATGCGAGAGAGCGCAGCCATTGGTTCACCTTGTGAACCTGTGCAAATCAAAACAACATTGTCATCATATTGATCTAGATCTTTTGCATCAATCACTAAATCAGCCGGAACATTGAGATATCCCATATCCTCTGCGATCTTCATATTGCGAACCATGGAACGACCAATGAATACGACTTTGCGTCCATGCTGCGCGGCAACATCAATAATTTGTTGCACGCGGTGAACATGTGAGGAAAACGATGCAACGATGACGCGACGCTTGGTTGAGGAGATTACTCGATTAAGGGCAGGCATAATTTCGCGCTCTGACGGAGTAAATCCTGGAACATCGGCGTTAGTTGAATCAACCATGAATAGATCAACGCCTTGCTCACCTAACCGTGCGAATGTTCGCAAATCTGTAATCCTGCCATCTAATGGCAGTTGATCCATCTTAAAATCACCAGTTGCTAACACTCGGCCTGCTTCGGTATTGATGACAACGGCCAATGCATCTGGGATTGAGTGGTTCACTGCCACAAACTCCAAGGTGAAAGGACCAATGTCTTCAGTGCCACCTTCTTTCACTTCACGTGTCAGTGGAGTAATGCGATGTTCTTTTAACTTTGCTGTTATGAGTGCCAGGGTCAAAGCAGAACCGTAAATTGCAATATCGCCACGCTCGCGCAATAGGTAAGGGACTGCCCCGATATGGTCTTCATGACCATGCGTTAAAAAGATACCTATAACATCATCTAAACGATCTCTGATGTAAGAAAAATCAGGAAGAATTAAATCAATGCCTGGCTGATTATCTTCAGGAAATAACACACCGCAGTCGACTATCAACAGCTTTGATTTATACTCAAATACTGTCATATTGCGGCCGATTTCAGTCAGGCCACCAAGTGCGACTATGCGCAAACCGCCATCGACTAACTTTGGCGGAGTACTTAGATTTGGGTGCGGATGATTCATTAGTTAACTGCAACGCCACCGGCACGTAGATCTTCACGCAGTTGGGCGATCTGTGCATCAGTAGCATCGACTAGAGGAAGACGAGTATGGCCACCAGGTAGGCCCATTAATGTGAGCGCGGCCTTTGTAAGAATCGCACCTTGAGTTCGGAAGGTTCCTGTGTAAACAGGTAACAACTTCTGGTGGATTTCTAAAGCACGCACTGTATTTCCTGCAAACCAAGAATCTAATAACTCACGAAGGTCTTTTCCGACTGTGTGACCACAGACAGAGACAAATCCAACTGCGCCAACTGAAAGAAGTGGCAAATTAAGAATGTCATCACCTGAATAAACAGGAATTCCGCAGCGTTTAATAACCCATGAAGTTGATGCAACATCTCCCTTTGCATCTTTCAGAGCAACGATCCGAGGGTGTTCTGCTAGGCGAACGATTGTGTCTGGCTCGATTGGAACACCAGTGCGACCAGGAATGTCATACATCATCATTGGCAGATCAGTTGCATCTGCAACAGCGCGGAAGTGAGCTTCAATTCCAGCCTGTGGTGGTTTATTGTAATAAGGAGTAACTACCAGCAAACCATCTGCACCTGCTTTTTCAGTTCGCTTTGCTTGATTGATGGAGTATTCAGTTTCATTATCTCCAGCACCAGATAAAACTTTAATCGATGAGCCCACTGCGTTTCTGACAACGCGGATGATCTCCTCTTTTTCAGAGGACTTAGTCGTTGGGGCTTCACCTGTTGTTCCGTTAACCACGATTCCATCATGGCCATTTGCGACTAGGTGAGCTGCAAGAGTCTCAACACCTGCCCAATCAATCGCACCATCTTTTTTGAAGGGCGTGACCATTGCGGTCAGAAGCCGTCCAAATGGAGGTGCGATTGTCATGCCGTGAACTCTACCCGAATTAAGGGGCGACTCGTCCAGACTTTTCGAAGGCTGCGTATGTAAGTGGCATCAATTTCGCAAATTCTGCTTCCATTTTCTCTGCAACCATCTCGATTTCACGTTGAGGATAGCTAGGAAAGTGTGAACCTTCACGGGCGGTGCGCAAGGACAAGAAGTTCATTAATGCGCGGGCGTTCATAGTTACATACATCGATGAATATGTTGCAACTGGCAAGACAACACGTGCAACTTCACGGGCAACGCCGGCTTCCAACATTTTTTGATAGCTCTCGTATGCAATGACATAGGCATCCTTCATGGCCGCTACCGTCACATCAAATTGTTCTTTAGTGCCATCAACAAATGTGTATGCACCAGTCTTGCCAATTTGAATCAGTTTGCGCTCGGCAGATGGAATGTAAAAAACTGGTTTTAGTTCGCGGTAGCGACCACTTTCTTCATTGTATGAAGCGATGCGGTGGCGCATGAACTCACGAAAAACAAAAATAGGTGCAGAGACAAAAAAGGTCATTGATGTGTGCTCGAATGGAGAACCGTGACGTTCACGTGCAAGGTAGTTAATCAAACCTGCAGAACGCGCTGGATCTTCGCCAATTTCCTCCATTGATTGCTCACCAGCAGTTGACACTCGAGCGGCCCAAATAACATCTGCATCGCTAGCACTAGCCTTCACCAATTCAACGGTCACATCATCGCGGTAAATAATTTCTTCACTCATGGTCGCACCCTATCTAGAAGCCCCTAGCAGCCTTTGGATATATACGGCACAATGTCCGCGTGTCCAAGGTTTCCTCCACCACATTGCGTGATTCGCTCAGTGTTTCACTGACCGTTGGTGCATATGGGGTGGCTTTTGGCGCCGCTGCTGTGGCCAATGGTTTTACTATTTTGCAAAGCTGCATTCTTTCCTTATTGACTTTTTCTGGTGCATCTCAATTTGCAGTCATTGGTGTTCTAGGTGCCGGAGGATCTGCATTAAGTGGAATCGCAACTGCATCTTTACTCGGTGTCAGAAACGCACTCTATGGTGTCATCATGGCTCCCCGGCTTAAAGTTTCTGGATTAAAGCGAATCGTTGCCGCACAAGTAACTATTGATGAATCAACCGCTGTTGCACTTGGCCAAGAAGCTCGCGGTGATGATGCCATGCGCAAAGGTTTTTGGTACACGGGCATCGGAGTCTTTGTATTTTGGAACCTCTTCACCCTTGCTGGCGCACTAGGTGCTCAAGCAATGGGCGATATCCGAGCATTTGGTCTTGATTCAGCCGTTCCCGCAGCATTCTTGGGATTAGTGTGGCCACGAATAACAGGAAAGTTTGAGCGTATTCTGGCTGTTAGTTGTGCGCTCTTTGCAATCGCTATGACGCCCATTTTGCCTGCAGGTCTTCCCATCATTGCAACTGCATTTATTGCAATAGCTATAGGACTGAAGCGATGAGTGCATTCTGGATCGCTACGATAGGAACTAGCGTTATCGCATTTGCGCTCAAGTACTCAGGACATTCTGTGCCAGAGCGTTGGCTTTCACACCCAAAGATTCAGCGCATTAATGCACTTATTCCAATTGCATTGCTCAGCGCATTGGTTGCAGTTCAGTCTTTTTCCGAAAAGTCACAACTCATGATTGACCAACGCCTAGTTGGCTTATCCGTAGCAATTATTGCGCTATTTCTCAAAGCGCCATTTCCAGTCGTTGTACTCTCAGCTGCAGTTTCATCTGCTGCCGTATATCGCTGGCTTTAGATAATCCCCAACGCAACAAGCTTTGCCTTCAGATCATTATCTGATGGCTCTGTTAGGTGAGTACCGTCAGAGAAAACAATCACTGGAATTGACTTTGCTCCACCATTAATTTCGATGACCTTGTCAGCGGCAGTTAAATCTGAATCTGTATCAATTAATGTGTATTCGACATTGAGCTCTTCAAATAAGCGCTTTGAACGTCGGCAATCTCCGCACCAATCTGCGCCATACATTGTGATTTGATCTTTTGACATGTGTTGCTCCTTACATAAACTTATCTAGGCCATGAATTAGGCCTGGATTATTAACAATTTTTCTTACGCCAAGAATAACGCCTGGCATAAATCCTGCACGGTCAATTGAATCGTGACGAATAGTTAAAGTCTCCCCTAATCCGCCAAACAAAACCTCTTGGTGTGCAACTAATCCACGAGCACGGACTGAGTGCACTGGAATATCCCCAACTAATGAGCCACGAGCACCCTCTAAAGATGTTGTTGTGGCATCTGGCATTGCGCCAAGACCGGCTTCTTTACGAGCGGCAGTCATTAATTCTGCAGTGCGCGCTGCTGTTCCTGAAGGAGCATCAACCTTTGCAGGGTGATGAAGTTCAATAATTTCGGCAGATTCAAAGTATTTGAGCTGCCTTTGCGGCAAACTCCATCATTAATACCGCGCCGATAGCAAAGTTAGGGGCAATTAGCACTCCCACAGTTGGATTTGCAGCGAGCCAACCTTTAACAGTTGCAAGCTTTGCATCGTCAAATCCTGTTGTGCCAACAACAACATGGATTCCATTGTTGATCAAAAATTCTAGGTTCTTCATCACACTATCTGGAGTAGTGAAATCAACTACTACTTGTGCTGCAGACCCTTTTAATTGGTCAAGTGAATCTCCTAAATCAAGTGCTGCAACCAGCGCCAAACCATCAGCTGCTTCAACAGCCTTAACAACCTCAGATCCCATTCGACCGCGCGCACCTAAAACCGCAACATTGATCATTTGCTCAACACCTTCTCAAACTTAGACTCTGATTTGAATGGACCCACAACGGCAAGGGTAGGCGTTTTTGTTAAGAACGCGCTAGCAATTTCCTTAATGTCCTGGGCGTTCACCGCTGAAACAGCCTTCAAAATATCGTCAAAGCCCATCACGTGGCCATAGACGATCTCATTTTTACCGATGCGGCTCATGCGAGAGCCTGAATCTTCCTGGCTCAAAACCAGTGAACCTCGAACTGCGCCCTTAGCCCGTTCGATTTCATCATGAGACATTCCATGATCGGCAACATCTGCCAACACCTCGCGAATGATTTCAACAACTTCAATCGCCTTTGCTGGATTGCATCCTGCATAAAATCCTATTTGGCCACTACCTGCAAACTGCTGTGCGTATGCATACACCGAGTATGCAAGTCCTCGCTTTTCACGAATTTCTTGAAATAAACGCGATGACATTCCGCCACCGAGTGCTGATGCCAAGATTCCCATTGCAAAGCGTCGATCATCGTGACGTGCAACGCCTTCCATGCCATAGAACATATGAGCTTGCTCTGTAGGACGTGTTATCAAACCAACTGATTGCTGCGCACTTTTTTTAACAGGTGTACTTGGGCGAATCACTGGTGCACCAGTCACATCCAGGAAGCCATCCTTAGAAAGTGCGGCCTCAACCATCGCGACAACTTTTTTGTGCTTAATGTTTCCTGCAACAGCAACAACTAAATCCTGTGGCAAGTAGCGCTTCTTGTAGTAATTAAAGACAGAATTTCTAGACATCGATTTGATTGAATCTATCGTTCCAAGAATTGGACGACCTAGCGGGGTGTCTCCATAATAGGTCTCGGCATATAAGTCATGCACCAAATCACTGGGATCATCATCGCGCATGGCAATTTCTTCCAAAACTACCTTGCGTTCAGCATCAACATCTAAAGCTGTAACAATCGATGAAGTGATCAAATCTGAAACAACATCAATTGCCATCGGCAAATCTGTATCAATAACACGCGCATAGAAGCAGGTGTATTCCTTACTGGTGAAGGCGTTCATTTCGCCACCAACTGATTCAATTGATGAAGAAATTTCTAAGGCATTTCGTCTTTTTGTTCCTTTGAAGAGTAAATGCTCTAGAAAGTGAGAAGCCCCAGAAACAGCCGGGGTTTCATCACGAGATCCAACATTTACCCAGATACCGATCGCGGCGCTGCGTACCGAAGGAACTTCTTCAGTAACGATACGCAGACCGCTAGGTAAAACTGAACGACGAACGCTCATTTATTCAGCTGAACCAGTTGTTCCATCTTCAAGTACAGGAACCAAAGACAACTTGCCCTTTGGATCGATCTCGCCGATTTCAACCTGGATCTTGTCGCCAACCTTCATAACCTCTTCAAGGTTTTCAATGCGCTTTCCACCATGCATCTTGCGAATCTGAGATACGTGGAGCAAGCCATCTTTACCTGGCATCAATGAAATGAATGCACCGAATGCAGCAAGCTTCACAACGGTACCTAAGTATCGCTCGCCAACCTCTGGCATCTGTGGGTTTGCAATTGCATTGATCTGTGCGCGAGCAGCTTCAGCCGAAGGTCCATCGGTTGCACCGATGTAGATGGTTCCATCATCTTCAATTGAGATATCTGCGCCAGTTTCTTCTTGGATCTGGTTAATAATCTTGCCCTTAGGCCCGATTACTGCACCGATCTGATCAACTGGAATCTTCACAGAAATAATGCGAGGAGCAAATGGGCTCATCTCATCAGGTGCGTCAATTGCTTCATTCATGACATCTAGAATCGCAAGACGCGCTTCCTTTGCCTGCAATAGCGCTCCTGCAAGAACAGATGCTGGAATTCCATCAAGCTTTGTATCTAGCTGCAACGCTGTAACAAAGTCCTTTGTTCCCGCAACCTTAAAGTCCATATCTCCGAATGCATCTTCTGCGCCCAAGATATCTGTCAAAGCAACGTATTCAACCTTGCCATCGACATCATCTGAAATTAGACCCATTGCAATACCTGCAACTGGTGCGCGTAGTGGAACACCTGCGTTAAACAGTGCAAGTGTTGATGCACATACTGAACCCATAGATGTTGAACCATTTGAACCAAGTGCTTCAGAAACCTGACGGATTGCGTAAGGGAACTCTTCACGTGATGGAAGTACTGGAATCAATGCACGCTCAGCAAGTGCACCGTGGCCGATTTCGCGACGCTTTGGTGTACCAACACGACCTGTTTCACCAGTTGAATATGGTGGGAAGTTGTAGTTGTGCATGTAACGCTTGTGATTTTCAGGGTTCAACGTATCTAGCTGTTGCTCCATCTTTAGCATGTTAAGAGTTGTGATTCCAAGAATCTGTGTCTCTCCACGCTCGAAGATTGCTGAGCCGTGTACGCGAGGAATAACTTCTACCTCAGCAGAGAGCGCACGGATATCGCGGAGTCCGCGACCATCAATACGAATCTTGTCGCGCAATACGCGCTGACGTACTAGCTTCTTTGTCAATGAACGGAATGCTGCAGGAACTTCCTTCTCGCGACCTTCAAACTTGGCGCTTACAGATTCCTTTGTTGCTGCACTGATCTCATCAATCTTTGTCTCGCGCTCTTGCTTGCCAACAATTGTTAGCGCCTTTGCAAGATCTGCACTAGCGGCCTTTTCAACAGCTGCAAATACATCATCCTGGTAATCCAAGAAGACTGGGAAATCTGCAGTTGGCTTTGCGGCAACCTTTGCAAGCTTTGCTTGAGCCTCACAGAGAATCTTGATGAACGGCTTTGCAGCATCTAGGCCTTGTGCAACAACTTCTTCATTAGGAGTTGGTGCGCCACCCTTGATTAATTCAATTGTGCGAGAAGTAGCTTCTGCTTCAACCATCATGATTGCAACATCACCATCATCACTAATGCGACCTGCAACAACCATGTCAAAGACAGCGTTAGTAACCTGTGAGTGGTTAGGGAATGCAACCCACTGACCATCAATCAAAGCAACGCGAACGCCACCGATTGGACCAGAGAATGGAAGACCTGCAAGTTGTGTTGAAATCGATGCAGCATTAATCGCAATAACGTCATACATATGATCTGGATCTAGTGCCATTACTGTCACAACGATCTGAACTTCGTTACGAAGTCCCTTAACAAATGATGGACGCAATGGACGGTCGATCAAACGGCAAGTAAGAATCGCATCCTCTGATGGACGACCTTCACGACGGAAGAATGATCCTGGAATACGACCAACTGCATACATCTTCTCTTCAACATCGACTGTTAAAGGAAAGAAATCAAATTGATCCTTTGGTGTTTTTGATGCAGTTGTTGCTGAGAAGATCATTGTTTGATCATCTAGGTAAACTGCTGCAGCTCCTGCTGCTTGGCGCGCTAGGCGTCCTGTTTCAAAACGAATTTCTCGTTTTCCGAATTTTCCGTTATCAATAATTGCAACGGCTGACTGAACCTCTTGACCCTCCATGGGTCCTCCTCTTTGTAGATTGAAAAGCGCGACAAAATTATCGTGCTTTGTTATCTGCCAAGAGAATGAATCTTCGATCGAAGTTCACGCGCTTTGAATCTCTAGCGCGGAAACCACTACCGAGGACCATTGCTCTACGGCAGATTGTGTTTACTTAATTAGCGGCGAATACCGAGCTTCTCGATAATTGCACGGTAACGATTGATGTCTGTCTTTGCTAGGTACTGAAGAATGCGGCGACGACGTCCAACTAGCAACAAAAGACCACGACGGTTGTGGTGATCATGTGGGTTAGTCTTCAAGTGATCTGTGATTTGTTCAATACGCTTTGAAAGAAGAGCGACCTGAGCTTCAGGTGATCCTGTGTCAGTAGGAGTAGAACCGTACTGAGCAATGATTTGTTTCGTTAGTTCTGGTGTTAGTGCCATTTCTTGTTCTCCTTGTTTACTGAGCACGAGGCTCTTTCGGTTTGATTCACGAAAGATTCGCTATCTCGACTGAAGGGCTAGGCTACCAGCGAGCCTATGAATAGGTGAAATCGGGTGGAATTGCCCGCTTATAGCTCGGTTAATCTCCGGGCCTCGGCGCAATCCTTTGCCATTTGCTGAAGTAATGGCTCAAGACCATCAAATTTCAAAGTCTCTCGCAGTCTCCAGCCAAATTCGATCGTTGCAGGCTTTGTATAGAGATCAAGGCCCACTTGATCAAGTGCATATGCCTCAACCTGTCGACCTCGAACTCCTTCAAATGTTGGATTAGTTCCAATTGAAATTGCAGCCGGCCAGCGATCAATTCCAACTGTTAACCATCCTGCATACACACCATCTGCTGGAATTGTTTGGCCATCTATGTTTCCAAGATTTGCAGTTGGATATCCAATTTCACGACCGCGTTTTTCGCCATGAACAACAATGCCATCTAAGCGGTGCGGGCGGGTCAACATCTCTCTGGCACTTTCAACGTCGCCATTAACTATTGCTGAGCGAATACGAGTTGAAGAAATTGCCTCTTCTGCATTTGACTGAAGATCCAAAACAATAGTTTTGAATTCAGGGTGTTGGGCCAGAGTTGCGACATTACCTGCAGCCTTAAAACCATATGTAAAGTTCTGACCAACAATAACTGTGGTCGCCTTTAATTGTTCTACTAACACCTTATTAACAAACTCCTCAGGTTCCATGGCAGCAAACTCTTTAGTGAACTTAATAACCGCCACCTGGTCGGCGTTATGAATCTTAAGTAGTTCAATCTTGTCGCTCAAGATGGTCAGTAAAGTTGGTGCTCTCTCTGGTGCAAAAATAGATACTGGGTGTGGATCAAAGGTCAGCGCAATAATCTTTTCATCCCCGGCTATTTCTTTGGCACGGTTGAGTACTTGTTGGTGTCCTTTATGGACTCCATCAAAGTTACCAATAACGACGATGCTCATAAGCCCATTGTCTCAGAGTTACTGCGCCGCCGCGAATACAGCGATCGGTTTAGCCCTGCCATCGAGATTCTGTAGCAGAGCGATTAACTGGTTAGTTGCAGAAATTCCTGCATAAATTTGATTATCTGGATTTGCAGTCAATGTGCGTCCAAATGAGAGTTCGAGCTTTTCATCCATTGCAATCTCGCGGACAGCAAATGTTGCTCGTGCTACATCTGCTAAATCTAAGGTTGAAAACTCACCACTCTTTAACTGGGCCAAGGTGACAGCTCTATCAAAACCAAAGCCCGCAACACGTGAACGACGCAGCAAGTTGAGGTGTCCCCCAACGCCTAATGCATCACCGCAATCACGAGCGATGGCACGGATAAATGTTCCAGCAGAGCATGTAACTTCGATATCGATTTCAATACCTTTTTCAAGCCTACGGATTGCAAGAACATCTAACTGCGAAATGGTAACTTCACGAGACGGCAAAACAACTTCTTCACCTGATCTGAACTCGATCATAAGCACGTTCGCCATCGATTTTTACAGCAGAGACAGAGCTTGGTCGTTGCATGATTGTGCCGCGCATCTGTAAAAACTCTTCATGAATCTGAGCATCTGTAATTGCAGATGTATCTGCCGTGCTTATTACTTCGCCTTCAACATCATCAGTAACCGTTGCAGCTCCCAAAACAACTGTTGCTTGATAGCTCTTGTTGCCATCTGTTATGTATTGCAAGAGACGAGTTCCGTTGTTAAATCCCAAAACTAGGATGCCCGTAGCCATCGGATCCAGAGTTCCTGCGTGCCCGACTTTGCGTGTACCTAGAGCCTTGCGTGCAATTGCAACCACGTCATGGCTTGTCATGCCTGGCTCTTTATCTACAACCAGAAATCCGTGCTCGTGCACTATGTGCGTCGCTACTCTTCTTCGATTACACGTGGAGCTTTGTAAGGATCTTCTCCCCCGGCATAACTTGCATTCTTGCGAAGCTCTGCAACCTGCGCGTCCTGCTCGTGAACCTTTGCAAGCAAAGAATCAAGAGCAAGAGCACTCTCCGGCAAACCATCTTCAAAGAATTCAATGCTCGGTGTAATACGAAGGCCCAGTTCGCGACCAAGTGCAGAACGAATTGCACCCTTAGCGCTATCTAGTGCTGCAGCAGTTGCTGCACGCTCATCTAGTCCACCAAGGACTGTATAGAACACAGAAGCTTGCTGAAGATCGCCAGTAACACGTGCATCGGTAACAGTTACAAAACCAAGACGCGGATCTTTAATCTTTGTCTCAAGCAGGTTTGCAACTACTACCTTGATGCGGTCGGCGACCTTCAGTGTGCGATGTGATTGACCCATTTCTTATGCTCGCTTTTTCTCAACCATCTCAAAGCACTGAACGATGTCGCCTTGTGCGATCTCCTTCATGTTGCCAAGGCCAATACCGCACTCAAATCCTTCGCGGACTTCGGTGGCATCATCCTTGAATCGCTTGAGCGAATCAATTGTGAGGTTATCAACCAAGACTGTTCCGTTACGCAAAATACGTGCCTTTGCATTACGTCGGATGACTCCATCCTTAACAACAGAACCAGCAATGTTTCCAGCCTTTGAAGATTTGAAGATTTCACGAACTTCGGCGCTACCGATGATCGATTCTTCATATTCAGGCTTGAGCATGCCCTTAAGGGAAAGCTCAATCTCTTCAATTGCGTTATAGATAACTGAGTAGAAACGAACTTCAACGCCTTCTTGATCAGCATAAATTGCAGTTTGTGGCTCTGGCTTAACGTTAAAGCCGATCACAACTGCAGTTGAGGCAGATGCCAAGGTGATATCGCTCTTAGTGATTGCACCAACACCGCGGTGAATAACGCGAAGATCTACTTCTGCGCCAACATCCAACTGCATCAATGCATCTTCTAGTGCTTCAACAGAACCAGAAACGTCACCCTTAAGAATGAGGTTAAGTGTTGAAATCTTGGACTGCTCCATGAAGTCTTCCAGTGAAACCTTCTTGCGAGCCTTAGCAAGCTGTGCGTTACGTTCTGCTGCTTGACGCTTTTCAGCAATCTGGCGCGCAGTTCGGTCTTCATCAGCAACTAGGAAGGTATCGCCAGCACTTGGAACAGATGTGAATCCAAGTACCTGAACTGGACGTGAAGGACCAGCAACAGCAACGTTGTCGCCGTTCTCATCCAACATCGCACGAACACGACCAAATGCACTACCGGCAACGATTGCATCACCAATCTTGAGTGTTCCACGTTGTACTAGAACAGTTGCAACTGGACCTCGACCACGATCAAGGTGAGCTTCAATAGCAACACCACGAGCATCATCATTAGCAACAGCGCGAAGATCAATAGCAGCATCTGCTGTCAGCAAAATTGATTCGATCAACTGATCAATACCGATACCAGCCTTTGCAGAAACGTCTACGAAGATTGTGTCTCCGCCGTACTCCTCTGCGATCAAGTTGTACTCGGTTAGCTGTTGGCGAACCTTGTCTGGGTTTGCACCCTCTTTATCAACCTTGTTAACAGCAACCACAATAGGAACATCTGCGGCTTGTGCGTGATTTAGAGCTTCAATTGTCTGAGGCATGATTCCATCATCTGCGGCAACTACAAGTACAGCGATATCAGTTACCTTCGCACCACGTGCACGCATAGCGGTAAACGCCTCGTGACCTGGTGTATCGATAAAGGTAATCGCACGGTTAGTGCCATCATGATCATGATGAATTTGGTATGCACCAATGTGCTGGGTAATACCGCCTGCTTCACCCTTCATAACTTCAGATTTACGAATCGCATCTAGAAGAGAAGTCTTACCGTGATCAACGTGACCCATAACAGTTACAACTGGCGGACGTGCAACCAATGTGTCTGGATCAAGATCATCTAGTTCGCCAGCTAAGTCGATGTCGAAGTCTTGTAGTAATTCACGGTCTTCATCTTCAGGGCTAACAATTTCAATGTTATATCCGAGTTGAACACCAAGAATTTCAAAAGTGTCAGCATCGACAGATTGTGTTGCCGTAACCATTTCACCAAGGTGGAATAGTGCTGCAACTAACGCTGCTGGATCTGCACCAATCTTGTCTGCGAAATCTGCCAATGAAGCTCCGCGACGCATACGAATAGGCGTCTTGCCATCACCGTGAGGAACAACTGCGCCACCAAGTTGTGGTGCCTGCATATTGTCAAACTCATCGCGTAATGCCTTACGTGACTTTTGTTTACGACCAGATTTCTTACTTGCATTCTTACCGAATGCTCCACCTGCGCCACCGCGTTGTGGTGGACGACCGCCACTTGGACGTTGCGGACCACCAGGAGGTGCGCCGCCAGTACCTGGTGTATTTGATTTATATGGAGATGATGATGGTGCGCCACCAGTGCGTGGTGGAAAACCTGAACCTGTTGATGGTCCACCTGTTGCAGGTCGTGCACCACCTGGACGTGCTGCAAATCCTGGACGAACAGAACCTGGACGAGATCCGGCCATTCCTGGACGAGGTGCTCCAGTTCCTTGTGGACGTTGTGGTGGACGCGGAACCGCACCACCTGTTGAAAATGGATTGTTTCCTGGACGAGGTGGACGCGGAACCGCACCACCTGTTGAAAATGGATTGTTACCTGGACGCGGCGGCAGGTGCTGTTGGTGTTGCAGGTACGCCACCTTCAGTTGCATTGTCTGCGGCACGGTCTGCTGCTTCATGCTTTGCAGCTTCCTCTTTATTAGCAATCGCCTTTGCTTGTTCAAGCTTGAGCGCTTCAATGTCTACGCCAAGTTCAGCTGCAAGTTCAGCTGCTTGTTCAGCGCTGACTTCACCCTTTGGCTTTGCTGCAGCTTTCTTTGCAGCAGCCTTTTTGACAGGCTTTTTCTCCTCGACCGGTTTTGCATCGGGATACATTTCGATCAACTTGCGCACAACCGGCGCTTCTACTGTTGATGATGCGGAGCGAACAAACTCGCCCATTTCTTGGAGTTTTGCAAGGACAACCTTGCTCTCCATACCGAGTTGTTTTGCCAACTCATGTACGCGGACCTTTGACACATTTCTCCTGTCTTGGCCCGCATTTTCTCAAATGCAAGCCTTAGTTGAACGACCTCATAGTTCTAACGAGCTCATTTGAGTTTCATAACTTTCATATCCATTCGTTGTATGTCATTTTCATTAGTAATTCATGCATCCGAACTAACTTTCAAGAAACTTCAGAAGTTCCGATACATCGATCGCCTCATCTTGCTTGAAAGCAAAACGAAAAGCGCCTCGACTTATCGCACCTTCTGCACATTTCTTGTGAAGCCAAGCGCCCCGACCTGGAGCACCGCCTTTGATATCTGGAATCAATTTTCCATCGATCAAAACCACTCGAATTAATGCCGCTGGGTTCGCCTTCTTTCGGCAGCCAATACAGCTACGTACCGGAAAATGTGAATCCAACTGGCTCATGGTATCCAACTAGAGCCCTCTTCTCATAATGCTGCGTCTGTGGCAGCGGGAACAACTGTGTCGGGATGAATATCTATACGCCAGCCAGTCAAACGTGCAGCAAGGCGGGCGTTCTGTCCATCTTTACCGATGGCCAATGAGAGCTGGTAATCCGGAACAATCACCTTTGCGCTGCGCGATGCTAGATCGGTGATTTCAACTGAACTGACCTTTGCAGGAGCAAGTGCAGCTGCAACAAACTCTGCTGGATCTTCAGACCAATCAACAATGTCAATCTTTTCTCCGTGTAGCTCATCCATCACGGCTCGTGCACGAGATCCCATAGGACCAATCAACGATCCTTTTGGGCTAACACCGGCGCGATGAGTTTTAACGGCAAGCTTTGTTCTGTGTCCTGCTTCGCGCGCAACGGCCATGATTTCAACGATGCGATCATTAATTTCTGGAACTTCAAAGGCAAATAGCTGTTTCACAAGTGCTGGGTGAGAACGGGACAACATAATTTCGGGTCCCTTTAACCCTTGCTTCACTTCAACAACGAAACACTTAATGCGATCACCGTGGTTATAGACCTCACCGGGCACTTGTTCCTGTGGCGGGATACGTCCTTCAACGCGACCAAGATTGACGTTAATCATCTTGGGATCGCGACCCTGTTGCACAACGCCTGAAATAACATCTCCCACTGATGCTGTGAACTCTCCAACAATCTCTGCATCATTAGTCTCACGCATTTTTAACTTAATAATTTGGCGAGCTGTCGATGTTGCCATACGTGAAAATCCATCAGGTGAATCAACCTCTTCGCTAATGCGAGTTCCGTCTTCACCAAAAATTGGAACAAGAATAGAAATTTCACCAGTCTCGCGATCCAAATGAGCTCTAGCATGGCGCTTGGCAGTTTCTGTTTGGTTGTATGCACCAAGAACTGCAACCTCGATTGCATAAATCAGCTCTTCAAGGTGAATGTCTTTTTCTGTTGTAAGGGCAGCTAATGCCGACATCTCTACATGCATTAGATCTCATCCTTACGATTGAATTCGATCTCAACGTTTGCTCGCTTGATATCTGCAAAGGCAACTTCATGAGTCTTCATGCGACCTTTGATGTTTTCTATCAATATTGCTCTTACTTCATCAAACTCAGTGAGGCGTCCTGACACTTCACTGTCATCGTTTAGAGTAACTTTCACAATTCTGGTCAGATTCTTCGTCCAATGACGAGGCAATGTGAGAGGACGCTCAATTCCAGGCGAAGTAACTTCCAAAGTAAAGGCCTCAGTCAGTAATGGTGACTCATCAAGAATTGCAGAGATTTCACGGCTAACAACTGTTACTTCATCAAGGCTAAGTGGGGCAACTCCATCGATCATGCAGGTAACGATGCGGTGATTACCAGGATTGCTTGTAAAGACATCTTCTAGAAAGAAACCCGCGTTTTCTACGGCAGGTCGAATTGCATCGGCGATTGAATCCTTAAGAGCCATCACATTCTTCTTTCTATTAAGTTGTGCCCTAATTGTAACGCGAACAATTAGAAGGTTGCAATTCCTACTTTCACGATCAATGCCACAGTAACTAGCAAGAAGACTTTGCGCACCAATGTCGAGCCACCTTTGATGGCCAGACGCGCACCAATGACTGCGCCGGATATATTTGCAATTCCTAGGATGATGCCGATCTGCCACAGAACTGCGCCATTTACTCCAAAGACCATTATTGCGCCAACATTGGTTGCGACATTGACCACTTTTGCAATTGCAGATGCAGTTATGAAGGCATAGCCAAGTGATGCAACAAGAATAAGCATCAAGAAAGATCCAGTTCCTGGTCCAAAGATTCCATCATAAAAACCAATGACCACCCCAGCAATTGCAGCAATTTGCACTCTACGCTTTGGCAGATGACGTAGGTTTTCAAACTTTCCTAAATCAGGTTTAAACCATGTGTAAATCGCGACAATGATCAATAGCATCAAAACCATCGGCCGCATACTGCTAGTCGGAATCTTGGAAGCAAGAACTGCTCCCCCGGCAGAGCCCAGAAAAGCTGGCACACCCATCGCAATTAATATCTTTGGATCAGGCTTAATCTGCTTTCTATAGAGCGCAGCAGCTGTTGTTGTGCCAAATACTGCCGATAACTTATTGGTTCCAAGCACCTCGGCAGTTTCTGACTTTGGTAAACCAATCAGTAATGCCGGAAGTTGAATTAACCCGCCACCGCCAGCAATGGAATCAATAAAGCCTGCAAAAAAGGATGCTGCTAAAAGAAAAAGCGCTGTTGCAAGTGATAAATCCTGAAACACAATTACTTAAGTAGCTCTGCGATCGAAGTTACCGCAACTGCAAGTGCAACCTCTTTTTTGTCACCACTCTTGCGCACTCGAACTTCAACATTTCCTTCAGCTAAAGCTTTGCCCACCACAACGATGATTGGATTACCAATCAACTCAGCGTCCTTAAACTTGACTCCAGGGCTTGCATCACGACGATCATCTAGCATGACAGAAATTCCCTGCGCCTCAAGATCAGTTCCTAGTTTGAGCGCTGTTTCAAACAACACATCATCTTTACCTGCGGCAACAATATGCACCTTGGCTGGGGCTAACTCTGCTGGCCAATTAAGCCCAATTTCATCATGAGTTTGCTCAGCGATTGCCGCAACTGCGCGCGTTACACCGATTCCATATGAACCCATAGTGACAATCTGCGACTTACCGTTCTGATCAAGAACTGTCAGATTTAACGCCTCTGCATACTTACGGCCAAGTTGGAAGATATGGCCAATCTCAATTGCGCGATCAATAACAATTGGTGTTGCACACTCTGGACATGCATCTCCTGCACGCACTTCAGCAGCCTCTACATATCCATCTGGTGTGAAATCACGACCATTAACTACATTTCTAGCATGACGATCCTTTTTATTGGCACCAGTTACCCATGAAGTTCCGGGTGCTACACGTGGATCGGCATAAACCGTTATTCCAGATTTCTTTGCATCCTGTGGCCCGATGTAACCCTTGACTAGTCCAGGGAACTTTGTAAAATCTGCATCTTCAAATACACGAAGTTCATGTATTCCACCAAGATTCTCTTGGAAACGCTTTAAATCAACTTCGCGATCTCCTGGAACTAACACACATACAGCTTTGTTATCTGCCATCAGCATCACATTTTTCAGTGTATTTCCACCAGTAAATCCCCCACCAAACTTTGCGTTCAGTAGATCAACTAGTGAATCAATTGTTGGCGTATTGGGTGAATCAAAATCTTCTAGTGCAGGAGTTTTCGAAGAGTCCTCGGCTGCTACTTTAGTAACCATCGCTTCAACATTTGCGGCAAATCCACACTTAGGACACAAAACATACGTGTCTTCACCTGTTGAACAAGGTGCTAAGAATTCTTCAGATTTAGATCCACCCATGGCACCTGATACTGCCTTAACGATCTTGTATTTCATCCCCAGGCGATCAAAAGTTTTTACATAAGCTTCACGATGTTCTTGGTATGAGACTTCAAGTCCTGCATCATCACTGTCAAATGAGTACGAGTCTTTCATGACAAATTCTCGGCCTCGGATGATTCCACTGCGTGGACGAGCTTCATCACGGAACTTGGTTCCAATCTGATAAATACTCAATGGCAAATCTTTATAGGATGAGTACTCGCCTTTAACCATCAAGGTAAACATCTCTTCGTGCGTTGGACCTAGTAGGTAATCCCCACCTTTGCGATCTTGCAATCTAAACAAGGCTGGACCGTACTCTTCCCAACGATTAGTAGTTTCGTAAGCTTCGCGTGGAAGAAGTGACGGAAAATTGACTTCCTGAAAACCAGCGCTATCCATTTCTTCACGAATTACACGTTCAACATTTCGAAGTGTGATCACGCCAAGTGGCAACCAAGAATAAATGCCAGCGGCAATTCTGCGCACATATCCAGCCCGAACAAGAAGCTTATGGCTTGCAACCTCAGCATCTGCTGGGTCATCGCGAAGAGTACGCAAAAATAGCGTAGACATTTTCAACATGGGCAAACCTTATCGAACATCAACTGAAGGTTGCCCTGAAGCAACTCCGGCGGCTTCCATTTCTTCTGCTAAACGCATCGCCTCTTCGATAAGAGTTTCAACAATTTGTGCTTCTGGCACAGTCTTAATGACCTGGCCCTTAACAAATATCTGTCCCTTGCCATTTCCTGAAGCGACACCAAGATCAGCTTCGCGTGCTTCACCTGGGCCATTAACAACGCAACCCATAACAGCCACACGCAATGGAACTGTCATTCCTTGCAATCCAGCCTGCACCTTTTCAGCCAATGTATACACATCAACTTGTGCGCGCCCACATGAAGGACATGAAACGATTTCAAGTTTGCGCTGACGCAAATTGAGAGATTCAAGAATTGAGATTCCCACCTTCACCTCTTCAACAGGAGGTGCCGATAATGAAACGCGGATTGTGTCGCCAATGCCTTCAGCTAACAAGATTCCAAATGCTGTTGCAGATTTAATCGTGCCTTGGAAAATTGGACCAGCCTCTGTCACGCCAAGGTGTAATGGGTAATCACACTTGGCCGCAAGAATTCGATAAGCATTAACCATTGTTACAGGATCATGATGCTTCACAGAGATCTTAATATCTGAAAATCCATGCTCTTCAAATAACGATGCTTCCCACAATGCAGATTCAGCCAACGCTTCAGGTGTTGCTTTTCCATACTTTGCAAGCAAACGTGGATCTAGTGAACCAGCGTTTACGCCAATGCGAATTGGAATACCGGCATCACCGGCAGCCTTTGCAACCTCTTTAACCTTGTCATCAAATTGTTTAATGTTTCCAGGATTAACGCGCACCGCAGCACACCCTGCATCAATTGCGGCGAAGATGTATTTTGGTTGAAAGTGAATATCTGCAATCACTGGAATCTGTGATTTCTTGGCAATCTGAGCAAGAGCATCTGCATCATCTTGACTTGGCACCGCGACTCGAACAATCTGGCAACCAGAAGCTGTTAGCTCTGCAATCTGTTGCAATGTTGCATTCACATCTGCGGTAAGAGTGGTGCACATCGATTGAACTGAGACCGGAGAGTCACTTCCTACGCCGACAGAACCAACCTTGAGTTGGCGAGTCTTACGGCGAGGGTGCAACGTTGGAGGTGGTGCACTTGGAATTCCGAGATCAACCATGGCTTTATTCTGCACTACGCACGGTAAAAGTGCCGAATTAGAGGTTCAGCGTCACTGGATTAATGACATCTGCAACCAAAAGAAGCAAGGTCAAACATGCAAGAACGACAAAAACCACCATTGTTACTGGGGTTAGAACGGTCACATCGATTTGGGCAGGTCGCGGACGACCGCGCAAACGAGCAAAGAAGGCACGGATCTCATCAGCAATTGCAACTGCCATATGTCCACCATCTAGTGGAAGTATTGGAAGCAAATTAAATATTCCGACGAAGATATTCAGGCTTGCAACAATCAACACAAAGGTAGCTAAGCGCTCCATCGGAGTGAGTTTGTCGCTTCCAACTGCTTCGCCAGAAACGCGTGCCACGCCTACAACACCAACTAAACCATTGGCATCTCGTTCTTCACCGCGCACCGTTGCGCCCCATAGCGCCGGCACCTTTTCAGGCAACTTTGCTAATGATTTAACACTTTCAGTTAAGAAGCTCTTAGTCACGATGGCAGAGTTCTTGAGCGAAACCCACAGCCCTGAACGCTTTAAACCCACATCATTGACGATTCCAAGAACATATCTCTTGGTTCCATCAATATCAGTCAATCGACCAGAAGCTGCAATTGAGATCTCTTGGCCATTTCGATCAAGTACAAGTGTGAGTTCTTTGCCTTGTGATTGGCGAATAACTTCAACATCTTTGTACCATTCGGTGACTTTCTTGCCATTGATGGAAAGAATCTCATCTCCTGGCTTGATACCTGCGGCTTCGGCCGCTGAATTAGGAACTACCTCGCTGATAACTGGAAGAACTTGATTTGTTCCGATACCGGCAAAAAGGGTGAACAACAGTAGATAGCCCAATACAAAATGGAGAAAAGATCCCGCACCCAAAACAACTAATTTCTTACCGGATGAGGCTTTATAGAAAGCACGATCCTCTTGCCCAACGGGTAGTTGATCACTTGGAGACATACCTTCGATCTTGCAGTAGCCGCCTGCTGGAATCGCTTTGACTCCAAACTCAGTTTCTCCGCGCTGAACAGACCAAATTCTCTTTCCAAAGCCAACAAAAAACTCTGAAACCCACATCCCATATTTGCGCGCAGTTATGTAATGCCCAAACTCATGAATCATTACAGAAAGTAGGAGCGCAACAACAAAGGCGAGAATTCCAAGAAGTTCCATTAAATGCCTAACGTGAGAAGTTGCTTTGAAGTATGCACGATACCGCTGACACCTTAGAAATCCTCAATTATCTATCGAGAAGGTTCTGAGTGGGCGAATACGGCGTGCCGGAACGACGCTTTGCAATCGCACTCAAAGCTTCAAGAACTACGCGGTTAGCCAAAATTGCTGTGATATCTGCTGTATCAAATGGTGGAGCGACTTCAACAATATCAATGCCAACAATTGGCAATTCCAAACAAATTCGTCGCACCGCTTCTAATAATTCACGGCTAGTCATCCCACCAGGTTCTGGTGTTCCAGTTCCTGGAGCCATCCCGGGATCTACAACATCAATATCTACAGAAAGAAAGACACCATCACAGCCATTAACTAGCGTTGCAAAAGATTCATCCAGCACCGCTTTTAATCCACGATGATGTATCTCAGTCATTTCATATGAACGCATGCCTTGATCGCGCATCCAATTAAGGGTTGCATCCTCTGGCCAATATCCACGTAGACCTAGCTGTAAGAAGCGATCCCCACGAACATAACCATTGTTAATTAGGTTTCGCATCGGAGTTCCGTGACCCACCAACGCTCCGAACTGATCCTCACCAGTATCAGCGTGAGCATCAAAGTGAATCATAGAAACTTTTCCGTGACCTAAGTGGTTGGCAATTCCTGCAACATCTGCTGATGCAATGGAGTGATCTCCTCCAAGCACAACTGGGATTATTCCTGCGCGAGAGATCTTTTCAGTTGCATTTCTCAATACTTCTAGTGATGCCACTAAATCTCCACCAGGCATCATCAGATCCCCTGCATCAAAAACTTTGAGATCTTTCAAGCCATCTGTGCGCAGTGCAAGATGAGGTCTAGAACCATCATGTGGCAGGTAATCTCCCCCACGAATTGCTTGTGGTCCAAACTTGGCACCAGATCTATGCGAAGTCCCACTATCAATAGGTGCCCCAACAATGATTACATCTGCGCCTTTATAAGAGGCTGGATCATCAAGATCGCAGGCTGGAATACCCAAAAAAGTAAAGCTAGGGCCATACATGTTGCCGTGGTTGGTCACTTAGAAACCTTTACCTTTTTACCAACGAACTGACCAGCAATCACAATGAGAAGTGCCAATATGAACATCGCAGAACCAATCACATTTGCTTGAGCCGGAATACCACGAGCAGCAGATGTGTAAACAAACTCAGGGAAAGTTTTCAATGTTCCGGAGTTAAAGTTGGTAATAATAAAGTCATCAAAAGACAAACTAAAGGCAAGTAATGCTGCTCCTGCAATACCAGGTGCGACCAAAGGTAAAGTCACCCGACGGAAAGTTTCTAGTTCATTTGCATAAAGATCCATCGCAGCTTGCTCAAGGCGTGGATCTAACGAGGCAATACGAGCTTTGACTGTAACTACAACAAACGAAATACAAAACATCACATGTGCAATAACTGTTGGCCAGAAGCCAGGGTTAATGTGAAATACCAAAAACAAGGAAAGTAGTGAAGCACCCAAGACAATTTCAGGTGTTGCCATAGGCAAGAAAATCAGCAAGTTCGAAGATGAGCGCCCCTTAAATGCATAACGCCCGATTGCAAAGGCAATCATGGTTCCTAGAATCGTTGAAAATACTGTTGCCAGCAAACCAATCTTTATTGAGTTACCAAGGGCTGTACACACTTCAGGTGCGCCACATGGGTTCTTCCAGTTATCTAATGTGAAGCCCTTCCAAATTAGGTTGGATTTACCTGCATCATTAAAGGAGAAAGCAAAGGTGTACAAAACTGGAATAAACAAATAGGTGAAGCCAAATACTGCGTAAATACGAATTAAGTTGCGCCCAAACCAGCGTGATAGTCGAGCCTTAGTTGGAATCGTAGGAATCGTTGCATCTTTTTGCTTGTTCATACCAACTCCTCCGTTCCAGCTTTGCGAATATAGATAGTCACAAGAATCAAAATTGCAGCCATCAAGGTGAAGGAAAGGGCCGCAGCTGTTGGGTAATCCACGATCTTGAAGTACCGGGACTCAATTACATTTCCAATCATTTTGGTGTT
Source organism: Candidatus Planktophila sp. (assembly GCA_964203475.1). Classification (GTDB taxonomy): domain Bacteria; phylum Actinomycetota; class Actinomycetes; order Nanopelagicales; family Nanopelagicaceae; genus Planktophila. Next base: position 246,155 of record CAXNLR010000001.1, on the reverse strand, counting down.
AGGGCTTCCCAAAATGGCTGCGTTCACATAGTCACCTGCAGCAGGAATAAAGGTCAACAAGGTGCCTGCCACGACTCCGGGCATAGATAAGGGCAGAGTTACTTTGCGGAAAGTAGTAATTCCGTTTGCGTATAGGTCTCCAGATGCCTCCATGGTGCGTGGATCGATGCGCTCAAGGGATGCGTATAAAGGCAAGGTCATAAAGGGCAAGAAGTTATATGTCATGCCCATCACGACAGCAAAAGATGTCGATGTAAGCGTCGTGCTTTGACCAATTATTCCTATACTTCGAAGGGTCGGAACAACAAAGCCCTCTTCACCAAGTATCTGTTTCCAAGCAATTGTACGAAGCAGAAATGAAACAAAAAACGGAGCAACAACTAATACCAATAAAAAATTCTTTAATTTGCCAGCTTTGAATGCAATTGCATAAGCCAATGGATAGGCAATAGCTAATGCCAAAACAGTGGCACATAAAGCGAATATGAATGATCGTGCAAACTGTTCTTTATTTTCAGTAAAGGCTGTAATGTAATTTGAAAACTGTAAAGTCTGTTCGTACTGACCAGTGTCTCCCCCAACGATTGGTGTTTGGGTGGAAGTCTGAGCCAAGTTAACAATAGGCAAAATAAAGAAGGTAAACAGGAACAAAAATCCTGGCAACAACAACAGGTAAGGCAACTTCACCTTAGACAAGGCGTTGCTCATTCTTCGTCTAGTTCCTCAGGATTAACTTCAAGTCCTGCCTCGACATCATCATCGCCGCGCAGAGCAAAAGTGAAGTTAGGCTCCCAAGAAATTACAACCTCATCGCCCTTATCAAATGGTGGAACACCATCATCATTTTGCTCAAAGACCATTACTTCTTGTCCCCAAGGCATGGTTACTTGGTACTGGGTTGAAACTCCGATGTATGAAACATCTTCAATGCGTCCACCGGTCAAAATATTTCCCCGTGTAGGTGTTCCTACTAGTGAAATACGGAATTTCTCTGGACGAATTCCTGCATAAATCGAACTATCTACTGCGTGACTTCGACTCTTTGGCATTGAAATCTTTTGTCCAAATAGATCGACTACTAGGTTGTCTCCGTCAGTGCCCTCGATGCGCCCCTTGATGAGGTTTGATTGGCCTAAAAAGTTAGCAACAAAAGCAGTACCAGGGTTGTCGTATAGATCTGCAGGAGAGCCCATCTGCTCAATTTCGCCCTCATTCATAACCGCGATGGTGTCGGCCATAGTCATGGCCTCTTCCTGATCGTGTGTAACGTGCACGAAAGTTAAGCCAACTTCGCGCTGAATCCACTTGAGTTCGATCTGCATCTGGCGACGTAGCTTGAGATCTAGTGCGCCTAATGGTTCATCGAGCAAAAGAAGAGCTGGGCGGTTAACAATTGCGCGAGCTAGCGCGATGCGCTGCTGTTGTCCGCCAGATAACTGAGTTGGCTTGCGTTGAGCAAGGTGAGGTAGCTCAACTAGATCTAGAACTTTGTTTACATCTGCATCGACATCTTTGATTCCACGACGGCGCAAACCAAATGCAATGTTTTCAAAAATAGTTAAGTGTGGAAACAGTGCATAGTTTTGGAAGACGGTATTAATGGGGCGCTGATACGGACGCTTAGTCGTAATATCAGTAGTGCCCAAATGAATGCTTCCAACGGTTGGCTCTTCTAACCCTGCGATCATTCGCAAAGTTGTCGTCTTGCCGCATCCTGAAGGCCCAAGTAATGCAAAAAATGAGCCTTCAGGAATAGTCAATGACAAATCATTAACTGCGGTGAAATCTCCATACGACTTTGTTATACGCGTCAGGCGTAAGTCGCCGTGCGTTGCAGATGAAACGTCGGCCACTAGTTGCCGGCGGCCTTCTGGAATGCTTCGGTCCAAGAAGTTTCTTCTGCTGGGGTTAGTGAGCGGAAGACGTTGAGTCTCTTTGACATTGCATCATCAGGGAAAATGAATGGGCTGCTCGCAAGTTCTGGAGCAATCTTTTCCATCTCAGCCTGTGCACCCTTAACTGGGCAGACATAATTAACATATGCAGCAACTTCAGCTGCAATTGCTGGGTCGTAGTAGAAGTTGATCAACTTCTCGGCATTTGCCTTACCTTCTGCAGATGCTGTTGAAGGAATCATCAAGTTATCACCTGAAATTGTTCCGCCTGACTCTGGAATTGCGAAGTCAAACTTTCCTTCATTTTCAGCCTTCAAAATGAACATATCGCCAGACCAGCCGATTACAGCTGTTGCATCACCAGAAGTGAGATCTTCAGCGTATTCATTGCCCTTCACGCCACGAATCCACCCATCGCTAATCTGCTTAGTCATGTAATCAACAGCATTCATGTACTGATCTTCAGTAACTGTCTGCAGATTTACACCCTGTGCAAGAAGAATGATTCCAATAGTGTCGCGCATTTCTGAGAGAACAACAATCTTTCCCTTGTTCTGCGGTGCAAAGAGTTCTTCAAGTGTGCGGATTCCCTTTGGATTCTTTTCAGTGTTCCAGCCAAATCCAGCCATGATGCCCTGCCATGTCAATGACTGCTCACGGTTAGGATCAAATGACGGTGATGCTAGTGAATCAAGAATGTTTGACTTGTTAGGAATGTTTGCTGCATCAAACTTTTGTGTGTATCCAAGACGGATCCAGCGTGCAGCCATCCAGTCAGTTGGTGTGACTACGTCATAACCAATGTCCTCGCCCAATTTAAGCTGAGCTTGAACCTTTCCATAAAATTCATCGTTGTCGTTGTAATCTTCAAAGTACTGGGCTGTTACGCCAGTTTGCTCTTTGAACTTTTCAAGTGTTGGGTACTTCTTTGTTTCTTCGTCGTAATCTAAATACAACGGCCAGTTACCCCAACGAACTGAATTAGCGCTGTCAGCAGAATCTGATCCGCCACCGCATGCAGCAAGTAAGCCTGCTGCACCTAAACCGCCTGCGCCTGCGAGTACTCCGCGGCGAGAAACCATTGCACCTAGAATAGATTTTGCCTCTGGTGAGAGTGAACTTTCTTTTGACATACTGATTTACTCCTTAAGGGTTAAGCACAAGCTAGTTGTCGGATTACCGAGCCTCAAGCTTCCTGTGGGTTGTGGGTTGATAGATGGGTTGGAACAAGGGGAAATACTACGCCCCAAGATTAGTCATTACATGCTTAATTCGGGTGTAATCCTCGAAGCCATATGCTGAGAGATCTTTGCCATAACCAGAGCGCTTGAAACCACCGTGTGGCATCTCAGCGACAATCGGAATGTGGGTATTGATCCAGACACAGCCAAAGTCAAAGGCCTTAGCCATACGCATGGCAGTTCCGTGGTTGGTCGTCCACACACTTGAGGCCAATCCATACTCCACCCCGTTAGCCATGGCGACTGCCTGAACCTCATCGGTGAACTTTTGAACGGTAATAACCGGCCCAAAAATCTCTTTCTGAATCAACTCATCTGATTGCTGCAATCCAGCAACAACTGTTGCCGGGAAGAAGAAGCCTGGGCGATCTAGCGCGCTACCGCCGGTCATAACCTGGGCATGTGCTGGGACGCGGGACAAGAGATCTGTAATCCGAGCTAATTGATTAGCGTTGTTAACCGGACCTAAGAAAACATCCTCGTCCGCCGGTGCGCCAATGGCAATCTGCTTGGCTTGTTCGGTAAGGAGTGCGACAAATTGATCATAAACAGAGTCTTGGACGATCACACGTGTTGCTGCGGTGCAATCTTGACCAGCGTTGAAGTATCCGGCAACTGCAATGGCTTCGGCAGCTGCAGCTAAATCCGCATCTGCAAAGACAACAACTGGTGCTTTGCCACCTAGCTCTAAGTGCACACGCTTTAATTGTTTTGCAGCAGATTCAGCAACCTTAATTCCTGCAGCAACTGAACCAGTAATTGCAACCATGTCGGGGCGGGCGTGATTAACAAGTGATGCACCTGTTTCGCGCTCACCACATACAACGTTAAAAACACCTGCAGGTAAAAATTCGGCCATCAAATTAGCCATCCACACAGTTGAAGCTGGCGTAGTGTCACTTGGCTTAAGTACAACAGTGTTACCCGCAGCAATTGCCGGTGCCCACTTCCAGACTGCCATCATCATTGGATAGTTCCATGGTGTTACCTGCCCAATTACTCCGACAGGTTCGCGGCGAATCATCGACGTCATTCCTGGCATGTATTCGCCAGCAGATTTTCCTTCAAGATTTCTAGCAGCGCCTGCAAAGAATCGAATCTGATCAATCATTGGAGGTACTTCTTCTGTTGTTGTCAGCGAAATTGGCTTGCCTGTGTTTTCAGATTCAATCGCGATAATCTCTTCAGCACGTTCTTCAATTGCATCTGCAATTTTTAACAGTGCGCGTTGGCGCTGAGACGGTGTTGAATCGCGCCAATCTGGGAATGCATCACTTGCCGCCTTAAACGCTGCATCAATATCTGCTGCATTTGAGTTAGGGGCTGTTGCAAAAGGTTGGCCTGTCGCTGGATTTACCAGGGTTGTGGTTTCACCTGATTTTGACTCTACAGACTTACCATTAATGAAGTTACTGAGCTTTTTCATGTGCCAGAGCCTAGCAATTCCAGCAGAATCTAACTAGTAGGTGAAACTTTCTCAGCTGCTGCCAACTGACCGCAGGCACCATCAATTTCGCGGCCTCGGGTATCGCGCACAGTTACCGGAACACCGTAACTTTCCAAGATACGAACAAACTCTGCTTCATCCTCACGGCGAGAGGCGGTCCACTTTGATCCCGGGGTTGGGTTAAGTGGAATCAAATTAACGTGGGCATTACGATTTTTTAGCAAGCGACCTAATAAATCAGATCTCCAGGATTGATCATTGATATCACGAATAAGTGCGTATTCGATGGAATAACGCCGGCCCGTCTTCTTTTCATACGCATCTGCTGCCGCTAGTACTTCTCTAATGTTATATCGATTGTTGATCGGAACTAGTGAATCTCGCAGCTCATCATCTGGAGTGTGAAGAGAGACAGCCAAGGTGCAGTTAATGCCCTCATCCATTAGTTTTTCAATTCCGTTAACAAGTCCAACGGTTGAAACAACAACAGAACGTGCAGAAATACCAAGACCATCTGGGTTTGCATCAGTTACGTTGCGCAGCGTTCTCACAACAGCGTTGTAGTTTGCTAATGGTTCGCCCATTCCCATAAACACAATGTTTGAAAGACGAGTTGGCCCACCAGGTAGTTCACCATTGGCACATGCACGTGCGGCAGCAACAATTTGGTCTGTAATCTCACCTGCAGATAAGTTTCTTGTTAGACCTGCTTGTCCTGTTGCACAAAACGGGCAGTTCATTCCGCAGCCAGCTTGAGAGGAAATACAGACTGTCACGCGGTCGGTGTAGCGCATCAACACACTTTCAACTAGAACGCCATCGTGTAGTTTCCACAAATCTTTTCGAGTCATTCCATTATCGGTCGTGCGAGTTGTTACCAAGGTAATCATCTGTGGTGTCAGTGCATCTGCTATTGCCTGGCGCTCTCCCGCAGGAATGTCAGTCCATTCCTCTGGATTGCTAGAAAGGTGACTGAAGTAATGAGTGGCTACTTGCGTCGCTCTAAATGGCTCAAACCCAAGCTCTTTTGCAAAGGCCTTACGTTCGGCAGGAGAGAAATCTGCAAGATGCTTCGGCGCCTTTTTGCGCTGAACAGGCTCATCAAAAACTAGTTTTACCTCAGGAATTTGCCCGCTCATAAGAAATGCTTTACTAATTCAAGTGCCAACCACATGGCCGGTGCTGACAAAACAACAGAGTCCAGTCGATCTAACATCCCACCATGGCCTGGCAATAGGGTTCCCATATCTTTCAAACTCAAATCTCGCTTCATGGCACTTTCAATTAAGTCACCACAAGTAGCTGTGAAAACAATCATTAGACCAACAATGATGCCGATCCACCAATGCATGTTCATTATGTAATGGAAAGCAAGGCACCCACCAATGATTGTGAATACAACTGAACCAGCTAAACCTTCCCAAGTTTTCTTGGGAGAAATCGTTGGGACTAATGGATGTTTACCAAACAAAACTCCAACAAAGTATCCAAAGGTGTCATTACAACCCACTAAAACTACGAAGGTCATTACACGCTGAAAGCCATTACTTGGTGTTGCCAGCAAAATAAGGAAGCCTGCTAGAAAGGGAAGGTACAAAAGAGTAAAGGTTGTAGCTGTGGCTTTACCGACAAAGCCTTCAGGGCCATTTAAAAGCAACCGGATCAACAAAATTGGAAATGAAATTGCAGTCGCAATCGCAAGACCTGCGATTCCATCAATCCACGCAGCACCTAGGAGTCCAATGGCAGCTATGGAGAGTGAAGGAAAAGAAATCGGGATGGATCTAGAATTAAATGCTCTAACAATTTCACGGATTCCTAGTACTACTGCAGTTGCCAATACAACAAGGAATAGCTCCTTGTATACCGAAAGTGAAAACCAGATCAGTCCAAGTAAAGAAAGACCAACGACAATTGAAGGCACAAGCTTTCGCCCTGCCTTCTTGTTGATCGCTTCGTTGATCGAGTGGATGTCAGACATGAGTGAACCCCTTACACCTCGAGGAGTTCAACCTCCTTGTGTTTGAGCATGTCATCGATCTTTGCTACGTGATCTGCAGTTACTTTTTCTAATTCTTTTTCACCGCGCGCTAAATCATCTTTTCCAATCTCACCATCTTTTTCCATTTTTTCCATGGCTTCTTTTGCCGCGCGACGGATATTACGCATTGAAATTTTTGAATCTTCAGCCTTGCCCTTAACTACCTTGATGTATTCCTTGCGACGCTCCTCAGTTAACTGTGGGAAGTTAACTCGAATTACTGTCCCGTCATTTCCTGGGTTTACGCCTAAATCTGATTCACGAATAGCCTTTTCGATTGAAGCCATGGCCCCTTTATCAAATGGTGAAATAAGTGCCATGCGTGCTTCTGGCACCTGAATCGAGGCAAGTTGTGACAAGGCGGTGTAAGTACCGTAGTAATCAACCATTACTTTGTTGAATACTGATGGATGTGCGCGACCTGTGCGAACAGTGGCAAAGTCATCTTTTGCAACTTCAACCGCTTTGTTCATCTTTGTTTCAGCGTCTTTGAGAGCGCTTGCTACATCTGCCATGGTCCTTGCTCCTCTTACTACTTCTTACTACAAGCCTGTCGCTTATGCGACAAGAGTTCCAATTACTTCACCACGCACAGCGCGTGCAATGTTTCCATTCTCCATTAAATCAAAAATGACAATCGGCAACTTGTTCTCGCGGCATAGCGCAAAGGCTGCGGCATCTGCAACTGCTAATGACTTTGAGAGAACTTCGTCGTAGGTAATGGTGTCGTACTTGGTGGCAGTTGAATCCTTCTTAGGATCTGCGCTGTAAACGCCATCAACACCACTTTTAGCCAGAAGAAGCGCTTCTGCACCGATTTCAAGTGCGCGCTGGGCAGAGACTGTATCTGTTGTGAAGAATGGCATTCCCGCGCCAGCTCCGAAAATAACTACGCGACCCTTTTCAAGGTGGCGAATTGCGCGAAGTGGGATGTATGGCTCTGCAACTTGTCCCATAGTGATCGCAGTCTGAACACGGGTTTGAACACCCTCTTTTTCTAGAAAATCCTGAAGTGCTAAACAGTTCATAACTGTTCCAAGCATTCCCATATAGTCGGCGCGAGAGCGATCCATTCCGCGCTGTGAAAGTTCAGCTCCGCGGAAGTAATTACCACCACCAACAACGATTGCTACCTGAACTCCACTTCGAGCAACGTCAGCGATTTGCTTTGCAATATCTTGCACAACATCAGGATCAACACCGATGCCTTTAGCTCCACCAAAAACTTCTCCAGAAAGTTTAAGGAGCACTCTCCGATACGTACCTCTTGTACCGGGCATGAGTGCTCCTCCAACTTTTAATTATTCGGCTCTTAACCGCTGGTTGTTATTCTAAGTCTAAGCGATCCGACCTAGACCTTATTGACCCACGCGGAAGCGATGGAAAGCCTTAACAGCTGTTCCTGCCTCATCGAGGATCTGCTTTACAGTCTTCTTTGCATCCTTAGCAAATGACTGCTCGATCAAGGAAACTTCCTTAACAAAGCCAGCCACTCGGCCTTCGATGATCTTTGAAAGAGCAGCCTCAGGTTTGCCCTCTTCGCGCGCTGTCTCTTCTGCGATACGGCGCTCGTTTTCAATCAAGTCAGCAGGTACTTGTTCGCGATTCACAAATTGCGGGGCAAATGCTGCAATGTGCTGTGCGATGTCCTTGCCAACTTCAGCTGCATCCTTAACAAGTTCAACCAAAACACCAACCTGTGGTGGAAGATCTGGGCTTGTGCGGTGCAGGTAAATTCCAACTGGTGAATCCTTGATAACAGCGATTCGACGAACTTCAATCTTCTCACCCAAAGTTGCGTTTGCATCATCAACTGTTGACTGAACGGTGCTGCCGTTAGCCATTGTTGAAGCCAAGAACGCTTCTACTGAATCAGACTGTGCGTTTTGTAGATGGGCAAGTAGCTCATCTGCAAGTGCAACGAAGCGCTCACCCTTTGCAACGAAGTCTGTTTCGCAGTTCAGTTCTAGCATCACGCCAAGGTTGCCCTCGACCTTTGCAACAACTGCGCCGTTTGAAGTTAAACGACCCTCGCGCTTTGTAACGCCTTTGAGTCCCTTAACACGGATGAGGTCTAGCGCCTTGTTGTAGTCGCCATCTGCTTCATCAAGAGCCTTCTTGCAATCCAGCATTCCTGCTGCAGTTGCTTCGCGAAGCTTCTTTACATCTTCAGCTGTGTAGTTAGCCAATTTATGCCTCCGGTGTTGTTGGTGCTGCAGCTGCTGTCTCTGTTGGAGTTCCGTCGAGAATTTCCTTCTCCCAATCAGCCAAAGGCTCGCCTGCAGCGACTTCTGCTGGTGCATCTGACTTAGCTTCTTCCTTAACATTTGCAGAACGTGCCTTAAGGCCCGCAGCAATTGCATCGGTGATAACGCGTGTTAGCAAGTCAATTGAACGGATTGCATCATCATTACCAGGAATCTTGTAATCAACTTCATCTGGATCGCAGTTTGTATCCAAGATTGCAATAACAGGGATACCAAGCTTCTTAGCTTCCTGAACTGCTAAGTGCTCCTTCTTTGTGTCAACAACCCAAATTGCTGAAGGCAACTTAGTCATGTGACGAATTCCGTCTAGGTTCTTAAATAGTTTTTCGCGTTCGCGACGAAGAACAAGAAGTTCCTTCTTTGTTAGAAGTAGATCGTTCTTCTCTTCTAGAGCTTCTAGCTCTTTCAGGCGCTGAATACGCTTGTAAACAGTTGGGAAGTTAGTAAGCATTCCGCCTAACCAACGCTCTGTCACTGTTGGCATTCCAACACGTGCAGCGTGGTTGATGATTGGCATGTGTGCTTGCTTCTTTGTTCCAACGAACAAAACGTGGCCACCCTTAGCAACTGTGTCCTTAACAAATTCATATGCTGAATCGATAAGTGCAAGTGATTGCTGGATGTCGATGATGTAGATGCCATTGCGCTCTGTGAAAATAAAGCGCTTCATCTTGGGGTTCCATCGACGAGTCTGGTGTCCGAAGTGGACTCCGCTGTCGAGGAGCTCTCGCATTGTTACAACTGCCATGACGGCATACTCCTTCTTAGGTTTTTGCGCAGTGCGCAATAAACCCGCTCGGTTTATGGCCAAACAATTTGTTAGGCCCGTCGCACTCAAAATCACCGACCACAATTTCATGTGGACCGAGGTGGTTATGCCGACCTGAGTCAGTGAGTGCTGAGATGTCACCAACCCGAAGGTTGGTGCAGAGGAAATCTTACCTGAGCGTGAGCGTGGAAATTACCGCCCAATTAGGCGTAGAGCTCCCCAGGCGGTGATGCGAACAACAGCCTCGAGGGCAATAGCAAAGGACATTTTGCTCTTTCCATAGATTCTTTCAACAAATGTAATTGGAATTTCAGCGATCGATCCCCCGCGAGCAATTGCCCGGCGGGTCATTTCGATTTGAAAGCAATATCCCTCACTGCGAATAGTTGAAACTTCCATCTTCTTTAGAAGCTCAGTTGTGTAAATCCTAAATCCAGAGGTTGTGTCTTTAACTCCAAGAGATAAGAGCAAATTGGCATATGTATTTGCAGACTTAGATAGGTACTCTCGAAATTTACTCCAATTTTTAATAGCACCATCTGCAACCCAGCGAGAACCAATAAGTAAGTCAGCGCTACCTATCCATTCCATCATTTTCTCTAAGTCCTGCACCTGGTGAGACCCGTCAGCATCCATTTCAATGATGTAGGTGTATCCGCGCTGAATGCCAATTGAAAATCCAGTGCGATAGGCACTGCCCAAACCTTGCTTGCCCTCACGTTCAATAACTTCAACTTTGTGCATCCGCACAATGTCAGCTGTGCCATCGGGTGATCCATCATCAATGACTAACACATCAACATCAAGGCTTTTCAAGCCATGGAGTATTTGCCCGATACTTTCAGCTTCATTATAGGTTGGAATAACTACTAGTGATGCTCTCATGCGCGTGGATGTGCTTGCTTGAACGCTTTTTGTAAACGCTCCGTAGAGACATGGGTATAAATCTGTGTTGTGGCAAGTGATGCATGACCCAAGATTTCTTGCACCGTACGCAAATCGGCACCGCCTTCTAATAAGTGAGTTGCAGCTGAATGACGCAATGCGTGAGGCCCCATGCGTTCAATGCCTTCAATTGCTTGCAATGCTTTATAGACAACAGTTCTAACTGTTCGCTGATCAATACGCTTCCCGCGGGCACCAAGAAACACAGCAGCTGCAGATTGTGAGTTCTTCAGAGTTTCACGACCATCCTTGAGCCAGACAGTCAACGCTTTCATCGCAGGGTTACCTAATGGAATTGTGCGCTCCTTATTTCCCTTACCTAACACTCGAATTGTTTGACGGTCGTAATCAATGTCCGACAGATCTAGTCCGCACAGTTCGGCCACACGAGCACCGGATGCATACAACATTTCAACCATCGCAACATCGCGTAATGAAATAGGTGTTTCTTCTTCGGCCGCCCGCGTAGCCAGTGAATCCATGGCGACCTTTGCATCTGCTATTTCGAGTACTTCAGGCAGTGTGCGATGCCCCTTTGGGGTTGCAAGTGTGGCTGCAACATCTTTTTCTAAATACTTATTCTTAAGAGCCCACTTTGTAAACAAGCGCACAGAGACCGCCCGACGTGACAATGTCGTGCGCGCACCCCCTTTAACTTGTTGATTAGCAAGCCATGAGCGCAAATGAGTCAGCTCTAATTGGGAAATACTTGTGACTCCAATTTGCTCAAGGTGTGCAATCAAACTTTCAAGATCACCAAGATAGGCACGGATTGTGTGAACAGAAAGGCTTCGTTCGACTTCTAAGTGGCGAGTAAAAGCCGCAATTAGCTTTTCGTATTCATCGCTCACGGTGTGAGTTTACTCGGGCTTACGTCCCTGGCGCAGTAACCCAAAGGTAACTGCATCTTCAAGTGCCATTGCAGATGCTGCAATAACGTTTTCGTGGACACCCACCGTGTTCCATTCGCCCTTGCCATCAGTTGTTTCGACCAAAACGCGGGTTACGGCGCCAGTTCCTAAACGACCTTCAAGGATGCGAACCTTGTAATCGGTTAGTTCAAGGGATGAAAGTTCTGGATACAACTTGAGTAACCCGGTACGTAACGCATTATCGAATGCGTTAACTGGTCCGTTTCCTTCACCCTTGCATGTGATCTCTTGACCACTTGCGGTGACAGTTACCTCTGCCTTTGTTGTGATGGTTTGATCAACAGCACGCTCTACTGATGTAACCCAGTGATTGATAGTGAAAAACGTTGGACGCTTTCCTGACATCTCTTCATGGACCAGTAATTCAAATGAGGCATCTGCAGCTTCAAATGTGAATCCACGAGATTCCATTTCTTTAACACGGTCAACAATGCGCCCAATAAGTTCTTTATCTCCACCAAGATCAACACCGAGCTCTTGTGACTTCAACTCGATTGATGCACGTCCTGCCATGTCAGAAACCAACATACGCATGTCATTACCAACTGATGAAGGATCTTCATGCTGATACAACGATGGATCAACCTTGATTGCACTTGCATGCAGCCCCGCCTTATGAGCAAATGCTGAAACGCCAACGTATGGCTGACGAGAACTTGGAGCCACATTTGTAATTTCAGCTACTGCATGTGAAATTCTAAATGCCTCTTGCAGTGCATTCTTTGGGAGTACAAGCTGCTGCTTCTTTAACTCAAGGTTTGCAATAATTGTTACTAGGTCAGCATTTCCTGTGCGCTCTCCATAGCCATTTAAAGTTCCCTGGACATGTGTTGCACCGGCAGCAACTGCTGCCATGGAGTTTGCTACCGCACACCCGGTGTCGTTGTGACAGTGAATACCAAGTCGAGCATTACTTGCTGTTAGAACATCATGAACAATCTGTGAAAGTTCATCTGGCAACATTCCACCATTGGTGTCACAAAGAGCAATTACATCTGCCCCGGCTTCCGCTGCTACTCGCACAACCTCTAGTGCATAGGCGCGATTACTTCGATAACCATCAAAGAAGTGCTCTGCATCTAGAAAAACGCGCTGGCCTTCTTCACGAAGGTGCGTAACTGAGTCACGAATCATCGCAAGGTTTTCATCCAAGGTAGTTTTCAGCGCAAGATCAACGTGGCGATCAAATGCCTTTGCAACCAAAGTTACGGCAGGTGCACCGCTATCTCTTAATGCTCCCAGCAAAACATCATCGGCAGCATTTGCATTGGGACGGCGAGTTGCACCGAATGCCACAAAGGTTGCATTTTTTAATTTCAATTCTTTCTTAGCAAGTGCAAAAAATTCAGTGTCTTTCGGGTTAGCACCTGGCCAGCCACCTTCGATAAAGCCAACACCAAGATCATCTAGGTGGCGCGCGATATTGAGCTTGTCGTGGACAGAAAGATTTAATCCCTCTTGTTGAGCGCCATCGCGAAGGGTTGTGTCATAGATATGAAAAGCATCATTTACTGGCATTACTTAACCGCACTCATCCAGTTGTGTGAATCTGCAATTGTGCCGTGCTGAATACCTAATAAGTGGTTGCGGATTTGCATTGTGATTGATCCTGGTTGTCCATCACCTGTTACCCACGTGCCCATGGCACTTTTTGCTTGTCCAACAGGAGAAACAACAGCTGCTGTTCCACACGCAAAGATTTCAGTAATTTCACCTGATGTAACGCCATCTCGCCAATCATCAACTGACAACATAACTTCATCAACTTTATAACCAAGATCTGCTGCAACTGACAAAATTGAATCGCGAGTAATTCCTGGCAATAACGTTCCGGTTAGCTTTGGCGTAATGACAGTTGCACCTGCACCTTTACCCTTTACGAAGTAAAGGTTCATGCCACCCATCTCTTCAACCCATTTGCGCTCTTTTGCATCAATCCACACAACTTGATCGCAACCTTCTTTTGCTGCAGCCTTTTGTGCAATAAGTGATGCCGCATAGTTTCCACCACACTTTGCCTCGCCAGTTCCACCTTGAGCAGCGCGCACATACTCAGTTGAGATCCAAACAGAAACTGCCTTTGAAGGATCAAAATAAGCACCTGCTGGTGTTGCAATAAGAATGTATGAAGCCTTATTTGTTGGACGAACTCCAAGTCCGACCTCAGTTGCAATCATGAACGGGCGGATATACAAAGACTCGCCCACCTTGTTTGGTACCCAGCCTGCATCTTGTTTAACGAGTGCTTCGACTGTTTCCATGAATAATTCAACAGGCATTTCTGGAAGCGCTAAACGCTTAGCCGAGTTTGCAAAACGCTTTGCATTGGCAGTTGGTCGGAACAATGAAATTGATCCACCTGGCTGGCGATATGCCTTCATGCCTTCAAATATCTCTTGGCCGTAATGAAAAACAGCTGTGGCTGGATCTAAAGAAATTGGACCATATGGCATTAGGTGAGGTTCACCCCAACCATCCTTCTCACTCCATTCGCACATAACCATGTGGTCGGTGTAGTACTTACCGAATCCACCTTCGGCAACTAACGCATCGCGTGTAGCAGCATCTTTGGCGTTTGGATTAAGAGTGATCTTCATGAGATTACAACGCGCTTGCTAGCGCATCTCCAACTTCACTTGTGCTGCGCTTTTTATCGCCGCGAGCTAGAAGATCTGCTGCAACTACACGTTCAACATCGCGCGCAGCATCTGCAAAACCAAGATGATCTAGCATCATCGCAACTGACATAACTGTTGCCGTTGGGTCAGCCAAATTCTTTCCAGCAATGTCAGGAGCTGAGCCATGAACAGGCTCAAACATTGATGGGAACTTACCGGTTGGGTTGATGTTTCCAGAGGCTGCAAGTCCAATACCACCGCAGATTGCTGCAGCGATATCAGTCAAGATATCTCCAAACAAGTTATCTGTCACGACAACATCAAAACGTTCAGGATTAGTCACAAAGAACATTGATGCTGCATCAACGTGCAAATAATCTGTTGTAATCGCTGGGTATTCCTTAGCAACCTCATTAAATGTTCTAGTCCACAAACCGCCAGCACGAGTTAACACATTGTTCTTATGAACAAGGGTTAGCTTCTTGCGATCTCGCTTTGAAGCACGCTCAAAAGCATCACGAATTACACGCTCTGCTCCCCTACGGGTATTCAAACTCTCTTCTGTTGCAATCTCTGCATCAGTTCCCTCTGCCAAGACGCCGCCAGCACCAACATATGGGCCTTCTGTGCCTTCACGAACAACAACAAAATCAATTGGTGCTTTAGTTGCAAGAGGTCCTGTAACACCAGGCATCAAACGTGCCGGGCGAAGATTGATGTAGTGATCAAATGCAAAGCGAAGCTTTAGTAAAAGGCCACGCTCTAGCACTCCACTTGGAACAGTTGGATCTCCCACTGCTCCGAGCAAAATTACATCAGCCTTTGCAAGCTCTGCCAACGTTGCATCTGGCAAAACTTCACCGGTGCGATGCCAATACGCTGCTCCAAGATCATATGAAGTCTTTTTGAATTCAACTCCATACTTCTTAGCAACAACATCTAGAACTTTGAGACCTTCGTTTACAACCTCAGGGCCGATGCCATCCCCGGCAATAACTGCCAAATTAATAGTTGTCATTACCCCACCAAAGTTACGGAGCGCACTACTTCTGCTCCTGTTTCCTTCTTAACTGAAGCTGTTAGTTCATCACTGATGACTGAATCAACTGTAATCGCCATCAAAGCATCTCCACCAGCTGCACTACGTGCAACCTGCATTCCTGCAATGTTGATCCCAGCCTTTCCAAGAGCATTACCGACAGTGCCAACGACACCTGGCTTATCTGAGTAACGAAGGAACAAAAGATTTTCTGTTGGTGGAAGATCTAGATCAAATCCATCAATTGCAATGATCTTTTCAACCTTGCGAATACCCATCAAGGTTCCATCAACTGTAACGATCTTGCCATCGGCAAGTGCAGCGCGAAGTGAAATCATGCTGCGGTATTCAGGACTCTCAGGATCTGTAGTAACAGCAGATGTAACCCCACGCTCTGCAGCAAGTGCTGGTGCATTGACGTATGTGACATCCGAAAGTCCGCAACCAAGTAATGCACCTTTAAGCGCACTTGTTGCAAGGATTGAAGAGTCGTGTTCTGAAATATCGCCCTTAACAGTTAAGTCCATGCTAACTGGAGCTTCACCTGCGATTGCAGTTGCAATCTGAGCCATCTTTTCAACCAACGGCAAGCTTGGACGAATCTCCTCGTGAATTGCTCCACCTTTAACATTTACTGCATCAGGAACTAGTTCCCCAGCAAGTGCTTTACGCACTGAAACAGCAACTGCGATTCCGGCACGCTCTTGTGCTTCATCAGTTGATGCACCCAAGTGCGGCGTTGCAACGACTTGATCCAAAGTAAATAGTGGTGAGTCTGTGCATGGCTCAGTTGAGAACACATCAAGACCAGCTCCTGCGACACGACCTTCAGTGATTGCATCAAATAGTGCAACCTCATCAAGAACGCCACCACGAGCAGCGTTGATGATGCGCACAGAAGGCTTTACCTTCGCCAATGCATCAACACCGATTAGGTTTGCAGTTTCCTTTGTCTTTGGAAGGTGAATAGTGATGAAATCTGAAATCTTAAGTAGCTCATCAAGTTCAACAAGGCGCACGCCAAGTTGTGCCGCGCGTGCTGGCTGTAGATATGGATCGTATGCAACTACATCCATTCCAAATGCCTGCATGCGATGAGCAACTAATTGACCAATGCGGCCAAAGCCAACAATCCCAAGAGTCTTCTCAAAAATTTCTGCGCCTGTGTACTTAGAACGCGCCCACTTTCCATTACGCAATGCTGCGTGTGCTGGCGAAATGAAACGTGCAGATGCCATCAGCAATGAAATTGCTAATTCGGCAGCTGACACGATGTTTGAGGTTGGTGCATTAACAACCATGACACCAGCAGCAGTAGCTGCAGGGATATCAACGTTATCTAAGCCAACACCTGCGCGAGCAATAACCTTCAAGCCCTTCGCTGCAGCAATTGCTTCAGCATCCATCTTTGTTGCTGAACGAATCAAAACCGCATCCACACCTTTACCAAGTGCTGCCAGAAGTTCAGCGCGGTTTGCACCGTCGCAGTTAACAACTTCGAAATCAGGACCTAGCGCTTCAAGTGTTGCAGGACTGAGCTCTTCAGCGATTAAAACAATAGGTTTAGCCACGCGCTGCGCTGCCTTCTTTGTAATCGTCGCCCTTTGACTGCTTCATCCAAGAGAACATCTTGCGAAGTTCGCGGCCAACAGCCTCGATTGGGTGTGTCTCGCCCTTAGTGCGAAGTGACTTAAATTCAGGTGCACCAGCTTCTTGATCATCAATGAAGCGCTTTGCAAAGACACCACTCTGAATGTCTGCAAGAACTGCCTTCATGTTTTCCTTAACGTGTGGATCAATAACACGTGGACCAGAAACGTAATCACCAAATTCGGCTGTGTCAGAGACTGACCAGCGCTGCTTTGCGATTCCACCTTCATACATAAGGTCAACAATTAGCTTAAGTTCGTGCAAGCACTCGAAGTAAGCAACCTCTGGCTGGTATCCGGCTTCAGTAAGAACTTCAAAACCATACATAACTAGCTGTGATGCACCACCACAAAGAACTGACTGCTCACCGAATAGATCTGTTTCAGTCTCTTCAGTAAATGTTGTAAGGATTCCGCCTGCGCGAAGGCCGCCAATTGCCTTTGCATATGAAAGCGTCAATGGCCATGCACTTCCTGTTGAATCTTGTTCAACAGCAACAATTACTGGAACTCCACGACCTGCTGCGTATTCACGCCGTACCAAGTGTCCAGGACCCTTAGGTGCAACCATGCAGACATCAACTGATGCTGATGGCTTGATGTATCCGAAACGGATGTTAAATCCATGTCCGAAGAACAATGCGTCGCCATCTTTAAGGTTTGGCAAAATTGAATCTGTATAGATGTGGCGCTGCAAGTGATCTGGCGCCAAAATCATGATGACAGTTGATTCCTTAACTGCTTCCGCAACACTCACAACGCGAAGGCCTTCAGCCTCTGCCTTTGCACGTGATGGTGAACCATCTTTTAAGCCAACACGAACATCTACGCCACTGTCGCGCAAGTTAAGTGCATGTGCATGCCCTTGTGATCCGTAACCGATGATCGCGACTTTGCGACCCTGGATGATTGAAAGATCAGCATCCTCTTCGTGATACATCGTTGCTGCCACGGTATTTCTCCATTCGCCTTTGTGTTGGTGTCTTTAGTTTTGGTAATCAGCCTGACCGCTGTCAGCGGTAGGAATACTTTGAGTGCTAAGGGTACGGTCTGCCAAAGAACCACTGCCACGCTCGATCGCTACTAAGCCTGATTGGGCCAGTTCACGGATGCCAAAACGCTCTAAAGCGTTAAGTAGGTCACTGATCTTTGTCGCATCGCCCGTAGCCTCTATGGTCACAGAGTCTGAATCCTCATCAACAATTGATGCACCATAGGTCTCAAGGACCGCTTCAACATCAAACTTGTTTTTAGATGTGGCAGAAATCTTCACAAGTAGAAGTTCAGCTTGAACAGAATCTTCTAGCTTTAGCTCTGCAATGTGAATGACGTTTACCAACTTATCTAGTTGGCGAATTACCTGTTCCAGAGAATGGCTTTCAACATTAATGACGATAGTCATTCTTGAAATATCAGGATTTTCTGTTGGACCTACCGCAAGAGAATCGATGTTGTAAGCACGACGTGAGAAAAGCCCAGCAACGCGTGCAAGTACACCAGGTGAGTTTTCAACCAGAACTGAAAGCGTATGAGTACTCATTAGAGCTCCTGTGAATCCCAGTCAGGCGCCATTTCACGCGCGATTTTAATATCATCATTTGAAGTTCCAGCAGCAACCATTGGCCACACCATCGCATCACGGAATACTCTGAAATCAACAACCACAGGTTGATCATTGATCGAGTTAGCCTTCTTAATGATTGCATCCACATCTTCTGGTCGATCACAGGTTAATCCGACGCAACCCATTGCATCGGCAAGTTTTACGAAATCTGGTACCCGTTTTGATTCAAGATTTGTATTTGAGTATCGGCCTTCATAGAACAAGGTCTGCCATTGACGCACCATCCCAAGAGATTCATTGTTAATGATTGCAACCTTGATAGGAATATTGTTCAGCGCACACGTCACAAGTTCTTGATTTGTCATCTGGAAACATCCATCGCCATCAATAGCCCACACTGTTGTATCTGGTGCGCCAACTTTTGCGCCCATTGCAGCAGGAACGGCGTAACCCATTGTTCCCAGTCCGCCTGAGTTCAACCATGTGCGTGGATTTTCATACTTAACAAATTGCGCAGCCCACATCTGGTGCTGCCCAACGCCAGCAACATAAATTGCTTCGGGACCAGTGAGCGCACTGATTCGTTCAATTACATATTGCGGTGACAATGAACCATCTTTAGGCATGTCATAACCCAAAGGATAAGTAGCACGAAGTTTGTTCATTGCCGCTAGCCATGGAGCAAGATCTGCGCGCCCCTTTGCAAACTCTGCCTTTACCGCAGGGATAAGTGCAGCAATTGTGTGCTTGAGATCGCCCACTACTGGGACATCAGCAAAGCGATTCTTACCGATTTCGGCAGGATCAATATCTGCGTGGATGACCTTTGCATTGACAGCAAAGGTTGAAAGCTTTCCAGTAACACGATCGTCAAAACGTGCACCCAAAGTAATAAGTAAGTCAGCCTTTTGTAGCGCCGTTACAGCACCAACAGTTCCGTGCATGCCAGGCATTCCATAATGTTGTGGGTGACTATCTGGGAAGGATCCAAGTGCCATCAATGTTGTTACAACAGGTGCGCCAACTAATTCGGCAAGTTGCATCAACTCTTTTGATGCATTTGATTTGATTACGCCGCCGCCAACATAGAAAACTGGCTTTGATGATTGAGCAATTAATGCTGCAGCATCTTTAATCGCCTGATTTCCAGGTTCGATTTGGGGATGGTAGCCAGGCAAAGATAAATCCTTTGGCCACACAAAGTCTGTTTCTTTCTGCAATGCATCTTTTGCGATATCAACGAGTACTGGTCCTGGGCGACCTGATGAAGCAATATAAAAAGCTTCGGCAATTGCACGTGGAATATCTCGTGGATCAGTGATCAAATAATTATGTTTTGTGAACGGCATTGTTATTCCGCGAATATCTGCCTCTTGGAACGCATCTGTTCCAATTGCTGCCGATGGCACCTGGCCCGTAATTGCAACCATCGGAACTGAATCCATGGCCGCATCAGCAAGTGGCGTAACAAGATTTGTTGCACCTGGACCAGAAGTTGCAATACAAACACCAACCCGACCTGTTACTTGGGCATAACCAGTTGCGGCATGTCCTGCGCCTTGTTCGTGGCGCACCAAGATGTGGCGAATACTGCTATCAAAGATGGGATCGTATGCAGGAAGAATTGCACCACCTGGAATTCCAAACATCACATCGACGCCGGCAGACTCCAAAGATTGCACGAGTGATTTAGCTCCACTCATCTTCTTGCTCATATCCATCTCCTTTCGTTCTGGTCTTTCGTTAGGCATAACCTGCTTGTATGTGAAATGAAAAAACCCCCAGATAACTGAGGGTGGCGCCTGATCACAAATCGATCACGCGCCTTTAAATCACCACCACGAATGTTGTGCTCATGTGCCTATTCTCCAATGAAGCAGGCTCAACGTCAAGGGATGAGATGCAGATCTCATATTGTGAGAGAGCTACTGACAGATCGCACCCTTGGATGCGGACTGAACCAACTTTGAATACTTGGCTAAAACACCTTGGGTGTACTTATGGGTCAGTGGCGTCCAGCCAACTTTTCGGGCTTCAAGTTCTGCTTGATCTACTAACAAATCTAATGTCCGATTATTAATGTCAATGCGCACCATGTCACCATCTTTAATAAATGCGATCGGTCCCCCATCAACAGCTTCAGGTGCAACGTGGCCAACACATAGACCAGTTGAACCACCAGAGAAACGTCCATCAGTTAAGAGCAATGTTGACTTGCCAAGTCCAGCACCTTTGATTGCTCCAGTAATCATTAACATCTCGCGCATGCCAGGTCCTCCCTTTGGACCTTCATAGCGAATAACAACTACATCTCCGGCTGTGATTGATCCATTTTCTAACGCTTCCATGGCCGCTTGTTCGCGTTCAAATACGCGAGCAGGACCTTCAAAGCTTTCAATTCCAATACCTGCTGTTTTGCAAACAGCGCCTTCAGTTGCAAGAGAACCACCAAGAATTGTGATGCCAATATCTGTAGAAATCGGCGCGGAAACTGCCTTTAGAATTTGCCCATCTGGATCAGGAGGATTGATTTCCTTTAAGTTCTCAGCCATGGTCTTACCGGTAACTGTTAAAACATCACCGTGTAATAAACCAGCATCTAGTAGGCCTTTAAGAACGACTGGAATTCCGCCAACCTTGTCGACATCACTCATTACAAACTGACCAAATGGCTTCAGATCTCCAAGTAGCGGAACTTTTGAACCAATGCGGTGGAAGTCATCCAGAGATAGATCTACATGTGCTTCGTTAGCAATTGCAAGTAAGTGAAGTACGGCGTTGGTAGAACCACCCAAGGCCATCAATATTGTGATTGCATTTTCAAAGGCAGGCTTAGTCAAAATATCCCGAGTAGTAATGCCTTGGCGAATGAGTTCTACAACAGCTGCGCCAGATGCAATTGCATAAGTATCACGTCGACGATCTACAGCTGGAGGTGCAGCAGATCCAGGTAAAGAAAGTCCGATTGCTTCGCCAATACTTGCCATTGTGTTTGCGGTGTACATGCCTCCGCAAGCACCTTCTCCTGGACAGATGGCGCGTTCAATCGCATCAACACGCTCTTTTGTAATGAGTCCACGAGCACATGCGCCAACAGCCTCAAAAGCATCAATGATTGTTACATCTTTGCCATCAACTTGGCCAGGCAATGTAGATCCTGCATAAACAAAAACACTTGCTACATCGATGCGAGCCGCTGCCATCATCATGCCAGGTAGTGACTTGTCACACCCTGCAAATGTAACCATTCCATCTAAGCGCTCTGCCTGCATTACGCACTCAACTGAATCAGCAATTACTTCGCGTGAGACCAAAGAAAAGTGCATACCTTCATGTCCCATTGAGATTCCATCGGAAACTGAAATAGTTCCAAATTGCATTGGGAACCCGCCAGCATCGATGACGCCTTGCTTCGAAGCTTTTGCTAAGCGATCAAGAGACAAGTTGCATGGCGTGATTTCATTCCATGATGAAGCAATACCAATTTGTGGTTTAACCCAATCGGCATCACCCATTCCAACTGCGCGCAACATTCCACGTGCGGGGGCTCGTTCCAGTCCATCAGTTACTACCCCGGAACGCGGTTTCATGTTAGGCATGAGATAATTCTACCTTCTTGATAAAGCATTTATCACTCGAATTATTGGAGCATTACCGTGTCACAGACGACCAAAACTGAAGATCTAGACCCAACGAGATGGCGAACCTTGTTCGTTGTCGCAACCGCTCAATTAATGATCGTTCTCGACAGCTCCATCATGAACATTGCGATTCCTAGTGCAAAGTTAGAGCTGGGAATTTCAGATGCTAATCAGCAATGGGTAATTACCGCTTACACATTGGCTTTTGGATCGTTACTGCTTCTCGGTGGGCGTATCGGTGATTACATGGGACGCAAAAAGATCTTCCTTATTGGTCTTGCTGGTTTTGCTGCGGCATCTGCTCTTGGTGGAATTGCCACAACGCAAGGTCTACTTTTTGGCGCACGTGCACTGCAAGGTGTGTTTGGTGCTCTTCTTGCACCAGCAGCCCTTGCAATTATCTCAGTAACTTTTACGGTTCCTAAAGAGCGCGCAAAAGCCTTTGGCGTTATTGGCGCAATCTCGGGTGGAGGCGCAGCGATTGGATTAATTCTGGGTGGGGCATTAACTGAGTTCTTCTCATGGCGCTGGTGCCTTGGTGTAAACGCACCAATTGCAATCTTTGCCGCGATTATGGCAACAAAGTTTGTTAAGGAATCAAAAGCTCAAGGTGATAACACGTACGATATTCCTGGTGTTGTAACCGCTACTGCTGGTCTGTTCTCACTCACATACGGATTCAATGAAGCAGCACTCAAGGGTTGGTCCGATCCTCTAACAATTACATTCCTAGTTGCAGCAGTTGTTCTGCTCGTAATCTTTGTAATGATCGAAATGAGAGTAAAGAATCCACTGATGCCCCTTCGCGTAGTAACAGAGCGCAACCGTGGTGGCTCATACCTTGGCTCACTTGTTGTTGGTGCCGGATTGTTTTCAATGTTCTTATTCTTAGGTCTCTACCTACAGGTAATTCTTGGGTACAGCCCATTGAAGTCTGGTTTTGCCTTCTTGCCATTCACAGCTGGAATTATTACTTTCGCAGGAGTTGCATCTGTGCTACTTCCAAAAGTTGGACCACGACCTTTGATGGTTACAGGATTAATCTCTGCGAGTATCGGAATGTTGTTCATGACAAGAATTACTCCTGAAACCTCATATGTGACACATGTTTTGCCTTCACTACTAGTTATGTCTAGCGGAATGGCACTTGTCTTTATCCCTCTAACTTCTACATCACTTCATGGAGTCTCAAACCATGACACAGGAGTAGCAAGTGCGATGGTAAATACAAGTCAGCAAATCGGTGGATCACTCGGAACTGCTCTTCTGAACACAATTGCTGCATCGGCTACTGTCAGTTTTGCTGCAGCAAATGCCCAGCTAGGCGACAAGGTGATGCCTTATGCCATGACTCACGGCTTTACGGTTGCCTTTAAGTTCAGCGCAGCGTTGCTCTTTATTGGAGCAATTGTGCTCTACTTCTTTATCAATATTGGTAAAGAGTCACTTGTTGAAACAGAAGGCGTTATCGCCCACTAACTCAATTAGTTTGAAGCTTGACCTAAGTGGCCAAGTAGAAGCTCTCGTACGCGAGCAGCATCTGCTTGGCCCTTTGTCTCTTTCATCACTGCGCCAATTAATGCTCCAGCGGCAGGCACATGCCCGTTACGGACTTTCTCTGCAGTCTCTGCTTGTTCAGCGCACACCTTTTCAATTGCTGCCATTAACGCGCCATCATCATTGACAACCTTGATTCCACGCTTTGCAACAACCTCTGATGGTTTTCCTTCACCGGCTATAACGCCTTCAACAACTTGTCGTGCAAGCTTGTCAGTTAGTTCTCCTGCATTAACAAGTGCCACGATTTCTGCAACATCAGCAGGAGTAATTGCTAGCTCTGTAATCGCAACATCCT
The DNA here is from genome assembly GCA_964203475.1 of Candidatus Planktophila sp. Taxonomy (GTDB): domain Bacteria; phylum Actinomycetota; class Actinomycetes; order Nanopelagicales; family Nanopelagicaceae; genus Planktophila. The sequence continues at coordinate 222,252 of CAXNLR010000001.1, read as the reverse complement.
TATCGTTTGCAATACGTGAGATTTCACCAAGCCACCACGTGCGAGATTTTGTTGGATCTGCGCCAAGAAGCACAGTTGCTTCAACAATATCTAGGACATCTGCATTAATCATTGCAGCCATTTCCTTGTCAGGAACAGCCCATGCTTCTTGTAAGCGCTTGCGACGAATTGATGAGCGCTCCGGCAATGCTGCACGCAATGTTTCGATCCATGCAGCATCTGGTTCAACCGGAACAAGATCTGGCTCTGGGAAGTAACGGTAATCCTCTGCCTGTTCCTTTGAACGACCAGAGCGAGTAAGGCCTGTGTCTTCTTGGAAGTGACGCGTTTCTTGAACCACTCGTCCACCAGCATTTAGCAATTCTGCATGGCGAATCATTTCGCCGCGAATTGCGCGCTCTACAGAACGAAGTGAGTTCACATTCTTAGTTTCACTACGCGTGCCAAGCTTTTCAGCGCCAATTAATCGCAATGACACGTTGGCATCACAACGAAGTGAACCCTGCTCCATCTTCACATCACTAACGCCCAATGAGCGCAAGATGTCACGAAGTTCTGCAACATAAGCCTTTGCTACCTCTGGTGCGTACTTTCCTGTGCCAGGAACAATCTTGGTAACAATTTCAACTAAAGGGATACCTGCGCGGTTGTAATCAAGGAGTGAGTATTCAGCGCCATGAATACGACCGGTTGCCCCACCAACGTGCAATGACTTACCCGTGTCCTCTTCCATGTGCACGCGCTCTACCTCAACGCGAAACTTCTTTGGTCCTTCATCTGTTTCAATTTCAACATCAACATAGCCATCAACACAGATCGGCTCGTCATACTGAGAAATCTGGAAGTTCTTTGGCATATCTGGATAGAAGTAGTTCTTTCGTGCAAAACGTGAAAATGGCGCAATAGAACAATTAAGTGCAAGACCAATCTTGATCGTTGATTCAATTGCCTTTTCATTTACAACAGGCAATGCCCCCGGCAACGCTAAACAAACAGGACAGGTTTGTGTGTTTGGTTCTGCACCAAAGATTGTGCTGCAACCACAAAACATCTTTGAGTTTGTATTTAATTCAACGTGAACCTCAAGTCCCAATACAGGTTCGTACTTAGCAACTACATCATCATATGAAAGCGTCATCTGGCACCTCCCATGATTGGAGCCTTATCCAGCAATGGAGCACCCCACTTGGAAAGGAGCGCTGCTTCAAGTGCCGCACCAACGGAATACATGCGCTCATCCTTCATAACAGGAGACATAATCTGGAAACCAACTGGCAATCCATCTTCATCTGCCAAACCTGATGGCAACGACATTCCGCCAATACCTGCCATGTTTACTGGAATTGTTGCAATGTCATTTAAATACATCGCAAGTGGGTCATTGGCTTTTTCGCCAATTTTAAATGCTGTAGTTGGACATGTTGGAGAAACCAAAACATCTGCCTTCTCAAAAGCCTTTGTGAAATCTTGTGTGATCAGTGTGCGAACCTTTTGTGCACTTCCGTAGTAGGCATCGTAATAACCAGATGAGAGAGCATAAGTTCCCAAAATGATGCGGCGCTTTACCTCTTTGCCGAAGCCAACCTCACGAGTCAGATTCATTACTGATTCTGCTGAGGCTCCATCAACATCTCCTACGCGCAAGCCATAACGCATCGCATCAAAACGAGCCAAGTTAGATGAGCATTCAGATGGCGCAATTAAGTAGTAGGCGGCAAGGGCATATTCGAAGTTAGGTGCAGATACTTCAACGATTTCTGCTCCAGCTTTTGCTAACAATTCAAGTGATTCTTCAAATCGCGCACGAACTCCTGGTTGGTATCCATCACCGTTGAGTTCTTTTACTACACCGATCTTCATTCCCTTAACATCACCAGATCTTGCAGCGGCAACGACTTGAGGCACTGCTGCATTAATACTTGTCGCATCCTTAGGATCATGTCCGGCAATTGCTTCATGCAATAGGGCTGTATCTAAGACTGTGCGTGCGCACGGGCCTGCTTGATCAAGGGATGATGAAAAAGCGACTAAGCCATAACGAGAAACTCCGCCATAGGTTGGCTTAACTCCCACAGTTCCTGTGACAGCTGCAGGTTGGCGAATGGATCCACCTGTGTCCGTACCAATTGCAAGAGGTGCTTCAAAAGCGGCAAGGGCTGCAGATGATCCACCACCTGAACCGCCAGGAATGCGAGTTAAATCCCAAGGATTATGTGTTGGACCGTAGGCAGAGTTTTCAGTTGAAGAACCCATTGCAAACTCATCCATGTTTGTCTTGCCCAAAATAACAATGTCATTCTTTTTTAGGTTTGCAACAACTGTTGAGTCATACGGTGGTCGCCATCCTTCAAGGATCTTTGAACCACATGTTGTTGGAATACCTTTTTGGGCCATAACATCTTTAAGTGCAAGTGGAACACCTGCAAGTGGTGATAATTTTTCACCCTTTGCGCGCTTTGCATCAACTGCAGCAGCTTGTGCCAATGCGCCTTCGGTATCAATGTGAAGGAATGCATGAACATCACCATCAACTGCCGAAATTCGATCAAGGTGAGCCTGCGTTAATGCGACAGAAGTAATTTCACCAGCACCAAGTTTTGCTGCCATGTCGGCTGCGTTATTGCGAATCATTCTTCACCCAAAATCTGCGGAACGCGGAAGCGTTGTTCTTCTTGTGCTGGTGCCCCAGATAATGCCTCTTCAGGAGTAAGACTTGGCACCACTACATCTGGGCGGAATACATTGCGCAGAGGAAGTGGGTGCGAGGTTGGTTCAACATCTGCTCCGGCAACTTCTTGAACTCGGGCGACAGCATCCAAAATAACTGTAAATTCATTGGACAGATTCACTAACTCTTCATCGCTCATTTCGATGCGGGCTAGGCCTGCAAGTTTTGCGACATCATCACGTGAAAGGCTGCTCATAGGCTGGAGTCTAATTAAATTGCTCGCTAACTGCGAATTTGCCCATTCCCGGTAACAATCCAAGTCGTTGTGGTCATTGCTTCAAGTCCCATAGGGCCGCGGGCATGTAATTTCTGATTTGAGATACCGATTTCAGCCCCAAATCCCATCTGCTCTCCATCTGTAAATCTGGTGGATGTATTGACCATGACAGCTGCGCAATCTGCCAAAGCGATGAATCTCTTAACATTTTCTTTGTTTTCAGAAATTATCGCCTCTGTGTGCTGAGTTCCAAACTTAGCAATGTGAGCACTCGCGGCGTCCACAGAACCAACGATGGCAACATTGATCTCTAAAGTTCCGTACTCAGTGCAAAAGTTTTCATCCGTTGCCAGCGTTGCTGGAACACCAGCACTCTTAGCAATCGCAAGGGTTGCAACATCTGCGTGCACAATAACCCCAGCTTCATGCAACGCCTTAAGTGCAACTGGCCCAAACTCATTAGCTATTGCAGTATGAAGAAGAACCGTTTCTGCAGCATTACACACGCTAGGACGCTGGACCTTTGAGTTGAGAATGATTGGCAAAGCCTTTGCAAGATCTGCAAACTCATCGATATAAACATGGCAAACACCGGCACCTGTCTCAATTGTTGGAACAGTTGATTCATCAACGACCATACGGATTAATGCAGCGCTTCCTCGAGGAATCACTAAATCCACCTTACCCCTGGCATTTAGTAGAGCTTTAACCGTCTCACGGTCTTCCGATGGAACTAGTTGAATTACATCTGGTGAAATTGACGTTGTAGCAAGAGCATCACGCATGACGCGCACTAAAATCTCATTGCTATGGGAAGCACTAGATGAACCACGAAGAAGCGCAGCATTTCCTGACATCAACAAAATTACTGCAGCATCAACAGTCACATTCGGACGGGCTTCATAGACCATTCCAATGACGCCGAATGGAACTGAAATTTGTTGCTAATTCAATACCGTTAGGCAAAGTTGATTTGCGCAATGTGACACCCAGCGGATCTGGAAGTTGGCTTACTTGGCGCGCTCCTCCGGCAATCCCCTTGATGCGCTCGGGAGTTAACAAGAGCCTATCTAAGAGTGATGAATTCAGATTTGCTGCACGTCCTGCAGCCATATCCTTTTCATTTGCAGCAAGAATTTCAGCACTGCGCGCTTCGATAGCATCAGCAATACTTTCAAGTGCTGCTTTACGCTCTGCGCCAGTTGCAACAGTCAAAGTGCGACCAGCAATACGAGCCGTGTCAGCTAATGTGTTGATTAATGTCTGCGCGCTCATTTAGATCAACACCAAATCATCACGATGAACTAGTTCACGTTCATACTCTGCGCCTAATGATGCAGCAAGTTCTTTTGTAGAACGCCCCAACATTTGAGGCAAATCTTCAGAATCAAATGCAACCAGACCACGTGCAATTACTTTTCCATTTGGGCCAACTAATTCAACGGCATCTCCTGCAATGAATTCGCCCTCAACAGCTGTAACACCGGCAGGAAGTAACGAAACTCCACGTTCTAAAATTGCAGTTACCGCGCCTGCATCAAGAATTAACTTTCCTTGTGGTGTAGTTGCATGTGCGAGCCAAAGAAGTCGTGATGTCGTTTTACTTGCCTGGGCATGGAAGTGAGTTCCATGTTCTTCGCCACGAAGTGACTTTTCTGCATCAGCTAGAGATGTCAACAACATTGGAATTCCCGCAGAGGTCGCAATACGTGCCGCCTCCACCTTGGTAACCATTCCCCCACTACCAACACCTGCAGTTCCAGCGCCACCCAGTACAACATTTTCAATCTCTGCAATGTTTATAACTTCATGGATTCTCTGCGCTCCTACTTGTGAAGGAGGCGCGTCATAGAGCGCATCAATGTCTGAGACCAATACCAATAGATCTGCGCCAATTAGCAAGGCAACAAGTGCGGCCAAACGATCATTGTCGCCAAAACGAATCTCGCCTGTGCCAACAGAGTCATTTTCATTAATGATTGGCACAACACCTAATTGCAACAGGCGAAACAGGGTGCGCTGTGCATTTTGGTAATGCGAACGGCGCACCACATCTTCGGTTGTTAGAAGCACTTGCGACGCCGTTAGGGAGTGACGATTAAAGCTTTGTGTGTATTGGGCAATAAGTAAGCCCTGGCCAACTGATGCTGCAGCTTGTTGAGTTGCAAGATCCTTTGGACGTGTTGTTAAACCAAGTGGAGCAAGGCCAGCGGCGATTGCACCAGAAGAAACAACTACTACTTCTGCGCCACGTGCTTTACAGGTGGCAACAACATCAACAAGTTTGTTAACTGCATCTGCATCAAGTGCGGAACCGGCTTTACCGGTGAGAGAGGACGAGCCAATCTTGATGACGATGCGCTGTGCAGAGGTGATCTGCTCTCGGCTCACTTGTCATCTCCATCCTCTGGTTCTTTCACAATGATGGCTGAAAGTTTAGGTGTGTGTGGGTCAACTACGTTGTATTCCCACTGCTTGGCGATTTCATCCTCGTTCAAAATATCTTCAACGCGCTCAGGCATGTTCCATGTTGATTCAAGACGTGAGTCCTCACCGCGGCGATGTAGGTGACCAGCTAACTGCTCTGCTCCAGCTTCAATCGTTGGCTCCCAGTCAAAGATAACTTCTGTGTCTCCGTCGCCAATTCGTACTTCACTTCCTGCGACAGCGCCCTTTTTAAACAACTCTTTTTCAACTCCAAGTTGTGCCAATCGATCAGCCAAGTAACCGATTGCTTCGGCATTTTTAAAGTTAGTCTGTCGAACCCAACGTTCAACTTTTTTGCCGCGAATAGTAAATGTTCCATCTGCATTGGCATTAACTAAGAAGCCAGAATCATCAACAGCAACTGGGCGCAAAATAATACGAGTGCGCTCTTCAACGCCTGCATCTGCGCGATTCTTTTGAACCAAACGACCCATGGCATAGATCAAATCTTGTAAGCCAGCACGGGATGCGGCAGAGACTGGATAAACGTCATAACCCTTTTCGCGTAACTCTTGCTCAACCATATCTGCCATTGCTTGACCATCAGGTAAATCAATTTTGTTCAGCGCAATAATGCGAACGCGATCTTCAAGTCCGCCATATAGCGCAAGCTCATTTTCAATTGCTTCAAGATCTGCAACTGGGTTTCGATCTGTTTCTAAGGTTCCGCAATCTAGAACATGTACCAAAGCAACACAGCGCTCAACATGGCGCAGAAATTCAAGGCCTAAGCCCTTACCCTGAGATGCACCTGGAATAAGTCCCGGAACATCTGCAACCGTAAATCGTGTTTCACCAGCTTGAACAACGCCAAGGTTTGGAACCAACGTTGTAAATGGATAATCTGCAATCTTTGGGCGTGCTGCAGAAACTGCTGCAATTAGTGATGACTTTCCTGCACTTGGAAATCCAACGAGCGCAATATCTGCAACGCTTTTTAGTTCAAGAATTAGTGTGCGCTCTTCACCTGGCTCACCAAGTAATGCAAAGCCTGGTGCGCGACGCTTTGATGAAGACAGCGCCATATTCCCTAGGCCACCAAAGCCACCTTGAGCAGCGATGAAAGTTGTTCCGGTGCCAATTAAATCTGCGATTTGTTCGCCATTGCTATCGTAAATAACAGTTCCATTTGGAACTCCAAGAATTAAATCTTCACCTTGGTGACCATCTTTACGATCGCCATATCCCTGATGTCCCGAAGTTGCTCTGCGGTGAGGTGAATGGTGAAAATCAAGCAGAGTCGTAACGCTTGGGTCAACAATTAAAATTACATCTCCGCCACGTCCGCCATTACCGCCATCTGGCCCACCAAGTGGCTTGAATTTTTCACGCTTTACAGAAACACAACCATCGCCACCTTTTCCTGCAATGGCATAGAGAGTTACGCGATCAACGAATGTTGTCACTTATTAACTCCCTTCTTTTCCGGTGGAAAAACTTCAATGAATGAAAAAAGCGAGCCGCATGATTACGGCTCGCTCTTTTACAAGAAACCAAAAATTAAGCTACCGGAGCCACATTCACAACGCGACGACCGCGAGCGCGACCGAATTCAACAACGCCTGCAGCTAGTGCAAACAAAGTGTCATCCTTACCGCGACCTACGTTCTTGCCTGGGTGAAAATGTGTACCGCGCTGGCGAACTAGAATTTCGCCTGCATTAACTTCTTGTCCGCCGAAACGCTTGATGCCAAGGTACTGTGGATTGGAATCGCGACCGTTTCGTGTCGAGGAGACACCCTTCTTACTTGCCATTTACTGTCGTCTCCCTTACTTCGCGCCGTTGATGGCGGTAATTTTTACACGAGTCAGTTGCGCACGGAATCCCTGGCGACGACGGTGACCTGTCTTGTTCTTGTAACGCAAAATATCAATCTTTGGTCCCTTGAGCTCTTCAATAACTTCGCCAGTGACCTTAACGCCAGACAAAACCTTTGGGTCTGTTGTAACAGCAGCACCATCTACTACGAGCACAGCAGGGAATGAAACAGTTGAGCCAGCAGCAGCGTCGATACGATCAACGATTACTGTGTCGCCAACTGCGACCTTCTCCTGGCGTCCGCCAGCTTTAACGATTGCGTACACGTGTTACTCCAGTTCAGTTTCTAAGCCTTGACCTAAATGAGGTCCGTGGGCAGAGGGTAAGCGTACGCAAGCGTGTGCTTAGCGGTCAAATTACGATTGAACGATCCTGGTCACAGCCTTTTCTAGGGCGTAAATGGGGTCACTTGCCGCACCTTTAACTTCAGCATCTGCCTGGGCAATTGCGCCCACAGCATCGGCAATTTGGGCCGGGCTCCAGCGGTTGAGCTGCCTTCTAGCCTTATCGATCTGCCATGGAGCCATACCTAGCTGTCCTGCTAATTCAAATGATTTTTGGTTTCGATTAGCCCCAGAAACCTTCGCCAATGAACGAAGTGATGATGCAATCGCGCTCGTAATCATCACAGGATCGGTACCTGTTTCAAGTGCGCTTCGGAGTGAAATTAGTGCTGCTGATAAATTTCCATCCAACGCTGCATCTGCAACATCAAAGCCCGTGGTTTCAATTCGACCCTGGTGATAGGTATCAACCATCGCTTCATCAATTAATCCAGCGGGTGCATCTGCGGCAATTTGTCCAACCGCACCTTGTAATTCACGCAAATCATTTCCAAGTGCACCAACCAATGCTGCAATTGCACCAGCTGATGCCTTTCGTCCTAAATCCAAAAATAAGGACTTAACGAAATCCTCTTTTTCTGCTTCCTTCTTCAAGGGATCACAGGTGATTATTTCTGGCTTTACTTTTTTAATCGCATCTAGAAGCGCTTTGCCTTTAACACCACCTTTATGCACAAAGATCACTGTTGTAGTTGGATCTGGTTGCCCGATATAGCGAGTGATTTCTTCGCGGTTATCTTCAGGCAAATCTTGTAAGTCACGAATGATTAATGCGCGGCGCTCAGAAAACAATGAGGGCGCTAGTGCATCGGCAATATCGCCAACAATTGTGTCTGCTGCAAACAAAGTAGTTATCTCAGCATTTTCATCTTTAAGCTGAGCATTTAATTTAGTTAATGCTCGATCTGCTAGAGCAGACTCAGAACCAAGGATCAAATACAACGCATTCATTGCACTCCCCCTAGCTCCAGTAGAACAACCTAATTGTTCCTTTGCTTTTTCTAACCCGCAGATGATGCTCTTTGGCCTTTATGGCCACTGCGCCATCTATGTCTGTTCGAACAACTTGCGTGCCGAGTCTAGTCAATGAGGCAATCGTTTCTGGTGCGGGGTGGCCATAAGAGTTCTTAGCCCCAACGCTTATCACCGCTATTTGGGCTGATAAAGCCTGCATTAACTCCAAATCCTGATACTTGGAACCGTGATGGCACACCTTATATATGTCCACTGCGCGAACTGATCTCAGAATTTCATGTTGGGCAGGTGGTTCAAGATCACCAGCGGTGAAGATGCTCCAGTCAGCTGTGGTGACAAGCATTGCAATACTCGAGTTATTGATCTGCGAGCCTTCACCCGGCATAGCTACAAAATTATTGGTTGAATTTTCTGGCCATAAGATGTGAAATTCAATCCCTGCAATTTGGGAAACCAATCCTTTTTGCACGGTGACGATCTGCGCTCGCTACGTAAAAGCATTGATAGTGATTGCGTACTTTCTAACAGTGGCTCTAGGTTATTGCTAATCCACACCTGGCCAACTTTTCGCGATTGCAAAAGACCTGACAATCCCCCAACATGGTCGGCATGAAAATGAGACAGGATGAGAAGCGGAATCTCTTTAATCCCTAAATTCCTCAGACACTTATTTTCTGCCACAGGATCTGGCCCAACATCGATCACTATCCCTCGGCCATGTTGCAAGTTAATGACCATGGAATCGCCCTGACCAACATCGCAGTTTGCAATCTGCCAATCACCTGCAGGCCAACGTTGAAACCATGTTAGCGAGAGAATAACTACGACAATGACGGCAGTGCTGCGACGCCAACTTTTCTTGAACAACCAGAGAAATCCCACCAAGAATGCAACTATTGCAAAACCAATAGATCCGTTATGGATTGTTAGGACTGGAAACTCTGAACTCCAATGGGCAATAGCTACGATCGCTCCTGCTGGAACTCTTATGATGTATATCAATACTGATGTCACTACTGGAGCAAAAGGTGACACCAATGCGCCTATAAAACCCACAATTGTTATCGGAGCAACAAATGGTGCTGCCAAAAGATTGGCGAAAATACTCATGGGCGATAGATAGCCCGACAGGGCAACCAAAATAGGTGAGCAAAAAACAATTGCTGCTATCGGGGGCGCCAGTGCCCCGGCTAGCTTCTTATGCGTAGGTAGATGATTCTCAATAATCGGTGCAAATAGAAGCAGCCCTGCAGTTGCTAGGACCGAGAGTGCAAAACCTGCATCTCGAGATTGCCAGGGATCGGCGAGCACAACGGCTGCGATTGCAAAACCTAAGGCCGGCAATGAATCTGTTTTTCGCTTAGTTGCATGGGCCGATAGAAGTACGGCTGCCATGGCTGCTGCTCGCAAGACCGAAGGTGATGGCCTGACTAGTGCAATAAAGCAGGTGAGAGCAATTGCCGTGGCAATCATTCGATACTTGGTGGACCGAATCAAAAACTGCATGCACCACAAAACAAAGCTTGAAACAATTGCAAAATTCGCACCACTTACAGCAACTAAGTGAGTGAGCCCTGATCTCTTCATTTGATCTTTAAATTGCGCGCTTTGCTTGGACGTATCACCAAGTACCATTCCGGGTATTAATGCGCCAGCATCACCATCGCCTGAATGTGTGCGCAAACCCGTTCTGATCGCACCGAGTGCAGCTGCCCACCGCGAAGGCGGAGTTACCACTTCCATTTCTTTATCAACTAGCAACATGGCAGCAACTCGTGATTCATTTGTCTCTACTACTCGAGCTGTTGCTCGTACCGTTTGACCCGGAAGCAGTAGCAGGCTTTGCTGCGAAATGATGCGTACCGGAACGCGCAATTGAAAGTGTTTCTTGTCGATGTCAAAAGCCAACAACCTTGCGGTAAATGAATACTTTCCAGTCAGAGTTTGACTCGGATCTGTCATTACCTGGGCTGTGAAATTCACTTGTGAATCAAAGTGATGGGCGATTGCAGAATTCTCTAGTGAAGCCTGGCGGATAGACATCGCAGTTGCTCCAACAAGAATTGCTACGACAAAAACTAGGAAACGAGCTTTGCGGAATCCAATTGGAATCAGAATGAGCGCAGCTAGACAAATACGCCAAGGAGAGACGGCGCTTTGCAACAAAGCACCACACCACAGAGCAACCCCTAGTGCTACCGCTCTGTAATCAATTAAATCCTGACTTTTGCTTTGATTTGCGCGAATTTTGCTGCACCAATTCCGCTCACCTTTTGTAAATCATCAATAGTTAGAAAAGATCCATTGAGCTTTCGGTAATCGACAATGCGCTGTGCAATAACAGGTCCCACACCATCTAAAGCATCTAATTGCCGGGCAGTTGCTCTATTGATATTTATTGGTCCAGAACGCACCGCTTTTGAAACTCGCACACCATTGCTGTTAACAACTGTTGAGTCAACGTAGATCTGCTCACCATCATTTAAGACACGAGCAAGATTAATTGTGCTCAAATCAGCCCCAGGCGCACTATCTCCTGCTGCTTTGATCGCATCGATGACTCTGGACTTTCCGGTCAATGTGTAGACACCTGGGTTATTTACTGCACCAGTGACATCAACAAAGATCTCAGGCTCTGCAATCGTAATTGGAACTACCTGTGCTGCCTCACTTGACTGGGAATTACCACGTGCAACTATGAACACAGAGAGCACAAGTATGAGAGAACCAATTATTAGCAGTGCTCGTTTTTGAGTTTGAGAGTAGTGAAGATCAAACCACCAATTTCGTAATGATTCGAAGGCACTTCGCAGCTGTTCCATTGCCGCATTGTGAGTTGCAGACTACGAGCCTAGATGTGCCACCTAATTAATTGTTGATAACGATATTTACGAGCTTTGGAGCGCGTGTAATTACCTTATTCACGCTTGCTCCAGCCAGTGCTTCAACAACACTTGGCAAGGCAAGTGCTGCCTTTTCAAGGTCTGCATCGGAAATTGTTGGGGAAACATCAAGGCGATCTTTGATCTTTCCATTAATTTGAATAACAGCGGTTACTGCATCTGCCACAAGTAGCTTTTCATCAACTACTGGCCAACCAGCAAGTGCAACACATGGCTTATGGCCTAGGCGTTCCCACATCTCTTCTGCCGTAAAGGGAGCAACGAGTGAAACCATAATTGCAACTGCTTCTACCGCTTCACGGACTGCAGGATCTGCTGGGCCGCAACCAGAATCAATCGCCTTACGTGTGGCATTAACAAGCTCCATCACGCGCGCAACTGCAACATTAAAACGGAATGATTCAACAGCAAAAGAAGCATCGTGTAGAGCTTTATGAGTTGCCTTGCGCAAACCAAGGTCACCAGTGGTGAAATCAACGCCTGGCGCACTTGTTACATCGCCAGATAATCTCCAGGCACGCGTTAGAAACTTGACTGAACCAGATGGTGAAACATCAGACCAATCAACATCATCCTCTGGCGGACCAGCAAAAACCATTGAAAGACGGATTGCATCAACGCCGTGATTTTCAAGTTCATCTGAAAGTCGAACTAAATTACCGCGGCTCTTTGACATTGCAGAGCCATCCATGACAACCATTCCTTGGTTGAGCAAACGTGTGAAGGGCTCATTGAAATCAACCATTCCCATGTCATTTAAAACCTTTGTAAAGAAACGGCTATATAGAAGGTGCAAGATAGCGTGAGTTACACCGCCAACATATTGATCAACTGGTAGCCAGGTATCAACGCTCTTTTTAGAAAAGGGCTCAGTTGCATTTGTTGGGTCTGCATAACGTAGGTAGTACCAGGAAGAGTCAACAAATGTATCCATCGTGTCTGTATCGCGCTTTGCATCCCCAGAACACTTAGGGCACTTAACGTTCACCCAATCAGTTGCAGCACCCAGTGGTGATGTTCCCTTTGGCTTTAAATCTAAACCTTCAGCATTTGGCAGGGTTAAAGGAAGTTGATCTGCCGGTACAGGAACTTCGCCACATGATGGGCAGTGAATGATTGGGATTGGTGTGCCCCAGTAGCGCTGGCGTGAAACTAACCAATCGCGCAAACGATAGTTACGAGCTGCTGCGCCCTTGCCATCTGCTTCTAACTTCTTGTTGATAGCTGCGATTGCTTCAGCCTTGTTCAAACCATTCAAAAGATCTGAGTTAACAAGCTTTCCATCTCCGCCAGTTGCAACACCTGATGCATTCGGATCCTCTTCGCCAGTTTCAACAACTACGCGAACTGGTAACTTCATGGCTCTAGCAAAATCTAAGTCACGCTGATCATGAGCTGGAACAGCCATAATCGCGCCTGTTCCATAATCTGCCAAAACATAATCACTAGCCCAAATGGGCAACTTCTCGCCGTTTACTGGGTTAATTGCATAACGATTTAAGAACACACCACTCTTTGGGCGATCGGTCGCAAGACGATCAATATCACTGGCCGCCTTGATTGTCTCCAAATACTTTGCAAACTCTGCTTCAACGCCAGTTCCTTGAACAAGCTCTGCTGCTAATTCACTATCAACTGCAATAACCATAAATGTTGCGCCATATAGAGTGTCTGGACGAGTTGTGTAAATTGTTATCGGCTTGCTGCGACCTTCAATGTCGAAGTTAACATTTGCACCGGTGGATCGTCCGATCCAGTTGCGCTGCATTGTTAGCACCTTGTCAGGCCAATGACCTTCTAGCTGTGCCATGTCATCTAGTAAGCGGTCTGCGTAATCAGTAATCTTGAAATACCACTGATTTAATTTCTTCTTGGTAACAGTTGAATCACAACGCTCACACAGTCCCGCAACAACTTGTTCGTTTGCCAAAACTGTCTGGCAACCAGGACACCAGTTAACTGCTGAATCTTTTCGATATGCCAAGCCACGTTCGTAGAATTTTAGGAATAGCCACTGGTTCCATTTGTAATACTCAGGGTCGCATGTGTTAAAAACTCGATCCCAATCAAATGAACATGCGTATCGACGCATTGAGGCCTTTTGAACTTCAATGTTTTCATAAGTCCAAATACGAGGATCTGAATTACGTTTGATTGCTGCATTTTCAGCTGGCAATCCAAAGGCATCCCAACCAATTGGATGCATAACGTTGAAACCTTTTTGCGCCCAGTAACGAGCGATTACATCGCCAAGTGCATATGCCTCGGCATGACCCATGTGAAGATCACCAGATGGATACGGGAACATATCCAAAACATATTTTTTCTCACGTGTGTCATCTGAGCGACCGGATTTAAATGGTTGCAACTGATCCCAAACGGGCAGCCATTTTTCCTGCACGTAGGCAAAGTCATATGCCGCGTGCTCGCGCTCGTCATTCACGTTGTTATTCATATGTGGAGCTAAGGGGATTTGAACCCCTGACCCCCTGCATGCCATGCAGGTGCGCTACCAGCTGCGCTATAGCCCCGATTTTCGTGCGAGTGCAGACCTTACCGCATCTGCAGCGTTGGGCTTAAGCCGATGTCGCACCGCTTTCTTCGCCATAAACGGGTTCTGGAATAGATCCTGCATTATGTTCAACCAAACTCCACTGACGGGGATTGCGTTCCAAGATTGACCACGATGCATTAGAAAGTCCGCCAATAACGCCCCAATGAGATAGTGGTAGCTGCAAGAGCGCGCCGAGAATACATCTGGCTGTTCCACCATGTGTCGTAACAATTAAAACTTGATCTGTTTTTTCCCCTAGTGCTTTCTTGATTGCGCGAATTGCACGTTCTGCAACTTCACTACGGCGCTCACCGGTTGTGCCGGCAGGATTATCTTCGCCATCAATCCAGCGAATAAAGTTTTGGAAATCATCTGCGCGATTTTCTGCGCCAGTCTTACCTTCCCATAACCCACCATTGGTTTCCCGAAGATCTGCATCTATTTCAACTGTTAGTCCAGTTAAGTTTGCAAGCTCTTGGGCAGTATCTCGAGCACGTCCTAAATCACTAGAAATAATTGCAGTTGGATTCATCCCTGCAAGAATTTGGGCAGCATGCTTTGCTTGGAAAACACCAACCTCATTTAAATCAATATCTGAATGTCCTTGAAAACGATTAACGACATTCCAATCTGTTTGACCATGTCGCCATAGAACAACTCTGTTAGCGGCCATTAACTGCAGCCTCCTTCACAGCCTCCAACTCGATTGTTGGGCAGTCATTCCATAAGCGATCTAGCATGTAGTACTTACGCAGTTCTGCGCTTTGCACATGCACAACTAAATCTGAGTAATCAAGCAAAATCCATTCAGCACCATGTTCGCGACGAATTGGCTTATCCCCTGCTGCTGCAAGTTTGCGCTCTACCTCATCTGCAATCGAATCAACCTGTGCTTCATTTTGACCCGTAACGATTAAGAAGACTTCGCTAAGAACCAATTGTTCAGAAAGGTCGAGGGCAACAACATCTACTGCAATCTTGTCGATGGCGGCGTGTGCTGCAATCTGAGTGATCTCGTGGGCTCTTTTACTAATTGTCATAGAGGTTATTCTCCCGTATAAATGCAGCTACCGATGACGAAACATCTGCGCTCAAACCCTCTCTAATTGTGGTCGCTGACACTGGCAAAGCTCCAATATCAATTCCATGTCCTTCAAATCCAGGTCGTGAAATAACAACAAATTCAACCTTGGTTCGCAGCTCATCGATGCGGTGCCATTGATCTAATTTGTCAGCTGCATCTTGTCCAACGATTAGAAGAATTGAATCATTTGGATAATTTTGCGCGACCGCTTCAACCGTATCAATGGCATAGCTGGGCCCAGTTCTCAGCACTTCAATTGGATTGACCTGAACTTTGCTTGCAACATCTGCTGGTAAATCAGAAAGCGCCAACTGGCACATCGCTCTGCGCTGTTGGGCAGAAGCTCGAGGTGCTTGGCTGCGAAGCATTGGCTCGCCTGCCGGCACAACTAATAATTGATCAACAATATTCTTTTCAATGAGTTGGGTAATTACATGCAAATGACCCACATGAATAGGGTCAAATGTTCCTCCGTAAATACCTACTCGGGACAAATTAGTCTCGGTCTAGGCGAAGTACTAAGTAAAGAAGTCCGACAAAAACCACAAATGACATAACTCCAAAAGCAAGTGGTGATGCTGGAAGTTCGCGCTGAATTTCTGATGCAAGATTGATCATGGGTGAAATACTACTACTTACCTGAAAGAAGCTCTTTAAACTTCGCCTCATCGATGACTGACACGCCTAATTCCTGTGCTTTAGCTAACTTTGAACCAGGGTCAGTTCCCACTAAAACGTAATCTGTTTTCTTCGATACTGCCGATGCCGCTTTTCCACCATGGGCGGTAATAGTCTCTGATATTCCATCACGGCTAAAGGACTCCAGTCCCCCGGTAACAACAAAGGTCAATCCAGCCAATGTTTGTGGCAGTACTTGGGTTGGTTCATTAATCATTCTCACGCCAGCAGCACTCCACTTTTTAATGATCTCTTGATGCCAATCCACGCTAAACCATTCGACGATTGAATCGGCAATGATTTGACCAACACCATCAACATCAGCAAGTTCTGCTGCAGTTGCCTTTGAAATAGCATCAATAGAACCCAAAGCAGATGACAACCCCTGCGCTGCTGTTGGCCCAACGTGTCGAATAGAAAGAGCAACCAAAGTTCGCCACAGTGGTCTGGTCTTTGCTTCATCTAAGGCGGCGAGTAGTTTTTCAACATTTGCTGCAGGCGTTCCATCTTTCTTTACGAAAAATTCTGATGTAACTAGCTTGTCAGCGGTTAGATCAAATA
The DNA here is from genome assembly GCA_964203475.1 of Candidatus Planktophila sp. Classification (GTDB taxonomy): domain Bacteria; phylum Actinomycetota; class Actinomycetes; order Nanopelagicales; family Nanopelagicaceae; genus Planktophila. Next base: position 205,902 of record CAXNLR010000001.1, on the reverse strand, counting down.
GATCAGATTCATCGGTGATTATCTTGGAATCTAGCAATGCCACAGCTGCTTCATAACCCAAGACATCAATATCCAGGGCTGCGCGCGAGCCGATGTAATAGATCCGCTCTCGTAATTGCGCGGGACAACTTTGTGTATTTGGACAACGAATATCAACATCACCTTCGGTCATTGCCCGTAGCTCTGAACCACACTCAGGACAATGTGTTGGCATCACAAAAGCTGTTTCTTTACCTGTTCGCTTATCAATGACAGGACCTAAAACTTCTGGAATAACATCGCCAGCTTTTCGGATTACTACCGTGTCACCAATTAAGACACCTTTGCGAACAATTTCTTCAGCGTTGTGCAGGGTTGCGTTTGTCACCGTTGAGCCTGCAACTTTTACTGGTTCCATAAATGCAAAAGGAGTTACGCGTCCTGTACGACCAACGCTTACCTTGATGTCTAATAACTTAGTCGTTACCTCTTCAGGTGGATATTTATAGGCAATAGCCCACTTTGGAGCACGGGATGTAAACCCCAATTGCTGCTGCTGTGAAAGCGAATCAACTTTGATTACCACTCCATCGATTTCATGCTCAACATCATGGCGATGATCTGCGTAGTGCTGAATAAACTTTTCAACTTCCTTACGTGTGCCACACACTCTAAATCGATCACTCGTTGGCAAACCCAGTTTCTTTAATTCACCATAGGCAGCGCTTTGAGAATCAAAGGAAATACCTTCTTTTGCTCCAACACCATGCACAACAACCGAGAGTGGACGTCCTGCAGTAACGCGTGGATCTTTCTGTCGTAGCGATCCAGCTGCACCATTTCGGGGATTTGCAAACAGCTGCTTACCTGATTCTTCTAAAGAATCATTGAGTTCATTAAAGGCGGCAATCGGAAAGAACACTTCCCCGCGTATCTCAATCAAAGCCGGAACATTGTCTCCTATTAAGGTGTGTGGCAGATTCTTTATTGTCTTTACATTTAAAGTTACATCTTCTCCAGTAACGCCGTTGCCTCGCGTTAAGCCGCGAACTAATTGACCATCTTCGTAGGTTAAGTTGATTGCCAGACCATCAACCTTGACCTCACACAGATAGGTTGGGCTTGAAATCTCTTTTTCGACTCGATCAAACCAGGTAGCAAGTTCTTCAAGATCAAAGACGTTATCAAGGCTCATCATCTTCTCAATGTGATCGCGTTGTTCGAATTGAGTTGAAAAACCTCCACCAACATGCTGGGTTGGAGAATCTGATTCGCGCAGCTCGGGATTCTTGTCTTCTAGTAACTGCAATTTGCGCAATAACTCATCAAATTGCGCATCTGTAATTGTTGGCTGATCTAAGACGTAATACTTAAACTGATGATCCCGAATCTCATTAATCAACTCGGTCATGGCATGACGCGGGTTAGTGCTCATTCAGTCTCACTAATTGTTGCTGATCCGACTACGCGATCACCATCGTAAATAACCATTGCTTGCCCTGTAGCCAATCCCAGTAAAGGCTCTTCTAGCGTGGCAACAAGCAAAGTTCCATCAAAGTAATAGGTGCACGGGAGTGCTGCGCCATGGGCGCGAATCTGCACAAAACCTTGCTGGACTTGATCAGTTACAGCTGGACCACACCACACAGGGCGTTCCCCGCGCATTGTGCTGATCGCCAAATCTTCACGTGCGCCAACAACAACAGTGTTTGTGACAGGTTCAATCTTTAACACAAATCGTGGTGAGCCATCAGATGTTGGAACGGTTAGACCTAAACCTTTGCGCTGTCCGATCGTGTATGTGTAAGCACCCTTGTGCTCGCCAATCTTCTTTCCATCTTGATCGACAATTGGACCAACTTCACTGCCGAGGCGATCACGTAACCAACCCGCGTTATCCCCTGATGGAACAAAACAAATGTCATGACTATCTGGCTTTTGTGCCACAGCTAAGCCGCGCTTTTCTGCTTCGATTCGAATATCAACCTTGGTTGTATCCCCCAGTGGAAATATTGCTCCTTGGATTTGCTCAATAGTTAAGACAGATAAAACATACGACTGATCTTTGGAGTGATCTACTGCGCGATGCAAAGTCTTTCCCTTTTCGCCAATTTCTGTTCTGGCATAGTGACCGGTAACAACACCGTCGAATCCCATTGCTCGCGCACGATCAAGGACAGCTGCAAATTTAATCTTCTCATTACATCGCAAACATGGATTTGGAGTTCTGCCAGCGGCGTACTCGGCTAAGAAATCTTCAACAACACCGTCGTGAAACTCTTCAGCCATATCCCAGATATAAAAAGGAATTCCAATTACATCTGCTGCACGACGTGCATCATGTGAGTCTTCGATTGTGCAACATCCACGTGCACCGGAACGATACTTCTGCGGATTCGCCGCAAGGGCTAGGTGCACGCCAATTACTTCATGCCCAGCTTCCACTGCGCGGGCGGCGGCAACTGCAGAATCAACTCCACCACTCATTGCTGCAATTAGCTTCATTTGTTGGCCGCCCGTCCTCGGCTAATTACATCGGGCAAAACTGACAAAACGAAATCAACATCTGCCTGGGTAGAAGTGGCCCCAAAAGAGAATCGAAGCGAAGACTGAGCTGTTTCTTCGGTGTGGCCCATGGATAAAAGCACATGGCTGGCCTCATGCACGCCCGCACTACACGCTGATCCAGTTGAGGCCGAAACATGAGCGCCATCTAAAAGTAATAACAAGGTATCGCTCTGAGTTCCAGGAAAAGTTACATTGACGATTCCTGGCAAGCGAGCACTCTTTTCACCATTTATATAGGCATCTGGAATCAATCTCTTAACACCAGAGATAAATGCATCTCTTAACTCACAAACTTTATTAGCATCGTATGAATCTCTAACAGCTGTTGCAAAGGCCACGATACTAGGGGCGTTTAATGTGCCGCTGCGAATTTCTCGCTCTTGTCCCCCACCATGTAGCAATGCAGGGATCTCAAATGCGCGGCGCAAGATTAGGGCACCAATACCAAGTGGTCCACCAATTTTGTGAGCACTCAGCGTCAGGGCAGTAACACCTGACTTCTTATACGAAAGCGGCGTCTTTGTGAAACTTTGAACCGCATCGGTGTGAACAGGAATATCGCCTGCGATTTCGACAATCTCTTGGATAGGTTGCAGCACACCTGTTTCATTGTTGGAATGCATAATCGAAATGACAGCAATTTCAGAACCATGATTAGCGACAAGGTGTTTAAGGAAAGCTAAATCAATAACACCATCTGATGTCACTGGGACTTCTAAAACTTCGGCGCCCTCATGTGTATGTAACCAGTGCGCAGGATCCAAAATTGCATGATGCTCAATTGAAGAAATGACGACAATATTCTTGCCAGTTTTCTTACCGTTCCAATACAAACCCTTCAGGGCGATGTTGTTTGCTTCAGTGCCAGAGGCTGTAAAGATGACTTCAGATGCCAGGCAATCAATTTTTTGGGCAATTACTTCTCGGGCATCTTCTAAAGTTTTACGTGTTGCACGACCATGTGTGTGCAAACTTGAAGGATTGCCCAGTTGCTGTAACTGATCTGACATAGCCGAAAATGCGGCAGGCGACATAGGAGTCGTTGCCGCATGGTCTACATAGATCGAAGGCACAGGCCTAAGTCTATGACTTGTGGGCTTTAATGCCTTCCGTTGCCTTTGGCAGCACAGCGAATAAATCGCCAACCACGCCAAAATCTGCGATTTCAAACAGTGGCGCTTCAGGATCCTTGTTTACAACAACGATTGTCTTACTGGTCTGCATGCCAGCGCGGTGTTGGATGGCACCAGAAATTCCATTTGCAACATAGAGCTGTGGGCTAACTGTCTTGCCTGTCTGACCAACTTGGTAAGAGTGTGGGTACCAACCTGCATCAGTGGCTGCGCGTGAGGCACCAACTGCAGCACCTAGTGAATCTGCAAAGTTTTCGACCGCACTGAAATCTCCATTTGTGCCACGTCCACCTGAAACAACAATGTTTGCTTCAGTTAATTCAGGACGACCACCTTGGACTGGTGGTTGTGAAGATGTGACTGTTGCCTTCTTTGAAGATTCTGCGACTGAAAATGACATAGTTTCGACACTTGGTGTTGATTCAGTTGTATTTGCATCTACTGAATTTGGACGCACAGTGATAATTGGAGTGCCATGTGAAACTTTTGAGTGAACTGTTGTCGAACCACCAAATACCAACTGAGTTGCAGTGATATCTGCTGATACATCTACGGCGTCAGTAATGATTCCAGAACCTGACTTAACTGCGGTGCGGGCAGCAACTTCCTTGCCAAAGGCATGAGATGCAATAAGTACTGCTGCTGGAGATTGCGCGGCAATAACTTGGGTCAAAACATCAGCAACGGCTGCAACACCATTGGTTACAAACGCATCAGATTCAACAATGATCACCTTTGCAATTGGGCCACGATTAATCGCAGCCGCAAATGTTGATCCTTGTCCAACAGGTGCAAGAACAACTGCTGTGACTTCGCCAATACGTGCGCCAGCAGTAGCTAATTCAGCATTTGTCTTAGTTGCCTTTGTGCCGACAAAGTCAGCCAGAATCAGAACTGTACTCATATCAACTTCTTTTCTGCTAGGAATGAAACCAGTTGTTCGCCGCCAGATCCATCATCTGTAACTTTAATTCCTGCTGCACGTGCCGGACGTGGTGTTGCATCTTCAACTAATGACCAAGCACCTTCTGCCGAGACTCCAACAGCTGCTAAATCTCTAATTTCAATTGTCTTTTTCTTAGCAGCCATAATTCCTTTAAAGGATGGGTAGCGAGGCTCATTAATCTTTTCAACAACAGAAATAACACATGGGAACTGTGCGTGCATTTCATCAACGCCAGCTTCTGTAACTCGTGTAATTGACACCTTGCCTGCTGCAGGATCAACTTCAACCTTTGAAGCAAAGGTCAGTTGAGCAGCATTTAATCGTTCAGCCAACATCGCTGGCACAACACTCATGCGTGCATCAGTTGACTCTGTTCCACATATAACTAAATCAAAGCCACCCTTCTCAATAACTGCAGCTAGAACTGCCGATGTTGCGAGCGCATCTGCTCCTGCAAGCTTCGGATCTGTCACCAAGATTGCATCATTAACACCCATTGATAACGCTTTGCGAACCGCTTCAGTTGCACGCTCTGGACCCATTGAAATTACTGTGATGGTGTTACTGCCACCCTCTTCATTTCCACCATGAGCTTCTGCAATACGCAACGCCTCCTCAACTGCGTATTCATCAAGATCGTTGAGAACTGCATCAACATTTTCTCGATCAAGAATTCCATTGACCATTTTCTTTTCAGCCCATGAGTCCGGGACCTGCTTTACGCATACGGCAATCTTCATGCGTCAAATGTTACTGGTCAGTAACCCTATTCACCACCCTAAAAGCAGATTTCATGTGGGGTTTGCCAACTTGTAACCTCAACTTCTACTTGAAGCCTGAGAACTGCCTCAATCTATCCTCATGAGTACGCCGCTACGGGTAGTTATTGTGACCGAATCCTTCCTCCCTCAAATCAACGGCGTTACTAACTCAGTCTTGAGAGTTCTCGAATATCTGCGCAGCCAAGGCCATGAGGCTCTTGTAATCGCACCTGAAAGTGCCGGTGGTGTGAATGAGTACGCGGGTTTTCGCGTCAAACGTGTTCCTAGCTTTGAAATGAAAGGCATGTTGCCTGTGGGTTTTCCTCACAAAACTTTAGAACCGCTAATCGATGGATTCTCTCCAGATGTAATTCACTTAGCTTCCCCGTTCTTCCTCGGAAATTATGCAGCCCGAGTTGCTGAAAGACTTCAAATTCCAACTCTGTCTATTTATCAAACCGATGTAGCAGGTTTTGCTCGTCACTATGGCTTAACCATCGCTCATGACTCTCTTAAGAAGTGGGTCGCAAGAATTCACACACGCACAACTAGGACATTGGCACCTTCTAATTGGTCTTGCGATGACCTTAAGAATTCTGGTGTGGACAACGTACATCTATGGCAGCGTGGTGTGGACTCGGTAAAGTTCTCACCTGAAAAGCGAGATATCAATTTGCGATGCGAACTTCTGGGCGATCGTCCAGATAGAAAACTTGTTGGCTATGTCGGACGTTTAGCAAATGAAAAGCGAATTGATGATTTAGCTGTTCTTGATAAGCGTGATGACATCCAATTAGTAATTGTTGGTGACGGTCCGTCTCGCATGAAACTTGAACGTGAACTGCCAAATGCTAAATTCGTTGGCTACCAAGGTGGAGAAGATCTTGCTCGTTACTACGCATCTCTAGACATCTTTGTTCACACTGGAAAGCATGAAACATTCTGCCAATCAATCCAAGAAGCCCTTGCTTCAGGTGTTCCAGTTATTGCGCCAAATTCTGGTGGACCAACAGATTTAGTAAAGCATGGCTGGACTGGCTTCCTGATTGATACCTCGAACACATACTCCCTCAACCACAGCGTCAATCAAATTCTGTACTCCTCTGAACACCGATTAATGAGCGAGCGTGCTCGGGGCTCTGTAATTCATCGCACCTGGGAGCTAGTAAATAGTCAGCTCGTTTCACACTATATGGATTTGGCGCTGAACCAGGCCAAGCAGGATGAGAGAGTTGCATGAAGATTGTTCACATCGCTAATTTCTATGGACCAAAATCTGGTGGAATTAGAACAACACTGCATGAGCTTGGATCTGGATACATCGCCCGTGGCCATGAATTCACATACATAGTTCCTGGTAATGGATTCTTTTGTGAAGAAACCTTGCATGGTAAGAAGATAACTGTTCCTTCAATTGTTTTGCCATTTAGTGGTGGATATCGAATCATTCGAAATAATCGCGACATTAAGAAATTACTCATTACTCTCAAGCCCGATGCTTTGGAAGTCTCTGACCGTTTCACCTTATCTAAGGTGGGTCTCTGGGCTAAGAAGCGAGGGATTCACACAGTTGTTTTTAGCCATGAAACACTCTCTGGACTCGTCAAGTCTTTCCTTAAATTTGAATTCAAAGGGTTTGTAAAATGGCACAACACTAGATTGGCAACGCGCTTCGACAGCGTTATTGCAACAACCGAATTTGCTTCCCGAGAATTCCGCGAAATTGATACTAAAAACCTTACTCACGTGCCACTTGGCGTTGACTTAGAAAACTTCTCCCCTTATCGTCGAAACGAAACCTTAAGAATTGAACTTCTAAAGGGTGCCGACGTTTTGCTTTTGCACTGTGGTCGCATGTCAAAGGAAAAGAATCCTCAAAACTCAATATTGGCATTAAAGGAGTTGCTGGCAGCAGGGGTTAATGCGCGGCTAATTTATGTGGGTATGGGTCCGATGTTTAAGAATTTAAAGGCTATTTCTAAAGATCTACCTGTCACATTTATGGGATATATCGTTGACCGAAAAATGCTGGCAGAAATCATTGCAAGTGCTGATGTTTCCATTGCGCCAGGACCAATCGAAACTTTTTGTCTAGCAGCACTTGAATCCCTGGCTTCAGGAACACCGGTTGTTGCTTCATCAACGAGCGCCGTTGGTGAATTCTTGCTTCTAGATTCCCATCAACCAGTGGGAGCAGTTGCTCAGAACAATCCAAAATCCTTTGCAGAAGCTATTCAAAAAGTTCTCGCATACAGTGCTGCAGACAGGTCTATGCCCATTCGCTGTCAACATCAAGCAGAGAATTTCCCGTGGAGTTCTACATTGATGATGATGCTTCGCTTGCATGGCGTAGGCCGCGAGGTAACTATCAATCAAAAAAGGCTGAAGGCGGCGTAACCATGTCAAACGTTGCTACCTTTGCAATTTTAGGAGATAGCGCGGCTTCAGGAGTCGGCGACGCCGACGCAACCGGAGCAACGAGGGGATGGAGTTACTACCTCGCTAAACATTTTCAAGATCCCCTTGTCTATGTGAATCTTTCACGACCAGGGGCACAATCAAGTGAAGTCCTTGAAGTCCAATTGCCTAAAGCACTGGAACATAAGCCAGACATCACAGCAGTGATAGTCGGCGGAAATGATGCCTTACGAAATGGATTTGATCCTGATCGACTACATCAAAATCTACGAAATACAATTTCACAGCTAAAGGCGGCGGGTTCAGATGTATTACTTCTGCAACTTCATGATCCAACAAAGATTGTTCCACTGCCACGGTTACTTGGAAGAGTTTTGCGGCGTCGCATAGATGCAGTTAATAGAGTTACTCACTCTGCTGCCCGAGAATTTAATGCTCAAATCTTAATTACCCGTTCGATAGAGAATATCTATGACCGTCGGGTGTGGCACATAGACCGTATGCATCCAAGTAAGTATGGGCATCAACTAATGGCACAACACTTTCGTGAACTACTCATAAGAAAAAACTGGAGAATTGATCCAATCGAATTTGAAGAAACTCCAAAAAAGTCCAAAAAAGATTCTGTTGTCTGGATGCTACGTAATGGGACACCTTGGTTCTTCAAGAGATCTTTTGATCTTTTTCCAGCTGCAATCATCTTGATGAGCGTTGAACTTTTCAAGCTCATTTTTGTAAAACCTAGTTCCGAAGCGGCAACAATGTATTATCCGGAGTTCTCGCCACAATCACAGTGGGATCTTCAGGAAGTTAATGAAGAGAGAGTCTCTTAACTTTCATTCAAGGCACACACATCCTGCTTAATTGCGGCTCTCGTACTAGAGAGTAAGTATGTAAGCAGACTAATATCTACACGTGCTCGCAATAATCGCTCCTGGTCAAGGCTCTCAAACCCCAGGAATGTTCAATAGCTGGATCCAAGACCCGTTGTTAAAAGAACTTCTGGTTTCTTGGTCTGATGCCATTGGATTGGATTTATTGCACCTTGGGACGGCTGCAGATGCTGAAGAAATCAAAGACACCGCCAATGCCCAACCACTAATTGTTGCTGCATCCTTGCTCGGTGCGCACGCACTCGGAGTCAAGAATTTTGCAGTTACATCAGGCCATTCTGTTGGGGAGTTAGCAGCTGCTGCCTTATCAGGTGCGATCTCTGAAAGTGAAGCGCTAAGAATTGTTAGAGCACGCGGAATTGAAATGGCAAAAGCAGCCAGCGCGTCACCTTCTGGAATGTCAGCTCTCCTTGGTGGGGATCGCACTGAAGTCTTAGCAAAAATCTCTGCTCTTAAGTTAGTTGCTGCAAATGACAACGGTGCTGGACAAATTGTTGCCGCCGGAGATCTACAAGCACTTGCCTCATTAAATGAGAATCCCCCAGCAGGTGCTCGCGTCCGAGCATTAGCTGTTGCAGGAGCTTTTCACACAGAGTTCATGCAACCGGCAGTAGAGTCTCTTCGCACCTTGGCCACAACAGTGACAACCCACCCTGTTGTAATTCAGGTGATCTCAAATAAAGATGGCCAGGTAGTCACAGATGGCGCAGATGTCCTCAATCGAATCGTTAATCAAATTGCTAACCCAGTGCGCTGGGATTTATGTATGGAAACTCTTAAATCACTAGGAGTTACGGGTGTCATTGAACTGCCACCAGCCGGAACTCTGGTTGGCTTACTCAAGCGCGCTGCTAGTGAAATTGAAACCTTTGCTCTAAAGAGCGCAGATGATTTGGATGCAGCACGAGAGTTTGCAGGAAGGCACGCATGAGCATCACAGTTGCACCCGTAGGTCACAGCAGAATTTTGTCTGTCGGCACATATCGCCCAAAGCGTGAAGTCCCAAACTCAGAAATTGTAGATCGCATTGATTCAACTGATGAATGGATTATCCAGCGCACAGGTATTGAATCGCGTCGCTTTGCCGGAGATGATGAAACCGTTATTTCGATGGCAAAAGCTGCATGTGAAATGGCTTTAAAGCGGGCCAAGCTAACGATTGCAGATATCGACACCGTCATTCTTTCTACGATTTCCTATCCGTTCCAAGCACCAAGTGCTGCAACTGAGTTAATCAATGAACTTGGCAATCCAAAGGCTGCAGCATTTGATATCAGTGCGGCGTGTGCAGGGTTTTGCTATGGCGTTGCCATGGGAAGTGATTTAGTTCGTTCCGGAACATCAAAAAATGTCTTAGTAATTGGAGTGGAAAAGTTGTCTGACTACACAGATCCTGATGATCGGGCCACTGCATTCATCTTTGCAGATGGTGCCGGCGCAGTAGTTATTGGTCAAAGTGATCAACCACGTATTGGACAAACTATTTGGGGGTCGGATGCCGATTCTCGTGATGCAATTACCTTGACTCCTTCATTTCTAGATTTCAAGAAGAATCCAGATAAAGGTGTTGGCGAACTCGGTTGGCCAAATATTTCCCAACAGGGTCAAGTTGTATTTCGTTGGGCAGTTTATTCAATGAGCAAAGTTGGTTTGAAGGCACTTGAAGCAGCTGGAGTCTCAGTTGATGAACTTGGTGCCTTTATTCCACACCAAGCAAATATTCGCATTATCGAAACCATGGCAAAGGAAATGAAGATTCCTGATTCTGTTTTGATTGCAGATGACATACGCACAAACGGAAATACTTCTGCTGCATCAATTCCTTTAGCTATGGATCGAATTTTGGAGGAGCATCCGGAACTACATGGAAAATTGGCGCTACTAATCGGTTATGGCGCCGGTTTGGTATATGCGGGACAGGTTGTTGAACTTCCGCCTAAGCCCTAAGAATTCTTGAGATTTACGCCACTTACGGCGTGCAATACTCGTAAGTAAGAGCTCACTTGATACACAATAAACACCTTGAACCCCCGATCGATATAGAAGAGGACATAAAGACAATGGCACTTGCACAAGCAGATGTACTTGCAGGACTAAAGGAAATCGTTGAAGAAGTAGCCGGTATTCCTGCTGCATCAGTTGAGTTAGATAAGAACTTCACTGACGATCTAGATGTTGACTCACTCAGCATGGTTGAGGTTGTAGTCGCAGCTGAAGAGCGTTTTGGAGTAAAGATTCCTGATGAGAGTGTTACAGATTTGATAACTGTTGGAGATGCAGTCAATTTCATAGTTAACGCATCAAAGTAAGTTTTTAAACAATGACTCGTCGTCGCGTTGTTGTCACTGGTCTTGGTGCAACCACTCCTCTAGGTGGAGATGTAACAACAACTTGGGCTGGCCTCTTGGCTGGCAAAAGTGGTGTGCGATCTTTAACCGAGGAATGGGCCCAAACAATCCCAGTGACCTTCGCAGCGCGAGTTGCAGTTGAACCAAGTGAGCAAATGGAGCGCGTTGAAATCAGACGCCTAGATCGCTCAGAGCAGTTTGGATTGATTGCATCACGTGAGGCTTGGAAAGATGCTGGATCTCCTGAAATAGATAAAGAGCGATTAGGCGTTGTAGTCGCATCAGGAATTGGTGGTGTTACTACTCTTCTAGAGCAATACGACATTTTGAATGAAAAAGGTGCACGGTTAGTTAGCCCCCACACCGTGCCAATGCTGATGCCTAATGGGCCAGCGGCAAACATTGGACTTGAATTACAAGCACAAGCTGGAGTTCACACACCTGTAAGTGCTTGTGCCTCTGGCGCTGAAGCTATTGGGTATGCATTTGAAATGATCCGCAATAATCGCGCAGACATTGTTGTTAGTGGCGGGGTTGAGGCAGCTTGTCACGCACTTCCGATGGCAGCTTTTGCTGCAATGAAAGCTTTATCAACTCGTAATGATGATCCTGCACGTGCATCACGTCCATATGATCTAAATCGTGATGGTTTCGTTCTTGGTGAAGGTGGCGGAATTCTTGTTCTTGAAGAGTATGAACACGCTAAAGCACGCGGAGCAAAGATTTATTGTGAAATTGCAGGACAAGGGTTGTCATCAGATGGTTTCCATATTGCAGCCCCAGACCCATCTGGTGCGGGTGTGCAGCGCGCAGTTAGATTCGCATTAAGAGATGCTGATTTAACAACAGCAGATATCGTGCACTTAAATGCTCATGCAACCTCAACTCCTGCAGGAGATGTGGCCGAAGCCAATGCTTTGCGCGCAGCACTTGGAAAAGATGCTGATCATGTTGCTGTTTCTGCAACTAAGTCGATGACAGGTCACTTATTGGGTGGTGCTGGTGCAATTGAATCTGTCTTTATTGTTAAGGCGCTGCAAGATCGAATGGCTCCCCCAACTATTAACATCGATGATTTGGATCCTGCCGTTACTGTCGATGTTGTGCGCGATAAACCACGTGCCTTACCTTCAGGAGATATCGCAGCGCTTAATGATTCCTTTGGTTTTGGTGGCCACAACGTTGTATTGGCTTTTAAGAGCTTATAGATGTCTCCCACATCGCATGATCCACGCGATCCGATTTCACGGATTGCGCGTTTAGTTGATGATGGAAAATTTGAATTTCTAATCCCCCGCACAGAGTGTGGAATGTTGGCTGTTACCGCAACTGTGAAGGGCAACAAAGTTGTTATCTTTGCATCCGATGCAACGATAAAAAGTGGCGCACTCGGTGTGGATGGATCCAAGGTAATTGTCTCTGCTTACAAAGCAGCAATGGGCGCGCAGGTTCCAATCATTGGCATTTGGCACAGTGGCGGTGCGCGATTAAGTGATGGTGTTGCATCCCTTGACGCATTTGGAGAAGTTTTCCAATCAATGATTTCTGCAAGCGGTCGCATCCCGCAACTCTCTCTAGTTCTGGGGCCAACTGCGGGTGGCGGTGCATATGGACCTGCGCTCACAGATGTTGTTGTCTTAGCACCTGAAGGTCGCATCTTTGTCACAGGTCCTGATGTTGTGAAAAGTGTTACCGGTGAAGATATTGATATGGCACTGCTTGGTGGCCCTGAGGCCCACAAAAAGAACAGCGGTCTTGCACACGTTATTGCCGGCAGTGAAGATGAAGCAATTGAAGATATTCGCATCTTGACCGCGCTCTTTGCTAATCAAGGTTTTATGAATCCTGATGTTGAAGATATTGATCTATCTGCTTTTGTGCCTGCCTTTAATGTGCGCACATATGAAGTCCATCCTTTAGTTGATGCAATCCTGGATAAGGATGCAGAACATCTTGAGCTGCTATCTATGTGGGCACCAAATATGACAACGGTTTTAGGACGTTTAGGTGGTGCAACTGTCGGTGTTCTAGCCAACAACCCCGCACACCTTGCAGGGGTGCTAGATGCTGCAGCAGGAGAAAAGGCGGCACGATTTGTGCGCACTTGTGATGCCTTTGGTATTCCGCTGATAGTTATTGCCGATGTGCAGGGCTTCTTGCCTGGTGCAGGGTCAAGAATGGGAAGGCGCGGTACGAAGAGGTGCGAAGTTATTACACGCATTCGGTGAATCAGTCATTCCTCGGGTTACATTAATTACTCGCCGAGCTTATGGCGGAGCCTATGTTGCAATGAATTCAAAATCATTGGGTGCTACACGTGTATTTGCTTGGCCAGATGCAGAGGTTTCTGTAATGGGCGCAGTAGCTGCCGTGCGTGTGCTGCACCGTCGCTTGTTAGCTGATATTCCAGCAGAACAACGTGAATCAATGGAGTTAGAACTTGCCGCAGAGCACGAGCGAGTTTCAGGCGGAGTTGCAAAAGCAATTGAAATTGGCGCAGTAGATGAAATGTTAAACCCAGCAAAGACAAGAAGTGCGCTAGCAAAAACTATTGCTGACGCACCTCATCGCCGTGGATCCCACGGAAATATTCCGCTTTAGCTTTTAAAGGTTACCGAAACAGTTGCAGTAACTGTCTTTTCAATTGTTGATGTGTCATAGGCACCGTAATCAGCTGTCATAGTTGAATCTGGTGTTGTGATCTGAATTGGACCAGCCTTGACGTTAACAAGGGACCCAATGTTTCCACCAACAGCCTTAGTTAATGCTTCTGCACGCACCTTTGCATCTTTCATTGCCTCTGCCATCAACTGTGGACGAAGCTCTGGCAGATTTGAAATGTAGTACTGAGGGCCATAGTTATTTGCATTAATACCAGTAGCAAGTAGTGATCCGATGCCTTGGCTGAGCTTGGAAATTAACTGAACATCTTTTGAACGAACAGTGACTTCACGTGAGGCGCGGTAGGAAAGAATACGACCTGTTGAATTTCCGTTGCTGTACTCCTCGTTGGCAAATGTTGATACTGCGCCAAGAGTTAAGCTTTCAGCAGAGATTCCACCCTGTGTGAGGTAATTTGAAAGTGCCTCAACATCAGCATCGACTTTCTTAACAGCCGTTGCAACTGTTGGAGATGAAAGAGAGACGCTTAGATGTCCATACCGCGTTATCTGCTGTTGCTGTTGTCTTTGCAGAACCAGTAACAGTAATTCCATCGCTGCTACGTGAAGCAAAACCAGAACCGACTTTCATCAATCCGCCACCGAGTGCGAGTGAAAGGATTACTGCAGAAATAATGATGGTTACCGCTTTGCGGCGCTCAACAGTGATAATTGGACTTTCATTAAGTTGTGTCATGTCTTTATCCTACCAATCAGATAGCGCGCAGACGGGGCAGTTCTTGAAGGTCAACACTCCTGAAGCGATCTAGTTCGCTCTCCCAAGAATTTCCCACCATGGCAGATACTCCTTCTCGGATTGATTCCTCATCAAAAGCTATTGGCAAGAATTGCACGCAGAGTTGATTTTCATTAACTAGAACCGCACCTGTTTGGTCAACGATCGCGCGATGGATGCCAAGTTCTGGCGTGAAACGAAATAGTTCACCGCCCAATTCTGTTCCTTCAATAACTTCAAAGTTTAGGTAATGCCAACTGCGAAGTGAGCTAGCGATTTCTGCTGCCAGCACCTTGTGCACCACGAAACTCCAGTTGTGTGCGAAATGTCCCGGGCATTAACGGTTGCGGACTCCACGCAAGCTTTATCCAATTGCCCAGCACCGTTTGGATCGCCCAATCAATATGGTGGCGCAGCGCAGATGGGGCTGAGTGAATAGTTAAGAAGCCTCGAACCTGCTGACGGTTTGAAGGCGTGGTTAAACGTTCCATGGTTCTCCTAGCAAGATGCGCCTAATGCGACCTTCCCCAGCGGCATTTACGCTTCCCAATTGCTTGGTGAACACCTTAATTACACACCCATGAGCCTGAAACTGTCTACCCCCGCTTTAGGCATACGGGGCGGTAGGAGGTAGAGTTCACCTCAGTCGGACGCTTAATCAGTACCCGTTTCATGTTTTGCATAATCGGTATCGCTGGAGCAAGAGGAAGACCGTGATTCGAGGATTTCTCGAAACACCCACATATCGAAGGAAATAAATACATGGCAACAGGCACAGTTAAGTGGTTCAACTCTGAAAAGGGTTTCGGTTTCATTGCGGTTGATGGCGGCGGACAAGATGTTTTTGTTCACTACTCAGCAATCCAGGGTAACGGTTACAAGTCCCTTGAAGAGGGTCAGGCAGTTTCATTTGAGGTCGTACAGGGTCCAAAGGGTCCTCAGGCTGATGCAGTAAACCCTGCCTAATCAACACTAACTTATAAAAAACCCCGCCGGGTAACTGGCGGGGTTTTTTATTACTTCTTTGGCAGTGGCGGAATTTCGCCAACTTTTAATTTACGAGCATTAACTTCTTTAACTGGAGATAAATCTTTTCCAGCTTTCCAGGCATCTAAATATTTCCATGGCAACACTTCACCGCGGCGAACCCACCATGTGTCAGCTGGTGTTGGCCAAGAAATACCAAAGTGAAGATGCGGGGCAGTGCCACGTGCACTACCTGTTGAACCAATTGCACCAAGTAATCTGCCTGCTTTAACCGAAACTCCAGGTTGAATGCTTGCGGGAATAGACCGCAAATGTGAACCGTAGTAGCGAACACCGTCTGTTCCGATGATTGAAACATACAAACCACCACGATCAATTCCTAAATTTGTCTTACCACTCCAATTATCTGTTCGATTAACTTCATCGACAACACCATCAATAGGTGCCACAAACTTGCAACCAGCTTTAGTCAATATGTCAGTAGCTGCGTAATCATGATGAGCCCGGGCATAATTAGCTGCGCAATCTGCTACTGGAAACACATACACAGGTGCTGCTTGAGCTGCGACAGGAACTAATGATCCCGACAATAAAACTAAAGCGGTTAAATAGCGAAATCTCATACTCTTAGGTTAACGCCGCACGGTCCAATCGTGCGGTAACTGCCATGTGAGGAACAGTGAGCGCCCACACAACTACTAAGGCCATCCAAAAAAACTCATCTGTGAAATCTCTACCACTTAGCGCCAATATCCCAGCTACTACAAAGGTTCCGACTAGAGCGGGTAAACCTGGAATTACAGCATTTGAAAATGCTTTTCTGAGCATCCCTTGAGTTATGTTCTCAACACATCGTGGAAGAGAGAGTGTGAGTCTGGCTGTGTGGCGCATCGCGTGCCAGCATCCAAAGTAGACCGCAAAGGCAATAAGCGGAGGTGCAAGATGGGCCAGGAGCAATAACACGGTCAGATCTAGAACTTCTCTATATCTTTTTTCAAAGGCCATCACTGCAATTGCAATGAGTGTAAAGAGTGTAATGACAAGCAAAATTTGTGAATCTAACCCTTGATGCCAATTGATTAATGCAGGATTTACCGAAGCCAGAGCATCGGTACTAGCAGAGTTAACAAGTGGAATAAACACCGGAGTAAAGCCTGCAGCTGGGATATAAAACCAGCGATTAAGTTTTTTCGGTGCAGCAGAACGCTTATCAATTTCGTTAATAAAAGCGGCATCACCGATTCCAAAGTGAATCGCGCTCATGAAGAGAACAACGATAAATCCAACAGTATTGAACTTGAGTATTCCAATGACAGCCACAATCGCAACAGCGACATAGACAACTATAAAAAGAGCCATCTTTTTGGGCTGTGCTTTTGGAAGTGTTACTAAGTGATCGAGCGCCCCATGTGGAATTCCTATGGCAAGTGCTATGACGGCAATTATTACTTGCCAGCCCATTGAGCCTTCACCGAATAAATCTGCAAAAAACACGGAGATCAAAATCGCCAGACTCACAGAAATCGTTGAGAAAAGGCGGACCCGATTAAAGAGCACTGCAGCGTTTTCTTGCATGTCTCCCCCTTGATGAGAACCCTATCAAAGGTGAATGTGAGAAGATCTGACGTGGAAAAATTCGGATACTTGGCGATGCTCGCTTTCACAGTGTTTGGCTCATTTTGGCTAGAGGTAGTTCTAAAGACCAGTGTTTTAAAACGGTGGAAAAGAGCACTGATAAGCATCTTGCCTATTAGCTTCCTTTTTCTTGTCTGGGATGCCTATGCAATTGCGCAGGGTCACTGGTTCTTCAACCGAGACCGAATGCTTGGTATATACGGACCATTTGATATCCCATTAGAAGAGTTCCTCTTCTTCATAGTCGTTCCAATGGCTGCGATTTTAACTATTGAAGGTGTCACAACCGTTAAGCCTCATCTGCGTGAGAAGGAATTCGGAAAGGATGAGAAGAAGTGATCTATAGCGATATCGCAATTGCTGCCTTTGGTATTGCAATCATTGTGGATCTCTTTGTATTTAAGAACTCACTTCTTACCCGTCTTGCCTTCTGGCTTTCATACATGATCATCCTTCCATTCCAACTCTTGACCAATTGGTGGTTAACTCACAATCGCAGCGACGGAAAAGCGATTGTTATGTATGACCCTGATTCGATTATTGGAATTCGTATTGCATCTGCCCCATTAGAAGATCTCTTGTTCGGTTTTGCCCTGATTCTTTCAGTTATGGGCATGTGGGAGTTCTGGGGCAGGCGCGGATTCCAGCGCAACAAATAACTACAGTAAAGTTAACCCGTTAGGGGCGGTAGCTCAGTTGGTTAGAGCCCGGAACTCATAATTCCGTCGTCGTCGGTTCGAGCCCGACCCGCCCCACCCGTAGTTATAAAAACTAACTCGTCGGCTCAATCCCGAGAGTCATCTCTCAATTACCTAATTACTCATTAAAATTGAGTTCACCCGACTTACTGCTACCACTCACTTAACTCTCTCCTGTGTGTCTATTGGGCAAACCTAGGCGTAACTTTTAGGTATGAGCGATCGAGTCTTACTTGTCATGGATGATGCTTTTGAGTTATCGACAATGGCTGCCGCACTTAAATTGCACGGAACAAATGTAATAGGAGAAGCGCAGAAAGAGTCGTCCGCGATTTTGTTAATGCGCAGCATGCAACCCAACGTGCTCCTCATTGATATGCATCTTTCAGATGAACACTCGATTACGATCGCAAACAATATCCGTAAGGAAACACCAACTATTGGTGTAGTTGTATTGGTGGCTTGTGCAGATCTTAGATTGCTAGGGGAATTCAGGTCTAACCTCCCGGTAGGTGCCAAAGTTGTTATCAAGAAATCCATGAATAACGTTGCCGCACTGTGCGATGTCATTTCAGAGTCAAGAGTCCTTGAACCAGATTCCCCTGTCACATGGGTTAGTGGCAACGTCTCACTCCATGAGAAAGCTTTAGAAAATTTGTTGTCGCAACTGACCAATCTCCAGATTGAAACCTTGCGCCTTGTGGCAGATGGCTTAACGAATGCTGAGATAAGTCGCATTCGCTTCGTCAGTGAAAAGGCTGTGGAACAGATTGTCTCTCGCATTGCACAAGTGTTAAATGTGCAGCCAGATAAATCCAAAAACCTGCGAGTCCAATTAGTCGGTGAATACTTCAAATGGATAGGCGCGCCTAGACACTAATTTTGCTGTTCTTTGAAGTTACAAAGGTAAAGTTCGCGCTTATGGAGCTAGGTGAGATTCGCGGGCAATGGAATCAGGTACTCGATGCCCTCGAGTCGGAAAACCGCGTTGCGTGGATTGCATACTTTGATGCTCGTTTGAGTTCATTTGAAAACGGGATTTTGACTCTAGATTTTTCAGATAGCCGTAAATTTGCTGCCTCACATGAGTACTCAGAAACTCGACCTAATTTGAAGTCAGCGCTGCAAGCAGCAATTAAATCTACTGTCGGTATAGACGTTGAGATTGTCGAACAATGAAGCTAAAGATTTACCTACTTGCACTTTCTCTAGTCGTAGCCGTTGTCGGAGCGCCTCAATCGGTGGCAGCAGCCTCAACTTTAACCATGTCCGTCAGGCAAACACCGAGCGCTTCTGAAACTTTGCTGACTCTGTATGGAAATCTCAAGCCCAACCGTTCAGGCACGACTGTAAAGATCCAAGTTGATACAGATGGAAAGTGGGCCACAACTCGCTTTACGACAAAGGTCACCAAGGTTGGCACTTGGAAAGTTACAGCCCTTGCCACAGCGCTGAATGCAAATGTTCGCTATCGCGCTGTTTCGGTAATAGGTGGAAAGAGTTTGTACTCACCGATTCGCTCTATCACCGTCAAACAGCAACCAGAGTTCTCAAATAATGATCCTGCTCAATTTATTGATTTAACCGGCCCAGGTGGTCGTATTCACGGCGCAGATGTAAGTCGCTGGCAGCATCCCAACGATAAGCCAATTGATTTTGTAAAGATGTATGACGCAGGAATGCGATTTGTTTTCATCAAAGCATCTGACACTCGCGAAACAGCAGATCTACTAGCCGTTAAATACGCTGCGATGGATCATTACGCCGCCCAAGCTGCAGGTATCTATACCGGTTTTTATCACTACGCAGTTTTACCTGATGTGACAGATCCAGAAGGAATAAAAAAAGATGCACTTGCCCAAGCCCAGAAAGTTGTGTGGCGATTAGCATCTATGGGTGGTTACAGTGACAAGGATTTGCCATACGCATTAGACCTAGAGAATAAGTGTGTTCGTTACTCTTCTTCTGGTGCATGCCAAAAGTATGCAACCCGAAGCGCTGTTACTTTATGGGCAACGACTTTTCTTGCATCGGTAAAGGAAAAAACTGGTAAGACTCCAATTCTCTACTCTTATGCAAACTTTTTAGAAAGTTCCATGACCCGCACACCAGAACTTGCCCAATATCCATTGTGGTTAGCCCAATATGCAATCGATCCAGCTAACCCGATTAATCAGCCAGGAATGAAAACTGGCGGTTGTTATGTTCACTCGTGGACTGGTGCAAACTGTGATTCCCAATGGACTGTGTGGCAATACTCTTCATGTGGAATTGCTCCTAAATACGGAGTTCCGGGAAATAGATTAGATCTAAACGTCTTTCGCGGCACCCCTTCATCATTCCTAGATTTGGCAAAGGGAACCTGGGCGCCAACACTTGTTGATTTAATGCCGCAGCAAGAGCCAACGGTGCTCAGCGTTGTGAGTCAATCGGCGAGTACAACAAACAAACTTGTTACCTTTAAGGTAAATGTTGTGCGTCCAAGTGGCTCTCCTGTTGTGACAGGAAGCGTCAAATTGGTTTTTGATAAGGCGACAACACCAGCCACAAAGCCGACCCAAACTATCTTGCGAGAAACTAGTGGTGTGTGGACTCTTGCTCTCAAAGGGGTATTAGCTGGCACGTACAGTGGAAAGGTTTTGTTCGAAGATGTTTCGGGTACTCACGCCGAATCAACTTTTCCGGTTACATTTGAAGTGACACAAGGGCCAACACCAACACCTAAACCAACACCTTCACCTACTGCTACTAAGAAGCCAACTACTGATGGTTGCAGAGGGCAGATTAAGAATTAACCTCAAGTAGCTCATCCAGGGCTGCGATTTCACGTTCAACTAACTCTATGTATTGTGCAATAGATTCTTTACGCACTTTTGCACTCCACCCAAGCACAGGTGAAATAAGTGCCGCAACTTCATCTGCTAGATGAACACCATGATTGACCGCTTCAAAAGATAGGCGCGTGCGACGAGAAATTACATCATCTACAGATCGCGCGCCTTCATGTGATGCGGCATAGACAATTTCAGCCTTGATATATGGCAAGTCCATATCTAACTTGGCAGCTAGCTTTGGTTGTTCCTCAATTAATTCAAGGATTTCACTAATGAGTGATCCGTGACGATTGAGCAAGTGCGTAACTGTTTCCACATCTAACCCAGATTCTTGAGCGATACGCTCTTTCTGTTGCTCCAGAGCAAAGTAGCCATCAGCACCTACTAATGGAAGTTTTTCTGTTACAGACTCTTGAGTTAACTTGCGTAGTTCAATGACTGCACGATCAACAACATCCTTACCCATGACACGATAAGTCGTGTATTTGCCGCCAGCAATAGAAACAAAACCAGCAGCTGGACGGTCCACTGTGTGCTCACGTGAAAGCTTGGTTGTTGTTGCACTCTTGTTGTTTGCAACTAATGGGCGCAATCCTGCATAGACCCCAATAATCTCATCAGCTTTTAGTTTTGGTTCAAGAACGCGATTGGCCTGATCCAAGATGTATTGCACATCCCCGCGAGTAGCACATGGCTCTGCACGATCGCCCTCATATGGTGTATCTGTCGTGCCAACAATCCACTTGTCTCCCCATGGAATTATGAACAATACAGAGACCGGGGTTTTCAAAATGATTCCCGCATCAGATTTGATCGCAGATCCAGGAACAACGATGTGCGCGCCCTTACTCATTGTCACGTGGTATCCAGGAGTTAACTCAAAGCGCTCGTGCAGTTGATCGCTCCACACACCTGCACACATGATTGTTGCCCCTGCTTTAATCGCAATCTTCTTTCCTGATGTTAAATCAAGAGCATTAACTCCAACAACGCGCTTGCCTTCGCGAATCAATGACTCTGCAGAAACTTGGGTTGCGATGATCGCGCCGTGGCGTGCTGCAGTTCGGGCAACTGCCATGGTGTGGCGGGCATCATCAACTTGGGCATCAAAGTATTTGATTGCGCCAGTGACAATGTCATGACGCAACGATGGTGCGATTTCGTTAATCTGTTTTTGACTGAGGTGCTTGTGCCAAGGAAGCGCGCGCTGAAATCCACGTAATGCGTCATAGAGTGCTAAGCCTGCTCCAACGTAGGTGCGCTCTTTAAGCTTTTCAGTCAGTGGAAATAAGAATCCAACTGGCTTAACAAGATGTGGGCACAATGTTGAAACCATTAACTCGCGCTCGTGTAAAGCTTCACGTACTAATTTAAAATCATATTGTTCAAGATATCTCAGGCCGCCATGAATCAACTTGCTAGATCTACTTGATGTTCCAGCAGCAATATCTTGTGCCTCAATAAGTGCGACTTTTAATCCACGAGAGGCGGCATCTAATGCCGCGCCAACCCCGTTGACTCCCCCGCCAATAACAAGGATGTCGAATTGTTCTGTGCCTAATTGGGAAATAGCAGAGTCACGCTGGTCTGGGCCAAGTTGTGACAGGAACATATGCGTTGCATCTCCGTAACGAGTGGGTACGCTAAGCCTAACTTACGGCGAAGGGTTGTGCATCGTGGCATATATCGGCAGTTTGGATCAGGGCACGAGTAGTACTCGATTCATGATCTTTGACCACGCAGGCCAGGTTGTTGGACAGCATCAACTAGAACATCGCCAAATCCTTCCGCAGGCAGGCTGGGTCGAACATGACGCAACTGAAATTTGGGAGCGTGCGCAAGAAGTAATCGCTGGCGCTCTCAAGCAAGCCAACATTTTGGGCTCAGATTTAGCAGCTATTGGGCTGACCAACCAACGTGAAACAACGGTGGTGTGGGATGTAACAACAGGTCAACCGCTGTCTCATGCAATTGTTTGGCAAGACACTCGTACAACTGAGTTCTTGGCTTCCTTATCTGATGCCCAACAACAAAAGATTCGCCACACAACCGGCTTAACAATCGCCCCGTACTTTGCTGGCAGCAAGATGAATTGGTTTCTCCAAAATGTTCCCGCTGCACAAGGTCCTAATGCCCGCTTTGGAACTATTGATTCATGGCTACTCTGGAATTTGTCTGGTGGTGTCCGCGGAGGCGTGCATGCAACTGATGTGACAAATGCCAGCCGCACCTTGTTGATGAACCTTGAAACTTTGGACTGGGATGATGAACTGCTTTCTATCTTTGGTGTCTCACGCTCTGCCCTGCCTGTCATTAAATCTTCTTCAGAAACTTATGCACTAACAGATCCACATGGTCCATTTGGCACAGCAATTCCTATTGCAGGAATCTTGGGAGATCAACAAGCTGCAATGGTTGGTCAGGTCTGTTTTGAACGCGGTGAATCAAAGACAACATATGGCACCGGAAACTTCGCACTCCTTAATACAGGAACTGAGATTGTGCGCTCCAAGAACGGGTTACTTACAACCGTTTGTTTCAAACTTGGTGATGCACCAGCACATTACGCACTTGAAGGCTCTGTTGCAGTTACTGGCTCTGCCATCCAATGGCTGCGGGATCAATTAGGAATAATTTCAAATGCAGCAGAGACTGAAAGCTTGGCATCTTCTGTAACAGACACAGCAGGTGTTTACTTTGTCCCTGCCTTTTCTGGTTTGTTTGCTCCGTACTGGCGCACAGATGCACGCGGTGTAATTGTTGGATTAACTCGCGCAGCAACAAAGGCGCACCTTGCCCGCGCAGCACTTGAAGCAATTTGCTATCAAACACGCGATGTCATGGATGCAATGGTTGCCGACAGTGGCGTTCCAATGAAGGAAATGCGGGTAGATGGCGGAATTACAGCCAACTCTTTATGCATGCAGATGCAGGCAGATGTTATGGGTATTGATATCACTCGCCCATTAATTGGTGAAACTACCGCCCTCGGTGCTGCCTATGCTGCTGGCTTAGCAGTTGGTTTTTGGTCATCTACCGATGAAGTGCGAAAGCAATGGCAACAATCTCGTCGTTGGAATTCAACAAGTACGCAAGAACAACGTGCAGTTGGTTATGCGGGTTGGAAAAAGGCTGTTGAGCGAACCTTGAATTGGGTTGATTAAGCCTTACTTATTTCAATCAAGAACGCATTTGCAGGAGCCAGAATTGGCGCAGTCACACCAATTGAAGATAGCGCTGAACCTGACATTGTTATTCCAGACATCCACTCAGGTGGAGTAATCAACATAAAGCGTGGCTTACCAGCTGGAAACACAGCCTTGATTACATAGTTTGCGTTCTCATCTAATCCAGGAAACTTAAGTGGTGATGGATGAATAGAAACTGTTGGCGTTAACTGAACATAAGCAAAAATTGCTCGAGATGCATCATGTGCTGTAACCCCATGAAGATATGCGTGTGCTTCTGGGTAATCAACACGAACCATCTTTCCAGAATGAAGCAGGCCACGGTTGTTCTTGTAGTACTGCGCCCATGTTGCTAAATGCTTGCGCTCTTCTGGTGTTGCTTCAGTGATATTCCATTCAATGCCAGCATGACCAAATAGAGCCGTCGTTGCACGCATAGAAAGCTCAAGTGTTCTACCTGTTTGGTGACCATGAGTCGGTCCAATATGAGTACCAAGGAGTTCAGGTGCAATAACTTGCGCAGTCCAGCGCTGGATTGTTTGGCGCTCTAGCGCATCATTGTTATCACTTGTCCAGAAACGATCAACATAATCAATCACACCTAAATCAATTCGCGCTCCACCTGATGCACAGGATTCAATTTCAAGTCCTGGGTGACGCTTTTTAAGCTCTGCAAACAAACGATAGATCGCTTGTGTTTGGCGATGAACACCGGCGGCACCAAGATGACCGGCATCAATTAGTACACGGTTGTGATCCCACTTAATGTAGCCAATGTTGTGGGCAGCAAGAACAGCAGAGGTTTGCTCCAGTACGTGGTTATAAGCACCTTCATGGCCAATATCTAGAACTAATTGATGGCGCCACAGTGGTGGAACTCGATCTGCTTCATGCAAAATCCATTCAGGATGGGCGCGATATAAATCTGAATCTGGGTTAACCATTTCGCCTTCAAACCACAAGCCAAATTCAATTCCCTTGTCATTGATGTACTTGATGATTGGTGACAAACCATTGGGCCAGACTGCAGGATCGATAACCCAGTCACCTAAACCAGCGCGATCATTGCGTCGGGAGTGGAACCAGCCATCATCTAGAACAATGCGCTCAATGCCTACTCTCGGCAGCAACATCAACCAACGCTTTGATCTTTTCCTCGTTGTGATCAAAGTACAACGCTTCCCACATGTTTAATGTAAGTGGGCGTTCTTTCTTTGGATGTACTTCGCGGCCTCGAAGGTATGAGTGATAAGCAGCGCTTACTCCATCTAATCCTTCTGCTGAAAATACTGAAATCAACGCTGGTGCTTCATATGTTTGACCTGATGCCAATATCAATTCACCAGGTAGTAAGAGTTCTCCAGCGCCAATTGATTGAGAACCATCAAAGAGTTTTTCAACTAGATATTGTGAGTTACCGCTCCAAGCAATGCTTGTGGCCCAAGCGCTTCCTGATTGGAAAGAAGTTTGAGCTGTTAGTGCGATATCTGCGATAGAAAAATTGTGTCCGCTGCGACCTTCTCGAGATTCACGAACCCAGGTGCCAGTTGCGATTTCTTTGCGCTGCGGATTGCGCTCATTTGACCAGCGACCCGCAAAATCTAAAGTCTGTGTTGCTTCCTTTGGAAGAGGCAACCAATGGATAAATTCATTGAGGCAATAATCGGTATTTCCTAAATTCTTAACTGTGGCTCTTTGAAATAAAACACCATGCCTATCAAGGTCAAAGGTAATTACGACTTCAAGTTCTGCATGCAGATCCCGAAAAGTAATGGCGGCGTGGTTTTTCTGATGATGAAAATCTGTGACTTCAAACTTTGTTGACCAAGCTTTTCCATTGCGGTGTCCAGATAATGTTGGACGCCCCAAAAATCCGCGAGAACTCTCGCGCATGATTCCGGGAAACTGTGGCTCATCCCAGGAGCTATTTGCAATCGATGGACGAATTGCAGTTTGCACAGATGCGAGATCTCCATGAATGGGTGCTCCCCAGTGTTGGATCACCAGGGCGCCCTCGACTACTTCAAGCAGTAGTGATGACGATGGCGCGCTCAATAGTGCAGATTGCTTACTCACAAAGGTAGAGTAACGACACTATGGGCGAGAGTAAAAAACTAAAAGCAGGCGTCATCAGAAATGATCGCCATATGGCCGATGGTCGAACAATTCGTTACTACGACACCGCTGGCCAAGCGCGAAATGTTGAAGATGCCAGGCCAGAGGAAGAGCAACCAGGAATTGGTGAACTTCGCCTAGATCCCTTGGTCAATGAATGGGTTGCAATGGCAGCTCATCGACAAGGTCGCATCTTCTTGCCTCCAAAAGAGCTTTGTCCGTTGTGTCCGACAACGGGTGAGTTGCTCACTGAGATTCCTGAATCTGATTTTGAAGTAGTTGTCTTTGATAATCGTTCACCATCACTTCGCCCACCTGTTGGTGATTGGGCACTTCCTGACATGGTTGGCCCTGATACAGATTTAGGAACAGCTGCAGGTAAGTGTGAAGTCATTTGTTTTACAGCAGAACACGGCAAGGCCTTTAAGGATCTGACTCCACAACGTGTTCGCACCTTGCTTGAGGCATGGATTGATCGCACAGCAGAGCTTTCACAAGAAAGCTTTATTGAACACATCGCTCCCTTTGAAAACCGCGGAGAAGAAATTGGTGTGACCCTGTCTCACCCACATGGTCAGATCTATGCCTATTCATATATCCCACCTCGTGTTGAAAAGATGTTGGCTGCTGCCATTAAATACAAAGAACAAACCGGCAAGGTTTTATTTGATGAAGTTGTTGCCCGTGAGATTAGAGATAAAGAACGCATCATTGCCCGCAATGATCGATGGATCGCATATGTTCCATATGCTGCCCGTTACCCATTTGAAATTCACATCACTCCCCTCAACCCAGTTGCAGATCTGACAGGTTTAACAGAGGCAGATCGTGATGCTTTCCCAGAGATCGCACTTGAAGTGACACGCAGATTAGATGGCGTCTTTGGAATTGAAATGGCATATATCGCAGCCTGGCATCAAGCACCTGTGCGAGTTGGCCGAGATGTAATGCGGCTGCACTGG
The DNA here is from genome assembly GCA_964203475.1 of Candidatus Planktophila sp. Lineage (GTDB taxonomy): Bacteria > Actinomycetota > Actinomycetes > Nanopelagicales > Nanopelagicaceae > Planktophila. Next base: position 179,041 of record CAXNLR010000001.1, on the reverse strand, counting down.
CAGATCACAAGTGTTCGTCGCGCACCAGGAAAATTAAAGTATCTAGCTGGTTCTGAATCTGCGATGGGTGCATTCATTATGGACATGCGTCCAGAACAATCTGCGGCTCAGTTGCGCGAAGTAGTTTTGTAATGCGAGTTTTAGTAACTGGCGGTACTGGCTATATCGGATCAACTGCAGTTGAAATCTTGCTTACCCAAGGCTTTGAAATCTCGATTTTAGATGATTGCAGCATGGGCCATGCCGACACAGTCCCGGCTGGTGTGCGCTTCATTCAAGGCTCACTTCTAAACAGCGGCGAAGTTGCAGATGCGCTAACTGGTTGCGATGCGGTCATGCACTTTGCAGGAAAGTCCCTTGTTGGAGAATCTGTTGAAAAACCTGATCTCTATCACTCGGTTAATGTTGATGGAACTCGCATCTTGCTCGATGAAATGCGCAAACTATCAATTACTAAACTTGTCTTTTCTTCATCTGCAGCCACCTATGGCGAGCCAAAGAGTGTGCCGATTCTTGAAACCTCTGAGACCAATCCAACTAACCCATATGGTGCAACCAAACTTGCAATCGATCACATGATCACAGCAGAGGCAACAGCTCATGGAATATCTGCAGCCTCACTGCGCTACTTCAATGTGGCAGGTGCACTCAAGGCAAAGCGCGGATGGCTGGCAGAGCGACATAACCCTGAAACACATTTGATTCCTAATGTTTTGCGCAGCACAACAGATAATCCTGTAAAGATATTTGGCACTGATTGGCCCACAGAAGATGGCACATGTATTCGCGATTACGTCCATGTCATTGACTTAATTGATGCACATCTAAAGGCTCTTCAATCACTAGGAAAGCCTGGGCACGAGATCTATAACCTAGGCAGCGGTTCTGGCTACTCAGTGCGCGAAGTTGTTGCAGCGGCAAGTGCGGCCACTGGACATCAGATTCCATTTATTGATTCTCCGCGTCGTGCTGGTGATCCAGCGGTTTTAATTGCAGATATTTCAAAGGCAAAAACACACCTTGGGTGGGAGCCAACCAGGGATATGAACACAATGGTTTCTGACACCTTGAAATCAATGGCATAACAATGAGCTCGATCGAAGGAAAATTTCTTGAAACATTCGGCGAAGAACCAGATCTAGTTGCAGCAGCACCGGGGCGCGTTAATTTAATTGGTGAGCACATCGACTACAGCGAAGGCTTCGTCCTTCCCTTTGCGATCAAAGATAGAACTTTAGTTGCCGCTCGAAAACGAGATGACTCAACTGTTCGTATTGCATCGGCTCAGCGTCGCAACAAAATTGTCACGGTAGATATCAACAATGTTAAGCCTGGACTTAAAGGTGAATGGGAGCGATACGCGCTCGGTGTTCTATGGTCGATGGGCGTAAAAAGTGGAGTTGATCTGATGATTGATGGGCATGTTCCACTTGGCGCAGGTCTTTCATCTTCTGCAGCTCTTGAATGTTCTGTAGCAACAGCGATGAATCATTTGTTTGATTTGGGATTTAATCTTGAAGAACTTGCTCGCCTAACGCAAAAGGCTGAAAACCAATACGTGGGAGTCCCCTGTGGCATCATGGATCAATCTGTTTCCCTCATGGCAACAACTGGATCTGCGCTGTTGCTGGACTGCAGAGATCTTTCAACTCGCAATATTCCTTTTGAATGTTGCATCACACGGATTAGAGCTACTCATCATTGATACACAAGCCCACCATGCCTTAACTGATGGTGGCTATGCCGAACGCCGGGCATCATGTGAATCTGTTGCAGCGAAATTATCTGTTAAATCCATGCGTGAGTTAACGATGGAACAGTTAGATTCTTCGCGAGATAAATTGACGGAGACTGAATACATCCGTGCACGTCATGCGGTGAGCGAAATGAAGCGAGTCCTAGATTGCGTAGAAGCGTTAAGCAATGGCGATTTTGTAAAAGTAGGACAGCTGATAAATGCATCGCATGTTTCATTACGTGATGATTACAACGTTTCCTGTCCAGAACTAGATACAGCAGTTGATGCTTCATTGGCCACAGATGCTCTGGGATCACGCATGGTGGGTGGCGGCTTTGGAGGAAGTGCAATTGCTGATTCAGGCTTCAAAGACCACGGAAACAATTCGCGCAGTTGAAAAAGCTTTTGCAGATAAGAAATTTAAGGCTCCGCGATTTTTTACATCACTGCCAAGTCAAGGCGCAGTACTCTTATCTCGTAAGTAACTAGAGCGGGTTGATTGAGAGTACTTCTACCCCACCAATTGCATCCAAAACATTCAGTAGATCAGTCGGATCACTACCTGGTATCGCAACTGTTATGTCGTCATACCCTTTGCCATCTTCAGACTTCACAACTGCGAGCCCACGGATGTCTCCACCTGCTGCTCCAATTGCAGATGCAAGTAGTCCTAATGAACCCGGGCGATCTGGAATTGCTACGTTAAGTTGAAATAGTGCCATGTGAAAACCTTATCCTTAAATCTTTAAGCCAGGATTATCCAGTCGCCCTTAATGGCAACCTTTACTGAAGGCAGTGGACTTGTTGCAGGTCCTGCAACAACAGCACCCTTTTTAAAGGGATCAAAGCTGGCGTTGTGAACATGGGCACACCATCAACTTTCGTGGTGCAAAGTACTTGGCCAATCCGCCTTGGTGAGTGACAGATTGTTTGATAGGCAAAGACGCCAGTCTTTGTGCGAAACAAGAGCGCTGGTGCGCCATTTTTGAGTTGAAAAGAATATGTTCCGCCAACTTTGATCTTGCTTAATTTAACAATCTGGTGATTGGCAGCAAGGGCGGGAGTTCCAAACAAGGTTGTACTTGCCCCCACTAAGGGCCATGCGAAGCGCGGATCTACGTGAGAACTTCATGCTCCCTGACTTGGATTCGAACCAAGAACCTGTCGATTAACAGTCGACTGCTCTGCCGTTGAGCTATCAGGGATTAACGGTGCAAGCGCAAACTCTAGCGCACACACGGGTTTGGGCAAAAACTAAAGGCTGCCGAGCGCCAAATCATGCAGAGATCTGCGGGCACTTTCCAGCGCAACTAATTGGGCAAAAGCAGCCGTGTATTCGATCTCATTTTCGACAGGATTTAAGCGCTGAAGCGATGATTTGAGTTCGGCGATAGATCGTGAAATCGCCACCTCTCGCAAACGAGCCACGATGCTTGCAACATATGAAGCAGTTGGCTTTCCATCGGCGCGGATAGGTTCAACTGTTAACTCTGTAAACAACGCTTTCACATTCTCATCTGCAATATTTTCTGGTGCAATCTTTTCAACAGCATCGATAGCCACACGCAATGCGACATAGGCAGGATGAGTAAAGGCTCCAGCCTCAATTGAACTCCATAGTTCGCCGGCAAGTAGTGATGGCTCTTGCAGCTTCGCCTTTAATACTTCGCGCTCCAGAATCAATCGTGCTTCATTCGGATCTGGCCTAAAGTTTGGTTGAGCAGTTGTTTCTTCGACTGCTGATTGCTGCGCAGGAGCGGTTTTAACTCCGCGAGAGACTGCCTTTGTAACAATTTCAACTTCAACACCAAGCCAACCTGCAAGAAGTCTGGTGTATTCAGGACGCAATGACTTGTCTCGGATCTGAGCAACTAATGGTGCTGCCGCATTTAATGCATTGACTCTGACCTTCAGCAGAATCTAATTTGTGGTGTTTTAACTCTGCGCGGATTGCAAACTCAAAGAGTGGAACACGGCGTGCAATTAAATCGCGCAAAGCAAGGTCGCCCTTTTCTTGGCGGAGCTCACAGGGATCCAATCCATCTGGTTCAACGGCAACAAATGTTTGTGTGACAAACTTTTGATCCTCGCTAAATGCGCGCAGTGCCGCTTTTTGTCCTGCCGCATCACCGTCAAAGGTGAAAATAACTTCTCCTCTAAATGCATCATCATCCATTAACAATCTGCGCAAAATACGAATGTGGTCTGCGCCAAATGCGGTACCGCAGGTTGCAACGGCAGTTGTAATGCCGGCAAGGTGGGCTGCCATCACATCGGTATAGCCTTCAACGATCACTGCTTGACGTTTTTTAGCAATCTCTTTCTTTGCAACATCTAAGCCATATAACACTTGGCTCTTCTTATAGATCGGAGTTTCAGAGGTGTTTAAATACTTTGGACCCTGATCATCAGCATCGCTAGCAAGCTTTCTAGCACCAAAGCCAACAATGTCTCCTGAAATATCTTTGATGGGCCACATCAAGTCGATTACGGAACTTATCAATAGGACCGCGTTGGCCCATCTTTGAAAGGCCTGCAAGTTCTAACTCATCAATTGTGTATCCGAGTGCCGCGCAGATGTTTTGTGAGGCCATCCCATTCATCAGGTGAGTACCCCACACCAAACTGCTCACATGCAGCGCGATCAAAGCCACGCTTTGTCAGTAACTCACGTCCGTGGGCAGCACCAGGTGAGGAATTGAGTTGTTCTTGATAAAACTTTGCAGCCTCTGACGTGTGCTGCGATTAAGCGGTTGCGAGTACTAGATGTAACAACTGGTCCAGTACTAGATCCCTCGTCGTATCGAAGGGTGTAACCAATGCGATCTGCAAGACGCTCAATTGTTTCGGTGAAAGTTAAGTGATCAATTTTCATTAAGAATGCAATGACATCTCCGCCAGTTTGGCAACCAAAGCAGTGGAAATATCCTTTGCTTGGTGTCACATGAAATGAAGGTGACTTTTCATCATGAAATGGGCACAAACCTTTTTTCTGTCCCCCGCCAGCATTTTTTAGTTGAACGTAATCTGCGACAACTTCATCAATGGGTGCGCGATCTCGGATGTATGCAACATCCTCATCTCTAATGCGACCGCTCATGTTCGTACCCTACCGATTAGCAAGTAGGCGTGCATGCAAGGCATAGGCACCCGGGTCAGTCAGGGCAGCAACCTGGTCAATTATTACGCGCATTTTGGCCACTTCATCGCCCGCCTCATTCCAGGGCTTCTGGAAGTAAGAATCTAATTCGCTCGGATATTTCAACAAGCATCTCAACTAACTCGCCAATGATGACCTGCTGTTTTGCATATCTATCTTGAGAGTGCGCCGCGTTGATTAAGTAGTGACCAGCAATAGCCTTTAAGAAATCTACTTCTACCTTTTGTTCACGAGGGATTTCAAGATCTGCGCCATAGCGTGAAAGTGGGCCATCACCGTGCACCTTTCGAGTTTGAATCTCTGCTGCCAAAACAAAACGACCAATTAACTGGCTAGTTGAATCCTTCATGCGTGCAAGGCTGCGATGGCTACCGTCGTAATAATGTGGCCAAGCAGAAAGTGCTGAGAGACGTGAATGAGCATCTAGTGCTTCTTGTTCTGTCGCATCACTCTTGTAATCAACTGTCATCACCTTATAGAGCTCTGCAAAGTCTTGCTCAAAGTTTTTAACAGAAACTTGTCCTGCAAAAATTGCATCCTCTAAGTCGTGGACGGAGTAGGCACAATCATCAGACCAGTCCATGATCTGAGCTTCAATACACTTTCTTGCCAGCAGGTGCATTGGTGCGCATCCAGTCAAAGATTTCTACATCATCATCGTAAACACCAAACTTGCGAGGATTTTCTGACCTTGGCCATGGATACTTTGTTGCACCATCTAAAGATGCGCGAGTTAAGTTAAGTCCAAGACTTTTTCCATTGGCATCAACAGTCTTTGCCTCAAGGCGAACAAGTAATCTAAAACTTTGTGCATTTCCTTCAAAGCCACCAAACTCTTGTGCGATCTCTGCCAATGCCTCTTCGCCATTGTGACCAAAAGGTGGATGGCCAAGATCATGTGCAAGGCAAGCGGTGTCTTGTAGATCAGGATCTGCGCCGAGTGATTCACCGAGTTCGCGGCCAATCTGTGCGCACTCCAAAGAGTGTGAAAGTCTGGTGCGTTGAAAATCATTTTCCCACGGCACTGCTACTTGTGTCTTTGCAGCTAATCGTCGAAGCGCTGCTGAGTGAATAACTCGCGCACGATCACGCATGAACTCTGTTCGACCAGCGCGCTTTGCAGGTTCATCTAAGAACCGTTCTTGGTCAAATGCGCTGTAGCTCATGGCAATACCTTAGTAACAATGTCTGCATCAGGTAAGTGATCACTAATTTGTAGCCCACGCTTGCCTACAGTTATATAGACCAAGTACGCACCAGCCTCGCGAAGTAAGTATCTGTAACCACTATTTGCGATCGTATTGGGACCAGTTTGCACCGGAGAGCATGTACTAATAACGCCCTGATCATTTGCCATCGCCATTGCGCGCTTGCAGTGATACGGATCTGTCACGATGATGACATCGCTGACGTAACGCTTTTTCATAACAGCGGCGTAGGCTTTAGTACTAACTAAAGTATCTCGGCCTTCTTCAATTGCAGTTATCTTCTTGGACGGAATCCCATTCATGCGCAGCCAATACTTGCTAGATGCCGCCTCGGTTGTCCTATCCCCTGGTGCGCCAGCGCCAACAGTAATAATTGAAGAGGCGTATCCAAGATCATAGATTCTTTTTGCTTCAACCAAACGTGCCTCTAGCGCTTCACCTGGCCTACCATTTAACTGCGCAGTACCCAAAACAGCAATGACATCTGCTTGTCTTACAACAGGATTCTTAGCTGCCCGCCACACTTGTGAAACTCCATAGGCAGGAGCAATGAGTGCAAGAACGACAACTACTGAAATTGTGCGACGTATCAATCTAAATAGAAACATTTATCCACCAGAAAACGCATCCTCTAGTTCAACGTGAACTAGCTCATCAGGGTCGTTTAGCCAACCATCTGGCAATGTTGGTGGGCGACCATGGCTTGTGCGACCACGTGGCTTATCTCCCACTTCAGTTGGATATGGCTGATCTTCTAATTGATCCAAAAGATTGCGCATCTCTTGCAAGGAAGACACCATGCCAAGATCATGTCTGATCTCTCGTGGCACACGGAAGCCCTTTAAATACCAGGCCATGTGTTTTCTAATATCTCGCATTCCGCGATCTTCAGATTCTAAGTATTCAACAATTAGATTCGCATGACGGAACATCACTTCACGCACTTCATGCAGCGTTGGTGTGATCTGCTTTCCTTCACCCTTAAGTGATGAAGCAAGATCAGTAAACAACCATGGACGTCCGAGACATCCACGACCAACAACTACGCCGGCGCAGCCACTTTGCTCCACCATTTCAATTGCATCCCGACCAGACCAAATATCCCCGTTACCTAAAACAGGTACTCCAGTTGGCTTTAAGTGCTCCACAAGACGTGCAATTGCAGACCAATCAGCTTTGCCTTCATACATCTGGGCTGCTGTGCGCGCATGTAATGCAACCCAAGCAACACCTAAATCAGCTGCAGATTTGGCTGCTTCTAAATACGTTTCATGATCACTATCAATACCGATGCGCATTTTCACCGTGACGGGAATACCAAAAGGCTTTGCCGCCTCTACCGCTGCACCAACGATATTGCTGAACAGTTTGCGCTTGAAGGGAAGGGCTGCTCCCCCGCCTTTGCGAGTCACCTTAGGCACTGGACAGCCAAAGTTCATATCGATGTGATCGGCTAAGTTTTCTTTTCCAATCATTGTCACTGCAGCACGCATCGTTGTTGGATCAACGCTATATAACTGCACAGAACGTGGCCACTCATCTTTGCCTGGAACAATCATTCGCAAGGTTTCTGGACGACGTTCAATCAGTGCGCGCGCAGTAACCATTTCAGAAACAAATAAACCTGCTCCTTGTTCGCGGCACAATGTGCGAAAAGGGGCATTAGTTATTCCAGCCATGGGTGCTAGAACAACCGGTGGATCTATGTAGTGATCACCGGTTGCTAATGGAAGTAGGAGTGGTTTTAGCAACCTAGTAAACGAGGTGCTAGCCATGCCTCGACCTGATCTAGGCCGATGCGCTCTTGCGCCATTGTGTCGCGATCGCGAATTGTCACCGCATTATCTTCAAGTGTTTCAAAGTCAATGGTGATGCAGTAAGGAGTACCGATTTCATCTTGACGACGGTAGCGGCGACCAATTGCGCCGGCATCATCAAAATCAATATTCCAGTTCTTGCGAAGCTGCGTTGCAAGATCGCGCGCCTTAGGAGACAGATCAGCATTACGAGAAAGTGGAAGAACTGCAGCCTTAATTGGAGCTAGGCGATGATCAAGCTTTAATACCGCACGCTTTTCCATCTCGCCCTTGCTATTAGGTGCTTCATCTTCTGTGAAGGCATCCATTAAGAATGTGAGTGTGCAGCGATCAACACCTGCTGCAGGCTCAATAACAAATGGTGTCCAACGCTCGCCCTTTTCCTGATCAAAGTAAGAAAGATCCTTACCGGATGCGGCAGAGTGAGCCTTTAAATCAAAGTCGGTGCGGTTTGCAATACCTTCAAGCTCGCCCCACTCAGTTCCAGCAAATTCGAACTTGTATTCAATATCTGCTGTGCGCTTTGAATAATGTGACAACTTCTCTTTTGGATGATCGTAAATGCGAAGGCGCTCTGGGTTAATCCCAAGGTCCACATACCAAGCCATACGTGTGTCAATCCAGTACTGGTGCCACTCTTCATCACTACCTGGAACAACAAAGAACTCCATCTCCATCTGCTCAAATTCGCGAGTACGGAAAATAAAGTTTCCAGGAGTAATTTCATTACGGAAGGATTTACCGATTTGGCCAATACCAAATGGTGGCTTCTTGCGTGAGGTTGTCATTACCTGATCAAAGTTAATAAAGATTCCTTGCGCAGTTTCCGGACGCAAATAAGCAAGCCCTGATTCATCTTCTACTGGTCCAAGAAAAGTCTTGAGCAATCCGCTGAACTGCTTTGGTGTTGTGAACTGGCCCTTGTTTCCACAAGCAGGACAATTAACTTCAGTTAAAGACTCTGGCTTCTTCTTATGCTTGGCTTCATACGCCTCTTCCAAGTGATCGGCGCGATAACGCTTATTACAAGCGGTGCACTCTGTTAGCGGATCACTAAATGTTGCAACGTGGCCTGATGCTTCCCAGACTTCTTTTGCCAAGATCACACATGAGTCCAGACCGACAACATCTTCGCGGCCCATAACCATGGACTTCCACCACTGGCGCTTAACGTTGTTTTTTAGCTCAACACCCAATGGGCCGTAATCCCATGATGCGCGAAGTCCGCCATAAATTTCAGATGATGGGTATACAAACCCACGACGCTTTGCTAGTCCTACAATATTTTCTAAACGGTCCGTTGCCACAATATTCTCCATCCGGCTGGCTGTCGGCGAAAAGCAACGTGTGTTACTTCCGTGTGATTATTTTACTCTGAGTACGGCTTTTCATATGCACCCGGCTCATCAATAGCCTGAGCCAAGATTGGAATTGCATTCATTTTTACATCGTTATTACTCAACGCTCTTCGATATGAACCCACATTTTCCCAATGCGTAACCAGCGACCACAGTGTTACCTCATCAAGGTTTTGCCCAAACTCACCGCTGACATATCCCTTGCACTTAGAAAAGGCCTCAAGGGCTGTGCTTAGTTGTGCCTCAAATTGGGTGGCATTGGCCAGCGGAACTGTAAATCGAGCTATAGCAAGCATGGGTTGAGCGTAGCGGGCGGACAATGACAATGACAATCATTTTCATTTGTGATACTTTTCAGCCATGAATACAGCCATCGCACTTGCCGCACTCACAGCCGTTGCCACCACAACCGGTGGAGTTTATCGCCATCAAGGTACGAGATCGACTGCACCTTGTCCTTGGTTTATCTGCTGGATTGTTATTGGGTCTTAGTCGCCTTTGACCTTCTGCCTGAAGTTTTCGAAATGAATACACTCAACCTTTGGCAATGTCCCCGTTGTTTCAATTGCATTGGTGATTGGCTTTTTAACTCTTCACTTTGCAGAGCAGCTATTTGGTTCCCATGAACCAGCCCATAGCGATTACGGCCACGACCACGAGCACTCACTAAACATCGCCGGCACACTTAGGTGCCGCTGCAATGGCAGGGCACGTTTTTCTAGATGGACTTGCACTTGGCCTTGCTTTCAAAGTTAGCGATGCATTTGGGTTATGCAGTCTTTATCGCGATCTTGGCACACGCCTTTAGTGATGGCCTCAATACCGTTTCATTACTGATCAAGAGCGGACATTGGACCAAGACATCAATTTTATTATTGGGTGCAGATGCTGTGATGCGTATTAGCGGCGCGGCACTCGGAAGTTACATCGCATTTTCTGATCAATCAATGGCTTTATATTTGGCCGCGTTTTCAGGTTTTGTTATCTACCTTGCAACATCACACATCTTGCCTGAAGCACACTCACGTCATCCATCCCGCTTAACAATGCTTGCCACCATTGCAGGTGTTGTTGCAATGTGGCTAATAGTTGGAAACATCGGTGAGTAGATCTAACCCACGTGTCCTGAGCACTTTAGAACGTGCTGGCGGTTTTGCCAGCGCGCAAGAGGTGTACAAACTGATGCAACGAGAAGGCGAAAAAATAGGTCTAACTACTGTTTATCGCTCATTGCAAAGTTTAGTCAATGACAAGATTGTTGATGTTTTGCGCCGAGAAGATGGCGAAGCCATCTATCGGCTATGCGGAGAAACTCACCACCACCACTTGGTTTGTAAGAGTTGTGGTGAGACTGTTGAAATCGAAAGTGGCGCAATTGAAAAATGGGCCAAGACAATGGCTGCAGATCATGGTTTTAGAGATGTGGGACATACAGCAGAGATCTTTGGTCTCTGCGCAAAATGTTAAGCCTTGCCAAACCTTCTATCTCTAGCTGAATACTCTTCAATGGCTTTCCATAAAGTCTTACGTGTGACATCTGGCCACAGCACATCCATGAAAACAAACTCGGCATAAACACTTTGCCAGGGCAAGAAGTTGCTGGTGCGCTGCTCACCAGAGGAGCGTAAAAACAAGTCCACATCACTCATCTGCGGAGAGTCTAAATACTTAGCAAAAACCTTGTCGGTAATCGCATCAGCCTTTACTTTGCCGCGCTTCACATCACGAGCCAGCTCTGCAGCAGCATCGACAATCTCTGCCCGCCCGCCATAGTTAACACACATATTTAAAGTTAACTTCTTATTCTTCTTTGTTAGCTCTTCAGCCTCTTCTAACTCATTGATAACGCTGCTCCACAAGCGCTTCGGCCGTCCAATCCAGCGAATTCGAACACCCATCTCATTCATCTGATCGCGGCGTCTGCGAATAACATCTCTGTTAAAGCCCATCAAGAACTTGACCTCTTCAGGTGAGCGTCGCCAGTTCTCAGTTGAAAATGCATATGCGCTGATTTCTTTAACACCAAATTCAATTGCACCTTCAACAACATCAAAAAGTGCTGCTTCACCTGCTTCATGTCCTGCCGTGCGAGGCAGTCCACGCTTTTGTGCCCAACGACCATTGCCATCCATCACTATTGCAACGTGATGAGGAATCTTTATTGTCATACCCGCTCCACCATCGGCAAGGAACGCAAGCCGCGTTCAAGGTGCCATTGTAAGTAAGCCGCGATTAAACCACTAGCCTCTCGGCGAAACTTTCCTTCACTCGCACTTGCTACATCCCAATCACTTGAAAGCAATGCACCCATCAGATCTAGCGTCTCTGGCGCAGGGGTTGCACACGCAGATGGGCGACAGTCTGCGCACACAGACCCTCCGCCCACTAATGAAAAGTATCTATGCGGACCGGGGGCTTCACACTTGGAACAAATAGTCATTGATGGTGCATAACCGGCGACTGCTAATGACCTCAACAAAAATGCATCAAGAATCAAGAGCGGTTCATATCTATTTTCTGCTAAAGCTTTCATTCCACCAACAACTAACTGAAACTCTTGTAATGCTGGTTCATTTTCTTGGCTAGTAAATCGCTCTGCCGCTTCTAAAATCGCAGCAGCCACAGTCCAGCGCTGATAATCCTGCGTCAACGCCTCGCCATAATTCATTAATGCTTCAACTTGGGTGACAGTGTCAAAGGTCTTGCCGGTATAGAGCTGAATATCAACATGACTACCTGGTTCAAGGCGAGCACCAAACTTAGACTTGGTACGGCGAACCCCTTTTGCCACACCACGAATACGCCCATGATCTCGGGTGAGCATTGTGATGATGCGGTCTGCTTCACCGAGTTTTTGAGTGCGCAAAACAATTGCCTCATCCCGGTACAAACTCATACGGGTAAAGGTAGTGCGTGGATTAGCGAATTGCGCGATTTATCGCAGACACGACCGCTTTTAATGAAGCAGTTGTGGTGTTGGGATCGATTCCGACGCCCCAAAAGACATCGCCTTCGATTGCGCATTCAAGATAGGCAGCAGCGGAGGCATCGCCACCTGCAGCTAATGCATGCTCGAAGTAATCAAGTACTCGAACATCAACACCATATGCCTGCAAAATATTACAGAAGGCCGCAATTGGACCGTTGCCTTGACCCTTCAGTTCTTGGAGTTCTCCGCGATCTGTCAGTGAAACTGTTAGGTAAACATCTTCGCCAAGAACAGAGCTTTGTGACAAGCCCTTAAGCCGGAATCGTCCCCATGGCGCACCATCTGTTGGCAAGTACTCATCTTCAAAGATGTTCCATAGATCTTCAGCACTTACTTCGCCACCTTCAGCATCAGTCTTTGCTTGAACATTTTTTGAGAATTCAATTTGTAAGCGTCGCGGCAAATCAAGATGATGTTCATTCTTCATCAAGTAAGCAACACCGCCCTTACCTGATTGTGAATTCACACGGATCACCGCTTCATATGAGCGACCAATATCTAGTGGATCAATAGGCAGATAAGGAATAGCCCAGGTGTGATCACGTACTTCTTTGCCTGCAGCCTTCGCATCAACTGCCATGTGATCAAAGCCTTTTTTAATTGCATCTTGGTGTGAACCAGAAAATGCGGTAAAGACGAGATCGCCGCCATAAGGATGACGCTCAGGAACACGTAATTGATTAGCGTATTCAACGGTGCGACGCACTTCATCGATATTTGAGAAATCAATATGTGGGTCAATGCCGTGAGTTACTAAGTTGATACCAAGGGTTACAAGACAAACATTTCCGGTGCGCTCACCATTTCCAAACAATGTTCCTTCAATACGATCAGCGCCAGCTAAATAACCAAGTTCTGCCGCTGCAACACCTGTGCCACGGTCATTGTGAGGGTGCAGTGAAACAATCACATTTTCGCGGTTATTAAGGTTGCGGCACATCCACTCAATTGAATCTGCATAGACATTGGGTGTTGCCATTTCAACAGTTGCTGGAAGATTCATGATCGTCTTCCACTCTGGGGTTGGCTTCCACACATCATTGACGGCGTTACAAACCTCAACAGCAAACTCTAGTTCAGTGCCTGTATAGGACTCAGGTGAGTATTCAAAGGAAACCTTAGTTTCAGGAACAGTAGGAACTAAGTCCAGACAAATCTTGGCCGCATCGGTAGCAATCTTTTTAATGCCCTCTTTATCTAGCCCAAATACAACTCGGCGCTGCAAAGTTGATGTGGAGTTATATAAGTGAACAATTGCTTGCTTTGAACCCTTGATTGCTTCAAAGGTGCGAATGATAAGAGCTTCTCTGGCCTGAGTTAAAACTTGAATAACGACATCATCTGGAATCAAGTTCTCATCGATAATCTTTCGAACGAAATCAAAATCAGTCTGGCTTGCACTTGGAAATCCCACTTCGATTTCTTTGTAACCCATGGCAACTAGCAGCTTGAACATCGCTAACTTGCGTGGCGTGTCCATGGGATCAATCAGCGCTTGGTTGCCATCGCGAAGATCAACTGAACACCACTTAGGTGCTTGTGTAATTTTCTTGCTAGGCCAGGTGCGATCAGGAAGATCTATGGGATGAAATGGTTCATAACGATGGACAGGCATCTTGGATGGAACTTGCTTGGGAAAATTCATTGAGTGCTCCTTACTTATTGGCGGGTTTTGTCATGGGTGAACCGGTACGACAAACCCCGCGGCGAGGGGACCGGTTACTTGGCCCCGCCACGGCAGCGAAGGAGGAGGCTGCGATTGCTCATGAGTTAAGGGTAACGCGTGTATTAAAGGACTGGCAAATATCGATCAAGTTCAAATGCGCTGACTTGGCGGCTGTATTCAAGCCATTCTGCGCGCTTATTGCGGAGCACATACTCAAAGACATGCTCTCCTAGGGTTTCGCGCACTAACTGGCTTTTTTCCATCTCCATGATTGCTTCATTGAGATTTGATGGCAAGGCAACGGCATCCTTGGAATCACTTAAAACATACTTTTCTTCAACACCCTTTAGGCCAGCTGCCAACATCACTGCATAGGCAAGATACGGATTACATGCAGTATCTGGTGATCGAAATTCAATTCGGGTTGAGTTTTCTTTCTTTGGCTTATACATCGGCACGCGCACTAGTGCGCCGCGATCACTTTGTCCCCAATTAGCAAATGCAGGTGCTTCTCCCCCGCCGTGTAAACGTTTGTAAGAATTTACCCACTGATTTGTGATCGCAGTAATTTCTGGTGCGTGCTTAATCAGACCTGCAATAAATGAGCGACCAACAGCTGATAAGTTAAACTCAGCCGATGAATCATAGAAAGCATTGTCTTCACCTTTAAAGAGCGAAACGTGTGTGTGCATTCCACTACCTGGGTGATCTGTGAAAGGTTTTGGCATAAATGAAGCATGGAAGCCCTGATCCATGGCAACCTCTTTAATGACATGGCGGAAAGTCATGATGTTATCGGCAGTTGTTAATGCATCTGCATCTCGCAAATCAATTTCTTGTTGGCCTGGAGCGCCTTCGTGGTGTGAAAACTCAACGCTAATTCCCATTGCCTCAAGCAATGTAATTGCTTGGCGACGGAAGTCATGGCCAACTGCAGCTGGCGTGTGATCAAAATACCCACCTTGATCAACTGGCACTGGTGCAACACCAACTTCTGGAGGATTCTTGAATAAGAAGAATTCAATTTCAGGATGTGTGTAGCAGGTGTAACCGAGCTGGGCTGCTTTATCTAATGTTCGTCGCAAAACATTGCGCGGATCAGATGGCGAGGCTGAGCCATCTGGCATCACAATGTCGCAGAACATACGTGCTGCCCCAGGTGATTCTGTGCGCCATGGCAAAATAGAAAACGTTGCAGGATCTGGTTTTGCCAACATGTCAGACTCAGTGACTCGAGCAAAACCTTCAATTGCAGAACCATCAAAGCCAATACCTTCATCAAATGCGTTTTCAAGTTCGGCAGGTGCGATTGCTACAGATTTTAAAAATCCCAAGACATCGGTAAACCACAAACGCACAAAACGAATATTGCGCTCTTCCAGGGTGCGAAGTACGAACTCTTGCTGCTTATTGAGATCTGTAGACATAGGCAGCATTCTTACAAATGTAGGTTACGGCTGTGTTAACTATCCCTAGATGACAAAGAAATCAGCCTGATCGAGCATGGTTCTAGGAGCCAAATCTTTAGTAATTACTGCGTTGGCACTAATTCGAGAACCTTCGCCTATGGTGACGTTTCCAAGCACTCGCGCGCCAGCACCAATAATCACATTGTTTTCAATGGTCGGATGACGGTTACCCTTTTCGATACCACGAGCACCAAGTGTTACATCGTGATAAAGCATTACATCATCGCCAATTATTGATGTGGCACCAATGACAACGCCCATACCGTGATCAATAAAGAACCGACGCCCAATTTTTGCAGCTGGATGTATTTCAATACCTGTCGTAAAGCGCACTAGGTTGGAATGGATGCGCGCAATTAACTTCAGCCTGTGGTTCCACAAGAAATGCGAAATTCGGTGTCCCCAAACCGCGTGCACACCTGGGTATGCCAAAGCGACCTCTAAACGATTACGCGCTGCCGGATCATGACTGATCGCGTTATCAAGGTCCTCGATGATGTGTTTGAAGAAAGCCACTAATTATTCACCCAAGTCTTCGTACAACACTGTCGATAGGTAACGCTCACCATTTGAAGCACAGATAACAACAATGTTTTTGCCTGCAAACTCTGGACGCTTTGCAATCTCTGATGCCGCCCACAGTGTTGCACCTGATGAAATACCAGCCAGGAAGCCTTCTTCTGCTCCTGCGCGGCGTGCATACTTAATTGCATCTGCTGCAGTTGCATCTAAAATCTCATCATAAACAGTGCGATCTAAAACATTAGGAATGAAGTTTGCACCAATTCCCTGGATTGGGTGCGGCCCTGGCTCTCCACCATTTAAAATTGGTGACGCAGCTGGCTCAACACCGAATACCTTGATTGCTGGGTTCTTTTCCTTTAAGAACCTGCCAGTACCAGTAATTGTTCCACCAGTACCAATACCTGAAATGAATGCATCAACCTTGCCATCTAAGTCTCGCCAGATCTCTGGCCCTGTTGTCTTGTAGTGAATTTCAGGTCCTGCTTCGTTTTCAAACTGACGAACTAGAACAGCGCCAGATTCGGCAAGCTTTTCTGCAGCAGCAACTGCGCCCTTCATACCTTCAGCAGCAGGTGTTAAGACAAGCTCTGCCCCGTATGCACGAATGAGCTTCCGACGCTCTTTTGAAACAGACTCTGGCATGGTCATGATCGCTTTATAGCCTCGAGCTGCAGCAACCATTGCAACTGCGATACCTGTGTTTCCAGATGTTGCTTCAACAATTGTGCCACCAGGCTTTAGCTCACCACTTGCCTCTGCTGCATCAATCATTGCAACACCGAGGCGATCTTTAACAGATGAGGTTGGGTTATAGAACTCCAACTTGGCATAAACATTTCCTGCCGCGCCATCTGTAATCTTGTTGATGCGCAGTAATGGTGTGTTTCCAAAAATCTCCGTGATGCTGTTATAAGTCTTCATAATTCTCCCTGTAAAAGTTGGTTGGCTTGACAATTAAATTGGCTGCGAAAAAGCGAAAGTATTAGCAGCTGCAAGATGTAGACAGGCAGAAATCAACAACACGGTTTCGTGTAAACAGCCAGTTGATGATCGTAAGCATGTGCCAATTCTAGTCAATTGCTTTACTTATGCGAGTTGCAAAGTATTCGCAAAAACTACTGCTCGTTCCAGCGTGAGGTCATTGGCAAACGACGATCTTTTCCAAAAGCACGACCCGAAACCTTGGTGCCAGGTGGATATTGGCGACGCTTGAATTCAGCCTTATCAACCAGAGAAATAACTCGACGCACTAACTCCGGATCAAAACCATCAGAAAGTAGCACTTGGTATCCATGATCTTCATCAACGTATGCGCGCAGCACCTGATCTAGTAATGGATAGTCCGGCAAGGAATCTGAATCCTTTTGATCTGGTCGCAGTTCTGCACTTGGCTCTTTAGTAATGGAGCGCTCAGGAATTGGTGGAGTTTCCCCGCGTTCTATAGCCAGTGCGTTTCGATAGCTAGCTAGTGACCACACATCTGTTTTGTAAATATCTTTAATTGGCGCAAAGCCCCCGACTGCGTCGCCATAAAGGGTTGAGTACCCAACGGCTAACTCGCTCTTGTTCCCTGTTGCTAGAACAAGGTGGCCTTCTTGGTTTGAAATGCCCATCAGCGTTGTGCCACGAACACGCGCTTGCAGATTCTCTTCTGCCAAACCCTTCAAAACAACATTGGCCATATAGGCATCAACCATCGGTGCAATCGGTGTGATCCTAAAATGAATGCCGGTCGCATCTGCCAATGCCTGAGCATCTTCAACAGAATGGCCTGATGAGTACTTACTTGGCATTGCAACACCGTTAACTCGCTTTGCACCAAGTGCATCAATTGCAATTGCAGCAACGAGTGCGGAATCAATTCCACCTGAGAGTCCAAGGACTACAGATCTAAATCCATTCTTGCCTACATAATCACGCAGTCCCATAACAAGGCCCTGCCACATCTCTGCCTCATCTGAAAGAGGTGTGGCAATTGATGAATTGGCTGGGACCGAATGTGAAGTTGGTTCTTCTGAAATCACAACATCTGGCTTTGAACTTCCTTCAGCACAATCAATATCAATCACAATGAGTTGGTCATCAAACTGGGCAGTGCGTGCAAGTACTTGGCCATCTTTGCCAACAACAATGCTGTCGCCGTCAAAGACCAAATCATCTTGGCCACCTGTCATATTGACGTAGGCAACTGGTGCGCCAATTTCCTGAGCTCGCTTTTGTACCAAACTTAATCGCACATCATCCTTATTGCGCTCAAAAGGAGATCCGTTAGGAACTACTAAAAGACCAGGGGTGCGGGCTGCAATTGAATCGAGTGAGTGCCAAATGTCTTCACAGATAGCAACTGCCACATCAACGCCATGGATGCGAACAACAAGGGTTTGATCCCCTGCTACAAAGTTTCTAAACTCATCAAAGACGCCGTAGTTAGGCAGATGGCGCTTTACATATCTAGCCTTAATTTTTCCATCATGGATTACTGCAACGGCATTCTTTGGGCCTTGGTCCAAGTAACCGACGACGGCAACGATGTCACCAGTAATTGCGGAAGCAATCTCTTCAATAGCTCTAATGCTTGCTGCTTGAAAGGATGGTCGAAGTGCTAGATCTTCAACGGGATATCCGGTCACGATCATCTCGGGGAAAACAATCAGATTGGCACCTTGTGCTTGGGCGCTTTTTACAGAGTCGGCAATCAGCCCAGCATTGCCCGCAAGGTCACCAACTGTTGGGTTGATTTGGGCTAGCGCCACGCGCAACTTCATTTTTCAAGTGTAACGGGGGTACCCTTTGCCTTGTACCCGGGGACTGCTTCAGGCGGCTTCGAGGAGAGGAAACAATGGAAGCTTTATATGGCGGTGCCTTGCACCGACGCATAACAATTCTGGACTTGGCCGCTGCCAAAGAGCGCGGTGAAAAATGGGCAATGCTTACCGCCTATGAATCCATGACCGCTGAAATCTTTGATGAGGCCGGTATTCCAGTTCTCCTTGTTGGCGATAGCGCCGGCAATAATTTTCTGGGTGAAGAGAACACAATTCCTGTAACAGTAGATGAGTTAATTCCTCTTGCCAGAGCAGTTGTCCGCGGATCACAGCGAGCCATGGTTGTTGCAGATCTGCCCTTTGGCTCCTATGAAGCATCTCCTGAACTAGCCCTTGCAACATCGATCCGTTTTTTCAAAGAGTCTGGGGTCATGGCGGTAAAGCTAGAAGGTGCTCACACAGAGACCGTAAAGAAACTAACCGCCAGCGGAATTCCAGTGATGGGTCACTTGGGATTAACTCCCCAATCAATGCATCAATTAGGTGGCTACAAAGTTCAGGGCCGCACAGATGGTGATGTGATTGTGGAGGCTGCTAAAGCGCTGCAAGATGCTGGTGCTTTCTCCATTGTTTTAGAGCTTGTCCCTGCTGAATTAGCTGCCCGAATCACCGCTGAATTAAAGATCCCAGTTATCGGAATTGGTGCCGGAGTTAAGTGCGATGCACAGGTCCTTGTCTGGACAGATTTAATGGGCATCACTAAAAAAGCTCCGAAGTTGGCTAAGGCATATCGCAACTTGCGCGCCGAGATGTTGGCTGCGACAGCTGAATTTGCCGATGATGTTCGCACGGGTAACTTCCCCACTGAGGCACAAACCTTCAACTAGGGTTGCCGTGTGGCAAATTTTGCGATCGATCTAGCACCACTGAGAAAGTCCAAGGACTTTTCCTTGCTGTGGGCCGCCGGGCTAATTTCTTACTTCGGTTCGATGATCACCTATGTTGCAGTGCCTTTCCAGATTAAAGAGTTGACCGGCTCTTACGTGGCAGTTGCCATCAGCGGTCTTGTTGAGATTGTTCCCCTCGTTATTTTTGGTCTCTATGGCGGTGTTTTGGCCGATGCCTTGGATCGCAAAAAACTGATCTGGGTCACTGAACTTCTTTCACTTCTTTTCACCGCCATACTGCTGATTAACTCGATGATGGATGCACCCAATCTGCTGCTGATCTACATCGTCTCTGGCCTCTTTGCTGCCACCAGTGGTTTGCGACAACCGGCAATGCAGGCCGCACTTCCTAGACTTGTCGATCATGAAGATATGACAGCTGCTGCTGCATTGATGAGTTTGCGTTGGCAGGTCGGTGTGATTGTGGGACCGGCCATTGGCGGAATTTTGATTTCTTCGTATTCAGTTGCAGTTGGCTATGCCGCAGATATTGCAACCTTTGTTATTTCAATTGCCTTGATTGCTTTTATGAAGAATATTCCCCCCTCCCATGAGGCCGAAGCCCCATCCCTGTCAGCGTTAATTGATGGTGTGAGATATGCATTTAGCCGGAAGGATTTGCTGGGCACATATCTGATTGATTTAGCTGCAATGTTTTTTGCAATGCCCACGGCGCTTATTCCGTTTTGGGCAGATCAACTAGGTGCGCCTTGGGCACTTGGTTTGCTCTATGCCGCCGGAACAATTGGTTCTATTGCTATTACCTTGACAAGTGGGTGGGCAAAAAATGTTCACTTCTATGGACGGGCAATCATGTGGGCGGCCATTGGTTGGGGTGTTGCTATCGCACTATCTGGTGCCACCAATTACCTATGGCTAGTTCTGCTATTTCTAACATTGGCCGGGGCCTCTGACATGATCAGTGCGCTC
Organism: Candidatus Planktophila sp.; assembly: GCA_964203475.1. GTDB lineage: Bacteria > Actinomycetota > Actinomycetes > Nanopelagicales > Nanopelagicaceae > Planktophila. The sequence continues at coordinate 158,469 of CAXNLR010000001.1, read as the reverse complement.
TTTAGATCTGCGATGTGGAACCAAACTATCCCTGATGGATTCCGCGGACGCCTTGCAGGTATCGAATTATTGTCATACTCATTGGGCCCATTGGCCGGTCAGATGCGAGCAGCTTCTATGGCGGCAGTTACTACGTTAAGTATTTCGGTAACAAGTGGCGGAATTATTTGTGTGATTGTGGTCGTCCTACTGGCCAGTTTTTTGCCAGATTTCAGAAAATTCGACATCCGAACCAACAAATATGCCCTTGAAAACCAGAAAATGGCAGAAAAACTACGCGTAAACCCTCAAACAGAGGACGAGAATTCCTAACTTGACACATTTTTGCGAGATTTTTTCACATTTCGGGGAAATTATTTAATTGCGGATTTGAAAATTGAAGAAATTTTCACAAATGCATAAATAAATTAAAATATAAATTTGCGACACGCACTAAATTATTTGTCACAAAATGTTGGCATTTTTGCCCAAATGATGTCACGCTTATCCACGAACAGGTTTGGGTGACGGATCCGAACCATTCCGATAGGAGAAGTACGTGGCCGCAGCAAAGAAAGCAGCACCAAAGAAGCGCAAGAAGGCAGCAGCACCAGCTGCACCAAAGAAGCGCCGCAAGAAGGCAGCTGCAGTAGCAGCAGCACCAAAGAAGCGCCGCAAGAAGGCAGCAGCTAAGAAGGCAGCTCCAAAGCGTCGCAAGAAGGCAGCAGCTAAGAAGGCAGCTCCAAAGCGTCGCAAGAAGGCAGCAGCTAAGAAGGCAGCTCCAAAGCGTCGCAAGAAGGCAGCAGCTAAGAAGGCAGCTCCAAAGCGTCGCAAGAAGGCAGCAGCTAAGAAGGCAGCTCCAAAGCGTCGCAAGAAGGCAGCAGCTGCAACAGCTGCTCCAAAGAAGCGCCGCAAGAAGGCTGCAAAGAAGGCTAAGTAAAGCCCTCAAGCATATTAAAAAACCCGCCACTTTATGTGGCGGGTTTTTTTATGCTCTTATTTCCAGTAAGAAATATTAATAAGACTTACTCTTCCTCAGCATCTTTACGAAGTGATTCCTCAACGCGTTCAAAAATCTCAGCCAACACCTGCTGATCTGCTTTTGTTAAGTGATCCATAAATCTGGTGCGCACGCTTTCAACGTGATCTGGGGCGGCAGCAACAATTGCCTTCCAGCCCTTGGGTGTCATCACTGCAAAATAGCCGCGCTTATCAACTGGGCAGGCTTCGCGCTTTACCCAACCAGCCTTTTCCATAACTTTCATGCGATGGGAAAGACGGGACCTGGATAGCAAAGCATTAGCTGCTAATTCACTCATCCGCATTCTGCGATCAGGGGCATCACTTAACTGGACCAAAATTTCATAATCAGGCATGGATAAATCATGCTCGCCAAGATCTGCATCTAATTCATCAATCAGCCGGCGGCTGGCCAGGATGTAGCGACGCCAAGCCTTCATTTCAGTGGGGTTGAGCCACCTAGGTGCGGTAGCGTTTTCACGTGCCATGAGTGCAGTCTACGGCAAAGGTTGAAGCTTCAACTACTTTTCATTAGTACCTATAAGGAGCTGCTTTTGAGTTTTTCTTTTGATATCCAGCACGCCGCAAGTGATTCACTGGCACGTGTTGGAACTATCAATACCCCACATGGGCCGATTCAAACCCCTGCATTTATTCCGGTGGGCACCAAGGCAACTGTTAAATCAGTACTGCCTGAAGCCATGGCAGATTTAGGTGCCCAAGCACTTTTATCTAACGCCTATCACCTGTATTTGCAGCCGGGTTCTGACATCCTGGATGAAGCTGGCGGGCTTGGCGAATTCATGAATTGGCCAGGGCCAACCTTTACCGACTCTGGTGGCTTTCAAGTTTTATCTCTCGGTGTTGGCTTTAAAAAAGTATTGGCAATGGATGCACAAACTTTTCGCAGAGATGATGTGATTGCTGGCAACAAAGATCGTCTGGCACATGTTGATGATGAAGGTGTGACCTTTAAGAGCCACCTTGATGGATCAATGCATCGCTTTACACCTGAAGTTTCTATGCAGGTGCAGCACCAGATCGGTGCCGACATCATGTTTGCCTTTGATGAGTGCACCACTTTGCATAACACCCGCCCCTATCAAGAGCTGGCCATGGATCGCACCTATGCCTGGGCTATTAGATGTCTAGATGAACATAAGCGGCTAACAGAAGAGCGAACAACTAAGCCCTACCAAGCGTTATTCGGTGTTATCCAAGGGGCCCAATATGAGGACCTGCGCAAAAAAGCTGCCACAGACCTTGGCTCACTGGAATCTAGTGGGCAGTCCTTTGATGGCTTTGGAATCGGCGGGGCATTAGATAAGGGACAACTCGGAACAATCGTTTCCTGGGTTAATGAAATCTTGCCGGAAGATAAGCCACGACATCTTTTAGGTATTGGCGCACCTGAAGATCTATTTGTTGGCGTTGAAAACGGCTGTGACACCTTTGATTGCGTTTTAGCGAGCCGAATTGCACGCACAAGTGCTGTGTACACGATGGAAGGGCGTTTTAACCTGTCTAACAGCCGTTTTAAGAGGGATTTCACCCCAATTGACGATGAGTGTGACTGTTACACCTGTACGCACTACACACGGGCGTATATGCACCATGTATTCCGTGGCAAAGAAATCGTTAGCGCAACCCTTGCAACGATTCACAACGAGCGATTTATTGTGCGCTTAGTAGATCAGATGCGCCAGGCATTACTGGATGGAAACTTTGCCGACATGAAGGCTGATTTCTTAGGCCGCTATACCCACCGAAGTGGTCAAGCCCGGGATTAATTGCCCTTTGGAATTGTGGGCAGGTTCCAGTTGAATTTAATGGAGAGCTCGCGCACCAACACCACAACGATTCCTGCCACGGCAACTGAAATGGCTTCATTTAGATCCAAGGAATCTAGGGCTAGATAAATAAGCGCCCCAGATAAACAGGCTGTTCCTACGGTTTCGCGGTGCAACAACACCGGCTCTGTTTGGCACATGATGTCTCTAAATAATCCACCAGAGACGGCACCGATTAAACCAAGAACAGCTGCTGCCACCAATGGCGCATCGTTAGACAGTGCGAACTGCACACTAGAAACAGTTGCAACAGCTAAGCCCAAAGTATCAAGTGATAACGCAAGACGACCGACTTCTTGGGTCTTGCCCATAGCAACAGTAATTAAGAATGCGGCAACGATGGGTGCAAATAACCAAGGGCGCTGCACCCAGGGTGGTTGCTCCCCCATAAAGAGATTACGCAATGTTCCGCCTGATACTGATGCAATGGCTGCAATAAACAAAATGCCACCAAAATCTAAACCTTTATTGGCTGCAACTCTGGCTCCAACTAATGCAAATGCAAAGGTTGAAACAAGGTCTAGGCCAAAGACTAAAAGGTCTAGATCCACGAACCGACTACTTTTTCAGAGCTAGTCGTGCCTCGCGGCGGATGCGCTGTTCCTTTGGATCTGGGACAGGAACTGCTGAGATTAAACGCTTGGTGTAATCATTCTTAGGATTCTTCAAGATCTGATCACGATCGCCTACTTCAACGAGCAAGCCATTTTGCATTACTGCAATTCGGTGACACAGGATGTCAACAACTGCTAAGTCGTGCGAGATGAACAAGCAAGCAAAGTTCAACTTGCTTTGAAGATCTTGCAATAGATCTAAGAAGCGTGCTTGAACAGAAACATCAAGTGCTGATGTTGGCTCATCGGCGATGAGAAGATCTGGAGTCAAGGCAAGTGCACGTGCAATACCAACGCGCTGTCGCTGACCACCTGAAAGCTCATGTGGGTAACGGTTGCGGTAGCTGCGTGGCAATTCAACCTGATCAAGTAGCTCTTCCACCATACGTGCAAGAGCTGGACCCTTTGCAATCTTTGCCAGCAACAATGGCTCGCCAATTGACTCACCAATTGGAAGACGCGGGTTAAGAGATGATGCTGGATCTTGGAAAACAATTCCGGTGTGGCGACGAATTGCGAAAAGCTCTTTTTGAGTTGCATGACTGATGTCCTTGCCAACAATTTCAAGTGAACCTTCCTTGATTGGAAGCAAACCAATGGAAGCGCGACCAACAGTTGTCTTTCCTGAACCTGATTCACCCACCAGGCCTACGATTTCACCTGGGTAGATCTCAAGGCTAAAATTCTTCACCGCAACAAATGCTGGAATACGACCACGCTTTGGATATTCAATCGTGACATTGTCCAACTTCAACACTGGTGCTGGTTTAGCATTTTCCTTATAAGGAAGTTCGCGCTTTTTAGTTGAGCCAAGCTTTGGAACCGCACCAAGAAGTTGTTGGGTGTAAGGGTGCTGTGGCTTATTAAAGATCTGATCTGCTGTGCCAGATTCAACGGTGAGCCCATCCTTCATAACAAGGATGTGATCTGCCATATCTGCAACAACACCCATATCGTGGGTGATCAAAAGAATTGCTGAGTTGAGCTTGTCTTTAAGTCCACGCATTAAATCTAGAATTTCTGCCTGCACAGTCACATCGAGGGCAGTTGTTGGCTCATCTGCCACCAAAAGTCCTGGATCACACGCAAGTGCTTGCGCGATCATTGCGCGCTGGCGCTGACCACCAGATAGTTGGTGTGGGTACTTATCGATTGATTTTTCAGGATCTGGAATATCAACCATAGTAATGAGTTCAACTGCGCGAGCATGTGCCTCTTTAGGGCCCATATCAAAGTGGTTACGAAGTGTTTCCATGATCTGGAAACCAATTGTGTAAATAGGGTTCAAGCGCCGTCATTGGCTCTTGGAAAATGTAGGCAACTTCTTTTCCACGGAACTTACGTAGCGTTACAGCCTTTGCGTTAAGCATCTCTTGATCTTTAACTTTTACAGATCCAGACATACGAGCATTTGATGCCAGCAATGACATCAAGCCAAGGGCTGTTGTTGACTTGCCAGAACCTGATTCACCAACGATGGCGGTGACTTTGCCGGGCTCTAGTGAAAGGTTCATCCCAATAACTGCTGGGTACCAAACTCCGTCTACCCAGAAATCAACATTAAAATCTTTGATCTCTAAGACTGGCTTACTCATTTGGTTGACCCCATCTGTGAGAAACTTGCGAAATGACGAATAGTGAAAAGTTTCGACCCGGAAGCGCCATTGCCAGCGGCTGGATTCTGATCATCTTCTTTGTCGGATTTATTGTTCAAAGCTTTTTCTATGGCGGCGACATCATCTCGACCATTGGAATTTGTGGAGCCGGTGCTTTTGGTTCTTACCTGCTCTTCCTTAAGCCCTACGTTCTGCTCTTTGATGAAGGCATCAAGATTGTTAACCCAACCAAAGAGATCACCGCTACGTGGGATTTGGTTGAGGAGATCGAAACCAAATACAGCATGTCCATCCACATCAGAGATGAGACTTACTACGCCTGGGCCGCTCCAGCTCCGAGTGGTCGACACAGTAGAAGAATGCACAAGACTGATCTTCTTCCCGGTGCTGACGCTCCCAGACGTGTTGGCGACTCGCTTAAAAGTGACTCTGGTGTCTGTGCTTACATGGCTAACATCAGAAGAAAAGATTTCATTGCCGGTGGTGCTAGCGAGTTTGAAATCAGTACCGATAACTCCGGCCTTTACATCTTCATAGCTCTGGCGCTGATCGGCGTAGCTGGCGTACTTCTGTAAAGAATTAATCATGTGCTTGGGCCAACTTTCTGGCTGTTGCTGAGTCTTGACGCTCTTTTTTAGAGATACGACGGCGCTGGCGTGGATCAAAAGCATCGCGCAATCCATCACCAATAAAGTTAATGCTAAGTGCGATAGAGATAATAAACAGACCTGGATACCAGAACAGCCATGGACGTGTTGTAAATGAGTCTTGGTACTGGCTGATCAGAAGTCCTAGTGAAACATCTGGTGGAACCACACCAAAGCCGATGTAGCTAAGCGCCGTCTCAAGCAAGATGGCACCAGAAAGCAAAAGGGTCACCGAAACGATGATGACACCAACGGCATTAGGCAAAATGTGCTTAAAGATAATGCGCTTGTTAGTTGCACCTGCAACACGTGCGGCATCAACAAACTCTCGTTCACGAAGCGATAAGAACTCACCGCGAACAAGGCGGGAAAGTCCGGTCCAGGCAAACAAACCAAGCAATAGCGCAAGGAATGTTGCACCTAGGTTTCCGTAACGGTAACCGATAACAGAACCAATAATGATTACTGGGATTGTGATCATGAAGTCCACAAAGCGCATCAAAATTGCATCAATGCGACCACGATAGAAACCAGCGATTGAACCAACAATAATTCCTAGAGTTGCACCGATTCCACCAATAATTACCATTACTGAAATTGAACGCTGCGTGCCTTTCATAACAAGTGCGAAGAAATCGCGACCAATGTCATCTTGACCAAATGGGTGGGAACCAAGGCCTATTCCCTGTCCACCTAAGAACTTAGGAAGAAGTGAAATTGTTGGACAACCCACTGTGTCATTTGGACAATCTCCAAAGCGAAGCTCTGGCAGATCCTCTGGTGTCCACTTCCACCAACCAGGAACTCGCCACACTCCAAATAATCTAAAGTCCAAAGCGGTAAATGCCATCAGAACAATAAAGATGATTGTGTACAAAGAGATGACTGCAGCGCGGTGACGAAAGAATCGCTTACGAACAATTTGACCTTGGCTTAAGCCTTCGATCTCTTTGTTTTGAATTGCGTTTTCACCAGAAAGCACTTCTGTTGACTCCACGCTGGCCTTTGATTTACGTGCCATCTTTATGCACCACTTCCTACTCGAATACGTGGGTCTAAGGCTGAGTACAACAAATCTGCGACAAAGTTTGCCAGCACTGCAAGAGTTGCTGTCACAAAGAAAACACCCATCAACAGATTGAGATCTTGGCTTCTGATGCCTTGAAGTGCCAAGGTACCCATTCCTGACCAAGCAAATACGCTCTCGGTAATAAATGCGCCACCAATAACTCCAGCAAAGTCTGCAACCAAAATAGTTGCGATAGGAATCATTGTGTTACGGAATGCATGGCGCATAATTACTGTGCGCTCTGAAAGTCCCTTTGCACGTGCTGTGCGGATGTAATCTTGATTAAGAACCTCTAGCAGTGTTCCGCGAGCAAATCGAATATAGCCAGCAAAACCAATAAGAGTTAAGGCCAGTGTTGGCAAAAATAGGTGTGTGACAACATCTAGGCTAGAAATCCAGAAATCACTGGTATCTAGCAAGTCATTGCGCTGGCCAACAGTTGGAACAGGGCGATAGTTAATCGCATCTGTCTCCATGTATGGCTTCCAGGTCTGCATGAACTTATCAACTAGTACCAAGCTTGCAGAAAGTACTGCGGTAATAATCGAGGTACGAACAATTGGTGCACGATCAATCTTAGAAAATGCCAGACCCACAAAGACTGCTGTAGTGATCAAAGCACATGCCATGAGGAAGATGCTGAGCGCTCCAGGGTAATTATCAAATACCCAGTTAACAGGGTAGAAAGCCACAACTGAAAGGCCCGCCATGGTCAAAGAGGCGCGAAGTGCGGCCTTATTAATAAGTCCCACTGAAAGTTGAGTGACACCAAAAGCGATTCCGATAGAAAGAGCTAGAACAACTACTGGGCCAAGGGATGGATTGAGCAACCAACCTGTTATGTCAAAAATTGTTACCAAAGTACTGGATGCGGCAAATGCAACTGCATATGTAGTCCAGAAAGTTTTACGGGAGCCACCGACAACTGAGGCCCAGAACAATCCGCTCACAAGTCCAATTCCGATAATCCAACCAAATGGAATATTGGGTTCTCGTAAGAAGTTATTAAATGAGATCGCTAGGTACTCTTTCAAAAGCACTGCAACCCAAAATACTGGAAGTGAGAAAAGCAAGAAGGCAATAAATGTCATTGAGTAGTCAAAGCGACTGTACTGGCGTAGTGCTGTAACGATTCCGATCATGATGCCAAGTACTGCTGCAAATAGAGTTGCTGCAGCTACAAGTCGCAAGGTAACTGGAATAGCAAGGGCTAATGAATCGACAACTGCAGATCCATCGCGGCCAATACCAAAATCAGGATTTCCAACAAATACCCCTAGAACACCCTTTAGCCACAGGAAGTATCGAAGTGGGGGTGGAACATCTAATTGAAGTTCGCGAGTTAAAGATGCGATAAGAAAGTCGCGGTTTGGATCCGTACTTAAACGCAGTTCTGATGTTGGGTCACCTGAGATTGCGGCAATGTTGTACAGAATAAAACTTGAACCAAAGAGAATGACACCCAAAACTCCGAGCCGTCTTAGAACAAAGGCAACCATCGTGTGTCTTCCCCTAACAATTTAAGAAATTTTTAAGTAACGCCCGACTATACAGCCAAAGGACGCCCGGAGAGTGATCTCCGAGCGTCCAAAGGACTGAAATAGGTAATGCTAACTAAGGGGTTTAATCCTTAGTATGACCACTCCCAGTAGTTCCAAACGATTGTTGGAGATAGTGGGCCTGGCTTTACATTCTTTAGATCCTTGTTAACTGCAACAACACCTGGGTGAATGAACACACCAATTGTAATTGCATCTGCGTTAGTTAGACGCTCGATCTGAATGTACTTAGCGATCAACTGTGACTCTGGAAGTGGTGCATCCAAAGTATCGATGATTGCGTCAACTGCCTTGTTGCTGTAACCAAGGATGTTGTTTCCACCGTTAGTGTCAAATACTTCAGCTGACTGACGCTGTGTTACAGATGATGCAACCCATGCGAAGAAGTAAGCGTCGTAATCTGAGTTACCAAGCTTTGATGGCCAGTCAGTACGAACGTCACCAACTAGATCAAAACCAACCTTTGCCATGTTTGCCTTTGCAAGTGCAAATTCAGATGCACGACGTGGGTTGTTACCTGGAACAAGTACGCGAACCTTTAGTGGGCTCTTCAATGCATTTGGATAGAACTTCTGTACCAATGCAAGTGCTGACTTGTTACGTGACTCTTGTGTTCCACGTGAGTAGAAAGCAGAACCGTTTGCAGCAATGAGCTTGTCATATGCAGCAGATCCTGGAGCTAGCCATGTTGAACGAATTGGCTCTGTTACACCGTTAATTGGTGCAATCAACTTCTCCATGATTTCGTTACGTGGAAGTGCAAGCAAGAATGCCTGACGTAGTGCCTTTGACTTAGCGCCATCCTTTACAGAGAACAAACCTGTGTATGGAGCCTCATCTGGAACTGTGTCGTAGTGAAGATCCCAGTGCTCGTAAGCAACTTCGTCCTTACCAACAACGTTTACGTTCTTGATTGCCTTGAGCTTTGCTACACCGTCAGCAGTTGCCTGACCTGCGTAAACATCTAGCTCACCGTTTGCAAGAGCCTGTGCTGCAGCTGTTCCATCACCGATGAACTTGAATACAACTGTATCTACTGAACCGCTTAGAGCTGGTCCTGAGTTGTACTTAGGGTTCTTCTTGAGTGTTACAGATGTCTTTGCAACTGCGCTATCAATCTGGAATCCACCGTTACCTACTAGAAGCAATGGGTTTGTCTTGTCGTTAACAGTTGTAATTGTGTAGTCATTTGACCAGACCTTGCCCATCTTTGTAAGAAGAGCTGTGTCCTTATCCTTGAATGCCTTAACGAAGCGATCACGAGCAGCCTCGTTCTCAGCAACAGTTCCAAGCTTTTCCTTGCCTTCAGCCATCAACACAAGTGTGTGTACTGCAGCTGGTCCTGGACCGTAAAGATCCCAGTTAGCAATTCTCTTCTTGAACTGCAATGTGACAGTCATCTTGTCAGCAGAAAGAACTGGCTCTCCAACAATGTTGTCTGCATATACGCCTGAGTATCCAAGACCGTTGAATGCAGGAGGAGTCTTCTTATCTGTTGGATCCCCAAGGCCAGCAGCCTTTGAGTATGCATCAGATGACAAAACGTGTGAAAGAAGAAGGTCTTCACCAGTAATTGGAGTTCCGTCTGACCATACGCGGCCAGGGTTAACTGTCCACTGTGTACGGAAATCAGTTGCTGTGTTCTTTACAATCTTGTAAGAACCAAAAACTGTGTTCTTTACTAGTTCCTTCTTGTTGTTGTAATAGTTAAATCCAGCACCTTGTAGGTATGAAACTGCAGAACAGGTTGTTGAGTTTGTAGCTGAAAGGCTGCAGTTCAATCCTGTAATTGAGTTAGTTTCATGCAAGATAACCGTTGAACGAGTTGCAGCCTGTGCTGGTGATAGCAATGTAAATGCCAACGCCGCTGATGCTGCAGTTGCGAGCGCAAGCTTTGCGCTACGTGTGAACTTCATAGTTCCTCCTTGAGGGTTAAAGAAAAGCGTCTGTGGAGAGTCGACCTACCCCATAGGCGCTTTTGGTGGACGAAGTCTGCCTTAGTGAACGCCAGATGAGCAACAGGCAAACAGTTTGCAGGAGCGTGTGCTTTATAACGGGTGGGTAAAGATTTGCTGTGTGAAAGGGTGATTTCTGGACTATTGGGAGGGTTTGGCGCTCTCTGCAATATTGAGCAAAAAGCCGATAGATAAGAAGGCAAGAATGCTGGCGATGACCCCACCGACATACATCGGCAACCGCAAGCTGTAGTGGGCAAGGACTCCCCCTATGAGCGAACCAATTGGCATCATGCCCCAGACCAAAGTACGTCGGGTTCCATGGATGCGACCGTATAGCTCATTAGGAATAACGGTTTGATACGTGGCCATTAACAAAATATTCCATTGCGAAATAGCAAAGCCCCCAAAGGTTGCAAGGGCCACGAAGATATAAATGTTGGGTGAAAAACCTTGAAGCAATAAAACAACATGAACTTGAGACAATGCCAAAGGTCATGACATTACTGCGACCAAATTTTTCAGATAGTCGCGGCGCAGCAAATGCACCCGCAATGGCACCAATACCTTGAATTGTAAGGATTACGCCAAAGAGCTGCTTGGGAAGTTCGAGCTCTTCAATGATGAACAAAACCATAGTTGCCGTGCCCATGGAGTAACACATGCCGATTGCAGCCGTTGTTACGACAAGTCTGCGCAAGACTTTTTCATTGAACAGGTACTTGATACCAAACTTCATATCTGCCACAAACTTCTTCTTTTCTTTGCCAACATCATCTGTTCGAACATCTTGTAGATACTTAATCGGGATTGATAAAGCCAGCAATGACGCCACTGCTAACCCGAGGCTGTTGATGAAGAAAGGTAGGGCTATTGCTATTGCATAGATAAAGCCGCTGAGTGGAGCGCCAACAAAGCCTTGAATCACGGTCTCTGAGATTTGAAGCCTTGAATTTCCTTTTTCAAAGTTCTTCTCTTCCAAAATCTGCGGGATCAAAGATTGCGCAGTGGTATCGGCTGCCACCTCACACACTCCAATAACAAAGGAGGCAACAAGTAGCCAATAAATAGTGACGTGATCTGTTGCAATGAGCAGGGCCAGCACACCAACCACCGCACTGCGTGTGGCATTTGCCCCAGCCAAGATGTATCGGCGATCAACGCGATCGACCAAGACCCCAATAGGAATAGCAAAGAGCAGCCAAGGCAACATCACCATGGCACCAATTGCTGAAATTAAGACTGTGCTGTCAGTTAAAGAGATGGCTAGCAAAGGCGCTGCTGCGATCAAAATGCCATCTGAAAGGTTTGAAACGATGCTAGATGCCCACATGCGGTTAAATGCTGGACCCATACCTGCAACCCTATAGGACAGGCTTAAATAAGAAGAAGTTTCCGCGCCTTTTCAACAGCGGTATGACGGCCATCTACATCTAGTTTTCTGTAGACATTACGCAGATGAGTCTTCATGGTGTTCTGCGAAATATGTAGCTGTTTTGCAATTGCACTGATGGGATTGCCAGTTGTCAGATGCTTCAAAATCTCAAGTTCTCGGTTAGTTAATTTTTCTTCAAGTGCGCCGGTATCTGAATTTGAATTCTTAATCCGCTCTGACATCTCGTGCACCACGCTTTCTATGAAGATAGTTGGCTTAGCTGCAGCAGCCTTTACCATGATGGGATACAGCCGGTTTTGACGAACAAAATACTCATGGAAACCAACCTCTGCCCCAAGGTCGAGTGCGGTCCGCAAGTAGTTGAGTGCGACGTTTTCCTGATCGATATTGATTGTTGCTTGATACAGGATCTTGTTCACTCTTTGGCGGGGCGTTGTTTCAGGCATTTGGGCAACTAAGGCATGGATGCGCTTTGGATCTGCTTCAAACTTTAAGTTCATGTCAATCTGGCGCACCATTTCAATCTTTGGCATGCGCTGGAGCAATTCGTCAGCGCGTTTCCAGTCGTTTAAAACGAAGCGCAAGAAAACATCTGTCATATCGATGATCCAACCTAGTTGATTGGGTGTTTGCAGATGTTTGTGTCTTTCCCGTTGTGCGGCTAATCACATCAACAACATGAGTGATTAGCCCCTGTGTTATTTGAATACGTGAGCGCGTACCTGTTGAAACATGAAATACCAAGGCCACATGTCTGGCCGATTCTGCTTTACGCTCGATTTGATTTGAGGTTTCAATTGATTGATTCAATTGAGAAAGTTCGAGCTCGCATCTAGATAAAACCAACATGGCATCAAATGGGCCTGCAATCCCGGAGTAACCATTATTTTCTGCCTGAGTAATAGCAATCGATGCAAACTCTGCTGCTTCAAAAAATCGTCCCTGGCACCACAGGGTCAAAGAGGTCATGCAACCAATGTGATAGGCAACGATTGACCTGGTGTTTTCCATCTTGAAGTTTTTTAGCACGAAGAAGGCAATGCTGCTACCAGCTCTTCATCATCATAAATATATGCAATATCTGCTTGCAGGCGCAGTAGCGCAATTTTGTCTACATTTTCAATCCCGACTGATTCGTAATCCTTTGCTAGGGCTTGCTTAATCATGATTTGAGAACGCTCAAAATCACCGCGCGCAAAGTAAACATGAGACATAACCATGGCAGTTAACTGCGTAAGAAATTCTAAGCGCGGATCTTGGGTAGCCACATAACTCAACTCTGCGGCCATGCTCTCAGCTTTTTCAAAATCTAGATTAACCAAATGACCAACAACTTCAATGGTCTTCTTCATCATTTCACCGGCTGGGCTGTCATCTGCCCCATATTGAGCCCATCGAATAATCTGATCACCACGGCCAATAGCGGCCATATCTCGAATAGAAATTCGCAGGGTTTCAGTTATCTGTTCGCTGTTTCCAGATTGAAAGATATGTTCTAAGGCTTTTGCAGGTACTCCCTTTGAAATGTAGTACTGGGCCAGTTTTTGGTGAGTTGAGTTTTCTACGCCATTATTCTTACTGCGCAGCTCCTGAAGCACATCAAAAACTATTGGATTTATTGTAAAGTTACGTTGAATTCCTGAAGAAACAGAAACAAACATTCCATCAATGGCTAATTTATTAATATAAGTTTCTGAAAAATCCTCACCCAGGATTATTGCAGCAACTTCAAGATCAAATTCTTCAACTATGCCAAGTTTTAGCAGATTGTGCCTATTTTCTTCATTGAGCGAATTGAAAGACTCGAGTGCCAAAATTCCTAATGGGTTGGAGGTTTCGGTAATTTTGAATTCAGTGACGGCGCTTCCGCGCGAAATATTCTTGGCCATCATTTGGATCGCAGCTGGCCAGCCATTGCACTTAATCAAAGTGCTTTGATGTATTCCAATCATTGGGATCTAGGCCGATTTAACTCACAAATGATCGAAATTTCATCCTGTGAGAACTTCAGGTCTTGACTTGTAATCAGGCACAGATTGCCAAGGCTTGCATAGCGGGCAAGTGATGTTGCTGGCGTGACTCTTCGCACGATGACAACATGAACATTGTTCGGCAGGTGATCAACTAATGCCTGTGCAAATGGCGTTACTTCTTGAGCATCAGCAGGGCCGTTATCAATGACAAAGTTGAAATCTTCCTTCACGGCACTTGCTTCACGAACCATAAAGTTTATGTAGCTCTCTGCAGATAAAAATCTCTCACTTTCAAAATCAGCACCAAATTTCGGCAAAACATTTCTAACCGATTGCACAATGTGTGAAAAAAACATTTGTGGTGAATCATCTGAATCAACTGCGCACCAAATCGTTGGACGAGATTGCGCAGCTGCCCATTCAGCCACCAACATGGTTTTTCCATATCCAGCAGGTGCAGCCACAATCGTCGCGCCAGGCATGTTGGTCTCAAAGAGATGAAAGAGGTGTTTTCTACTCAGAAAATTCGCAGGCATAGCAGGGGGTACGGTGCGTGCCAGATTCACCCCAGGGATTACGCCTTGTTTCATGCGTACAGGGTGAGGCCTGATTTGCGCTTAATCAAGGCTGCCTCACCCCTGTTGGGGTGAGATCAGGAGGTTATTTAATGAGGGGTGCTTCAACCCAAATTCTGTTTGATTTGGTCAGCATGGTTATTGGCATGGCGTGTGTACGTCTCGAGCCAACGCTTGATCGAATACTCCCCAGCCTCTGTGTGAGTGCCAGTTAACTCTAATTGCTCAGGCTTTAAGCGCTTGATGATGTCTAAGGATGCGGCGCGAACTGAAGTAAAGACTGCAATTGAATTCTCAATAGGCAACTCTGTGTACCCAAGGGTTGCATCTTTTGCCCACAAGTTCTCGTCATACCCCTGAATTACTGGGTTGGGCTCTGCCACTAATCGTCGAAGGCGCGCATAGGACTGCGCTTCGCTATCGGCGCAGTGATGAATTACTTGGCGAGAGCTCCAGTTTTCTCCATCATTTACATCCAACTTATCTGCTGGCACAGACAAAGCAATATCTAGAAACTCTTTCGTTGCTGCTTCATAGGCAGCAGCAATTTCTTGAATATTACTTGTCATAGATGTTTACCGTGGGAACTCACCTTTAACAAGGAAGTACACACGGCGTGCAACTGCAACAGCATGGTCTGCAAAACGCTCGTAGTAACGACCTAGCAAGGTTAAATCGATAGCCGATTCAATCGTGATACTAGGCCCATTAGTAATAATGCCTGAAATAACTTTTCTGTGAAGATCATCCATTTCATCATCATCTTTTTCAACCTGTAATGCCATGTCTGTATCTCTAGTTGTAATAACTGTTGCAACCTTTGTTGCTAGCTTTTCTGCGACATAGCCCATCTCGGTGAATGCCAAAACTAAGTCATTTGGAATTGCGTTGTTAGGGTGGCGCAGTCGTGCGATCTTTGCGATGTGGTGTGAAAGGTCTCCCATGCGTTCTAAATCAGCGCTCATGCGAAGAGCAGTGATGAGTGCACGAAGGTCTGAGGCCACAGGCTGCTGGCGAGCAATGATGTCAATAATTCGAGTATCTAAATCGTGCTGGTAATCATCGATCTTGGCATCGGTTGCAATGACTTCCTCGGCTAATTTCAGGTCGGCAGACAAGAGTGCCTTAGAGGATTTAACGATTGATTCAGAAACCATGTTGGTAAGGTCAACTAAGGATTGTGAGACGCTATCTAGTTCGTCCTGAAATGCTGATCTGATAAGGGCCATGGGTGCAACCTATGGCTCAATGGTTAACATATGCAATCCATCAGGTAAACGAGCGGTTAACTGGGGTTTTAGCGCGATAGAGTTTCCGTATGAGGTTAAAACGCCGGGTTTTTGATGAGGTTATAGAGCCTCGCCTCCTTCCCGACATGCTCATAAACACTCTGAATAATCTCGATGGTGAAGCTCTTGTTCTTGCTCCAGGCGAGTTTCCTATATTTGAATCCAATGGAATAGAGCGACTTGGAATAGTAAAGGATGGGCGAATTGATAGCCCAGAGTTGTTAGCGACCATACGCGTTGTTCGTCGAACCAATACAAAGCACACAGGTCGCATCGATATCCCTCGCGGACCAATCGGTGAAGGTATTCATGAACTAACGGTAAACATCTTCCCGTTAACCGAAGGTGACCTTGTAATAGTCTTAATCTCAGATGAGAGCGAAGCACAACGCGTTCACGAAGTACGTCGCGACTTTGTTGCAAATATTTCGCATGAATTAAAAACTCCTATCGGTGCCCTCTCTCTACTCAGTGAAGCGGTGCTTGGTGCAAAGGATGAACCCGAAGCGGTCACCATGTTTGCAACTCGCATGCAATCAGAGTCAAAGCGTTTGACTGATTTAGTTCAAGAAATCATTAATCTCTCCCGCATTCAAGATTCAGATCCACTTCAAGTTGCGGATGAAGTTGAGGTGGGATTCCTGGTGAAGGAGGCAATTGATCAAAGCCAAATCAATGCCGAAAATCGTCACATCACAGTTACTTTTCAGGAAGAAAAGAATCTGTTTGTGTGGGGTGACCGCGATCAGTTGACTATGGCAATCCAAAATCTGATCGATAACGCGGTTAACTACTCCCCAGAAAATACTAAGGTTGCCGTGACCAGCAAGCTGGTTGATGGCATTGTTGAAATCTCAGTAACAGACCAAGGTATTGGAATCCCTGAAACAGATTTATTAAGAATCTTTGAACGTTTCTACCGAGTAGATCCGGCTCGCTCTCGCCAAACAGGCGGAACAGGCTTGGGACTATCAATTGTTAAGCACGTCGCCTCCAAACATGGCGGCGATGTGAAGGTGTGGAGTGCGGAAAATATCGGAAGTACATTCACCTTACTTTTGCCTATTCATAACAAACAAGCGGAGGCCAACTAATGTCCAAGATTCTCATCGTAGAAGATGAAGCATCGTTTTCAGAAGCACTGGCGTTCCTGCTGGGTAAAGAGGGATTTGAGACTTTGGTGGCCGAGGATGGTCGCAAAGCACTTGAAATCTTTGCCAAAGAAGGTGCTGACTTAATCCTGCTAGATCTCATGATTCCTGAAGTTTCAGGTGTTGAGGTCTGCCGCACAATTCGCACAACATCACAAGTGCCAATCATTATGTTGACAGCAAAAGATGCTGAAATCGACAAGGTTGTGGGTCTTGAACTTGGCGCAGATGACTATGTCACTAAGCCTTATTCATCTCGCGAATTAATCGCACGCATCAAGGCTGTCTTGCGCCGCGGCATTTCTGATGATGGTTCAATTCAAGATCAAGACTTAATGGAAGTTGGTCCAGTAAAGCTCAACACCGGTAAGCACCAAGTATCAGTCAATGGAGCACCAGTTTCACTTCCCCTTAAAGAGTTTGAACTACTTGAGTTCTTAATGCGCAACTCCGGTCGGGTTCTCACACGCTCACAATTAATTGATCGTGTGTGGGGTGGGGATTATTACGGTGATACAAAGACTTTAGATGTTCACATCAAACGTCTTCGTGCCAAGATTGAAGCAGATCCTGCAAATCCTGTTCTTATCCAAACTATCCGCGGGCTTGGCTACAAACTAGAAAACATCTAGACCGCAGTTTTTCTCATCATCCTTTGGTGAAATTTGCCTGGCTGACATTGACTTAGAAATTCGCTCTCGTGCAACACTCATTGCAGGTGGCTCTGGCCCTAATATGGCCATAGAACATATCCAGGCTAATGCGTGAAATCTTTAGCCACAACTTTGAACGCTTTTCTAGCCCAAGGAGTATTAGCTCATGTTGATCTAGTGTTGCAATTGCAGCGTTAGCAATTACTTTATAGAAAAACTTGCCTGCGCCATTAAATGGCGGATTTAGAATAAATCGAACAACTTCAGCCGTGCGGGCAACATTTGCTAGGTCATTCTTACGGAAATCATCTAGTGCAGCTTCTAACTCTGCAACCGACATTGGTGCATGAGTTAACCCCAGTGGAATTGCACTTTTGCTCCACTGTGCCACATATGCATCTGCTCCTTGATCGATGGGATAACCGAGTGCAAGGTGGGCCTTTAAGAAAGAGTCAGTGAAGGCGCAATGAACCCACAATAAAAATCTTGGATCTTGGGCTTTATAGCTTTGTTCATGACCCTGCTTGTTTCTAAATTCACCTTTAACATGATCATGCATTGCATTGACTCGCGCTGCCTCACGATTAATCACTTCCTCAGCAGCAAAGGTTGTAACAATTAACCAACGAGTTGTTCCAGCCAATCGGCCTAATGGGTCTGACTCATACCGTGAGTGTTCGGCAACTCCTGATAACGGTGCTGGGTGTGCTGCTTGCAATAACAATGCCCGAACACCACCAACTAATGTTGCAATGCAACCATGGACTTGCCACACAGCACTACCTGGACCAAACAAACCAGGTCCTGAACCCACTGCAATTGTGTTAACCCAATCCGGACGTCCATCTTTTGAGCCTGAAACAATCTCGCGAAACTTATCTGCCAGAGGTTTTGTCAGCGGAAACTTATGGATTGACGAACACTGGTAGAATCGTAGGAGTAATGGAGTTCACTCTGCTAATTGAAACTCATGTTTTGAGTTTTATTGAAAGGTGACGCCTTTTCTTACTAAGTGACCTGAGTGTTCCATTAGCTTCGTGGATTGCTTTTCTCCAGGCGCGTGTCACGACCAAGCCTAGTAAATCTTGCTCTAGGTTTTCTTAATAGGTTTGCCGTCAAGGGAAAGTCTGAGCAAGTGAGCCACTGAAGAAACGCTCACGGTCGCCCGGCTCACCGACTCTCTAACGTGCCAGCCTTGAAATAAGTAAACATCAATATCTACTTGCTGAATTTCTGAGAAATCCAAATTGTGCCAAAACCTCTACGGACAGCGACGGGGTAGGCGTATTTTTCAAGTACTGGGGTTAAGGCTAAAAATCGAATCCAAGAAGGGGTGCTCTTAAAATCAATCTCAGTGTAAAAATCTAATGAGGAATCATTCCAACCTACTAGTGACATGATCCCTCCCGCTTCTTCTAACACTTAAGAAATCTACGCACTCTCGTGATGGCTTGTCCACCCGTTGCACTTGAATGCACCGACATCACAATGTACCCGATTGCAGGTTGTCCGGGCTTCCAATTACATGGCATCGATACAGAAATTTTGGCTCTCCCAAATCCCGATTTAGTATTTGTAACTGACTCTGTGAAGATAAACCAACCCGGTCTTGTAAGGGTCGTCTTAACCTCAACCATTTGACCCGGACACACAGTTTCGGCAACTACGTTAACTCTGCCTGGGGCATGAACAGATTTATGGGGATAATCCGATCTTCCCGAACAATCATCTAGGCAGATTGACTACATTGCTTGTAAAGCTTCTATTAACCAAAGCATTTAATTTAGGGATTTGTGCGTTGATCGGCAATGCCTGACTACCTATTCCGACTAAGCCCGTAACAGCGAAGATCACAACAAACTTGCTTTTTTTCAATATCCACTCCATCACCGAGATGATTCAGTAGTTTCACCTCAATTAGTTCACATCAGCAATATTTGTGGAAAACCGAAAAATTACAAATAGGGATTCCCCCATAAGGCATTACTTAGGCTGAAATAACACCCGTTGCCAAAAGAACAAGAAGTCGTTGAGCCCAGAACTGATGCGGTAGATGATGAAGGGCATAAAGCTCTTTGTTGCTACAAACTTTAGAAGCCAAGCGATAACGATGTAACCAATAACAAATGCCACAGCAGTTGCTGCAAATGTTTCAGGAATCGAAAAGACATTAGGGCGCAGCAGCGGAAGAAAAAGCATCCTTGAGCTGATACAAACCCACTTCCAAAGACAGCAGGAAGGGCCAACAAGAATGAGTATCGAAGGGCTGCCTCGCGGGAGTAACCCAAGAACCTACCCATCGCAATAGTTGCACCAGATCGTGAAACTCCAGGAATTAATGCCAAGTGCTTGGGCTGCACCATAAAGAACATCCATGCTTAGTGCTTAGTTGATCTAATGATCTTTCGCTCTTTCCATACTTATCTGCAATACCAAGAATCACACCAAAGATGATCATCACAGATGCAATTAGCCACAGTGAGCGAAGATCATTGGTAATGATGTCTCTGCCGAAATAACCAAGCACAACAATTGGCACGCTACCAATAATGATCAGCCAACCCATGCGTGCTTGGTCCTTAGCTTCACCACTTAACTCGGCCCGCTTAACAACCTGACTAAACCAAGAAACAACAATCGCTTTAATGTCATTGCGAAAGAAGATCAGGACGGCAAGCTCTGTGCCAATTTGGGTGATTGCCGTAAAGCGCGCTCCGGGATCTTGAGCCTTATTCATAAACTCACCCACGATACGGATGTGAGCACTAGATGAAATAGGTAGGAACTCTGTGAGGCCTTGAACAATGCCGAGAATTAACGCTTCAAGCACGCAGAGCCTCCCATCGCCATTAGTAAGTCCCCATAGTAACTAGTTACTAGGACGCTCTCCAGCAATACCAAGCGACAACACTTCGCATCCCAACAAACTGGTCTCCTAAACCCTGCAAAACTTTAGGTTTGATGGGTTCTGAGTTTTCGTGCAAGTTATCCCAGCCTCGACGCACAGCTAAATCATCCACCGGCCACACATCCAACCGCCCCAAATGAAAGATCAAGAACATCTCTACCGTCCATCGGCCAATTCCAAATAGCGGCACTAGTTCTTGAGTAATCTCCTCATCAGACATATGTGAGAATTTTCTAAAGTTGATCTCCCCCGATAAAGCAGCAGATGTCAGTTCACTAATTGTTCGCACCTTGGCACCGGTTAATCCAACAGATTGCAGCTGCTTAAGTGAAAGCGCGCCAACTCTTTCGGCGGTAATTGACCCAGCGCACTTATCTTCCAGCCTTCCAGAAATTGTTCGGGCCGCAGCAGTACTTACCTGCTGAGCAATCACTGCTCGAACAAGAGATTGATACTGAGAGGGCTTTGGTTTTACTAATCCAAATGTGCAGGGCTCTAGATTCTTAATTGCTGGCAGAAATGCACTATCAATCTTTGTAATTCTCTTCTTGATTGCTGCTAATTCTTTAGCGCGTTGTGTATCCACGCTTAATGCATTGGGCGAAGTTCAACTCTTCTATTGCATGCCTTTGATGCCAAATACGCCAACCTTTCAGCTACTTCGGCACTTTCGGCCTCAATCAACCACAATCCACTGAAGTTCTCTTTTGCATCAAACAAAGGTTTACCGGTGCTCAGATTCGCATCGTTACGGTTATCGATCACTGTGGCAGTCTCTGGCGGTTGCAGACCCCATGCAAAGATCCACTGTCCATTTGCTCGCAAAGAATCATTGAACTTATCAATCTCGACCATCTCAGCTGCAGTGCCTGGATTCTGGAGGTCATCAATAACGGAAATTACAAACTTCATGTCGATAAGTATAAGAGAAGAGTCGCCCTATAAGCCGGAGACGACATTGTTATGCGTGAAGCAATGCTCAAAAATATGATTTGCCCCCACTATTGCCCCCAAAAGGTTGAGAAGTTCTGTGGAGAGGTGCTACCTAAGGTAATTTCTGTTGGTCCTTAATGGAGTTGTATTTGTACTTCCATACACTTTCTGCACCCGAATGGCCAACTACATAGGTCATTCCAATCGCACTAACCGCCAGAAAAGCCATTAAAACTCCAAGACTTGATGACGCTATCTTGCTTTTCTTATAGAAAGAAAAATATGAAAAAAGTACAAATGAGGAAACAAGTGCAATGGCA
The DNA here is from genome assembly GCA_964203475.1 of Candidatus Planktophila sp. Classification (GTDB taxonomy): domain Bacteria; phylum Actinomycetota; class Actinomycetes; order Nanopelagicales; family Nanopelagicaceae; genus Planktophila. Next base: position 136,962 of record CAXNLR010000001.1, on the reverse strand, counting down.
AGTAAGACTAGGTAATTGCCCCACTGTGCATGCGACCTTGGAAGACCTACTACGGCCGATAGCGAGTATCCAGACGACTTGGCAGCAAGAACGCCTACTACAGAAAGTGCAAGCATTCCAATAAGCGGAAGGTGTAACTTTTTAAGTAGATTCTTCCAAAAAAGTCCTACAAGCAGAAAAATTGCAAGCAAAGGCAAAAGAACTACCACGCCATGAATAATTAGCGGGTGTGCTGGCAATCCTCCAAATTCGGCCCAAACTCCACTTGGCAGGAAGTAAGTAACAATAATAATTAGCGTTGAAACAATTGTGACTATCAAAAACTTTCGCATTGGTGACAATCCCATCTATTTGCTTAGAGTTAATTACCCGATGGTGGCTAGACCTTTTGAGATCTTCATAGGTACCCGAGCCAGCCCTGTCGTGGCTGGACCTAACACCAAATCGCCGTCAGATTCGAATTCAGAGCCATGGGCATTGCAAACCCAGCCTTTCTCATTTTGCGTGACAGTTACCTTTTGATGCGGGCATAAAAGATTAAAGGCAATGTATTTAGAGGTGCCAGTGCGAGCGATCGCAACTGGCACCCCCTTGACAGAACCAATCCTTGTTGCTCCACCAACTTTCGCTAATGCAGGCACCGCCTTTAGGTTTACCGAGAGACGGCCACCAGGAAGCTTCTTCACCGACGCATTTGCTGCAGCGGGGACCTCGCTTCCACCTAATGCGACAACTGCGCAAACACCAGCAATTAAAGAACGACGTGAGATTGGTTCCATTTTGATCCCTTACTTCAACTTGCTGTAAAGAGTTACATCAGCTGTTCCAAAGGACAAACCATCTGGCAATGAACCAACTGGCAAACCTAAGACCGATGCAATGGTTGCAGCGACTCCTGGAGCAAGTACCAAAGTGGTACCTGTGTAGGCAGTTGTACGCTGCTTTGTCTTCTTATCGTTTGTGATCTTTGGCTTTGCCGTTGATGCATTGGTGATTGTTAAAATATCTACTTTCGCATCTCCTGCCTGTGGAACTGTTGCCGAAACAACTCCCTTGGCTAGATCGATTACTGGATTTTTGAGTGTTAGGTACTGGTTGTTTGCTGTGTTAAAGAAAATGATGTTGCTTCCAGTATGTTGAACTCCAGCCTTATTTGCAGTTACTGGAATGTGGAACACAACTTGGCTGGTTGCCACACTCAGATTGTCACCAATAACAGCAGATGTTGCTCCACCTTGAACATAAAGAATTACACCTGCTGCTTCAAGAGTTGATGCAACCCCTGCAGCGGTCTTCATGTGAGTCATGCTTGCACCTGGCTTTGCAGAATCTGCAAAGGCAACATTTGAACTTACAACTAGACCAATTATGGTCACAATACTTACAAGTACTTTACGCATTCAATTTCTCCTTATTTCAGTTTCTTTAGTAGTAGTTTCATGGATGTTATTTCTTTACTTTGTGCAGAATTGATGGCTTTAGCTAGTGCCTTAGCCTCCGTATTTTTGGAATCAGAAATTAGATCAAGCATTTCAAGTGCTCCCTGATGATGCTTAATCATCAGTTGCAGGAAAGTACGATCGAACTGGGTTCCAGTTAGTTGTTTGAGTGAAGCAAGTTCCTTCACGGTCAACATGCCTGACATTTTCATGTCATGATCCATGGCCATTGAAGAATTTGTCGCTTTGAGCCAATAAGTGAGCTGAGAAGTCTCAGAACTTTGCAGGCTCTTTATCTGCCTAGACAGCTTTAAGATCTCCTGATTGCGACTCTTCTTAAGAGCGGTTTCTGACATAGAAATCGCTTGTTCATGATGCGGAATCATCATCTGGGCAAACATAATTTCACTCATCCTCAGATTTTGTAATGACTTCGCATGCGATGAAGCGTTAGCGCTATTCGGAACCAGAATGATTCCAATAGCCAACAATGAAACAATTATTTTTTTGAGCATTAGAATTCCTTTTCTCGTAGTTAATTTCTGGACAAGAGAAGGATTAGATGCGAATTATCCCTAACTTGAGGTGCGTTAAATTGAGATAACTGGGGTTTTTGGACAGAAATAGGGGTAGTTGATACCTCGGTAGAGAAAATTGCTTTACCGTTAGCATTGATCTCGTCGCACGTGAGAAGCGAAGTAAAAGCAAAACGATGAATCCAACGGCAATACATATTTCATTATTAAGAGTGCTGCCTACAGAGAGAAGAGTTTCTTGAGAACTTGAAGCAGCACTGGTGGTTATTTGAGGTGAATGGCTATGTGAGTGTGATGAGTGACTATTAATCACCTCAGACTGACTATTCGGTTGTACCGTCGATTCAATATGGCACTCAGGTGCTGCAGCAGCTCCTGTGCTAAAAAGAAGAAAAAGGACAGCAAGAGGCACGGCTAGCCATCTTGCTTTCATACCCTTGAGCAACATTGAAAAAGTTTAAAGGGCAAGCAGTAGGAATTCCATTTGAAATATTGCGTGTCTCCAAATAGGCGCAGATTTACTCAGCGAACTATCAATTTATAGAAGAGTCGCCCTATAAGCCGGATCCCACGGTTTTAATGCAGCAGGGAATACCCCGCTGCTTGCACTGCCCTCTCGATCGCATCTTTAGAAATTTCTGAGTCAGATGTTAATGATGGCATTATGCTTTTTCAGCACTCAGCGACAACACCGATCACACCTGGAATTGCCATGATCTCCGTATTCACTCGGCCTTCACAGTGACCACAGGTCATTCCTTTGATTGCAACTGTCTTTTCTGACACTTCTTACTCCCTTAATTTTCAGAACTTGGTGCGAATACTATTTACTAGTTAACACACCTGCTTAGGCACAAGAAATTTGCCTAGATTAGGAAATTTTCCTAAAACTCTTGCCGTCATTTTTTGATGTATAGATATCTGAGCCCACAGTGACCAGCATCAACTGATCACTAGCGCTAAGAATCCCTGGAGCGCCCTTAAACGTACTCTGCTTTGTCCAGGTTTTGCCAGAATTAGTTGACTTATACAGTGAGTTACCACTTAATCCGTAGATACCCGATGTACGCCATTCGATCTGAGTCATCGTGAGAGTACTTTTAATTTTAGTTGTTGATTTGAAGGCGTTCTCAGTAAAAAGCAGTTCAGAATCTTTAATGGCTACAGCCATTCCTGACATCTCAGGTGAGACTGCAATATCTGTAAAGGTGTTTGCTCCTAATATTTTCCACGTCACTCCAGAATCAGCTGAGTACATCAACTTTCCAGTTTGTGAATCCGCACCATAGAGATCACTCCCAGCACCTTCCAGATAATGGAAATCTACCTTTCCGCTGAGAGAGACAGATTTCCAGGTTAATCCGCCATCAAGGGATTTCATAACTCCGATTGGGTTTGGCATCTTGGAACCTACAGCAGGGTGCCCGCTTGCAACCAAGACATTTCCAAGGGATGTAAACCCCATGACATCAATTTTCTCTTTGCCAACTAGTTTCATATCATTCATTCCAACAAGTTCATAAAGACCCTCGTGAGTTAAAACATGCACTTTGTTTGCCAACGACTTTTACATGATGTATGTGTGAGACTGAACCTAAACTCTCTGCGTTTGCATGGTTTATGGAGCCCACAGACGCGGTAATCGCAAAAGTAAGAAGTAAGAACTTTGAAGTATCTTTCATGTAACAGTTTCATCTCTTCCTCAATCTTGATCCTTTGTAAAACTTCTAGACTCGGCCCGCATATGGCATCATTCCGGAGACACTGTAGATATTTGAATACCTAAGACCTGTTGCAGTTGATCTGGCTTCCCACATCATCCCGTCACCAGCATAAATGCTCATGTGGTGAATAGTACTTTGAGTTCCCTTGTAGGAATAGAAAATTAAGTCTCCTGGCTGCATCTCGGCAATTGGAATCTGCTTGGTGTAGGTATAGAACAAACCTGAGTTGAGGCGATCCCAAATTGGCCATCCAAGTCCGGCGTATTTATAAGCGGCATAAACAAGCCCAGAACAATCAAATGAATTGGGTCCTTCACTGCCCCATACGTAAGGTTTCTTTGCAAGCACCTGTCGCTTTGCAAATTCAACGGCCTTAAGACGTTGGGCTTCTGATGTTCGGGAACTCTTCGCCCCAGTTGGCCCACCAGTTTTCCAAACTTTCGATTGCCCAGTTACCTTTGTTGCCTCATTTGCGCGCGTTTCTTCCAAGATCGCCAGTTGGCGTTTTTGCTCGAGAGTAATGCGCACCTTCTTGGCTGATGCAAGATCTCGCTGTAATTTGTCTTGAACAGCTTGAAGTTTATTAACCTCTTTTTGCTGTTCAGCCTGTGCATCATCAGCCTCTTTTTTTGCGGCTGCCACTCGAACAGTAACTTCTGCCTGCTTTTGCTTTGCTACTTCAGCAACTGCTTTAGCTCGCTGAGCAATTTCTTCAGCAGCCTTAAATCTCTTCAGAGATGTTTTATTTCCAACGCCTAAGTTTTCTAGGGTTGATAGATTATCGATTAACTCCTGTGGACCCGTGGAACTCAAAATAGGCTCTAGATCTGTTAAGCCACCGCCATTCATGTAGGCGTGGACTGCTAGCTTTCCTATTTCGCGATGAGTAGCAGAAACCTCGGCAACTGCTGATAAATAGATCTCATTCGCAAGATTTAATTCGCGTGTAGCAATCAACAAATCTGCTTTAGCTGCCACATATTTTTGCTGCGCTTGATTTGCAATAATACTTAATTGCTTTAGATTTCCCTTGGCGCGAGCTAATTTTTTTAAGGCTTCATCGGCAATTTTCTTCTTCGCTAATTCAGCTTTTTTCGCAGCCTCAATTTGTGCAAGTGTGGGTTTGTGTGATGTGGCATGACTTGGAGCCGCTTGGACCGATATGGCCAAGAGGATAATCGTCGAGGCTGCAAGAGCTTTTATTGTAAGTAACTTCATAACCTTCTGGCTCCCACAAACGGCTTTCTTCCAAACATTTTCGTTAACGGCACTACCTCGACTCTTTTGCCTGGTCTTGGAGCTTGAACCATTTTTCCGCCGCCCATATATATCGAGACATGGCTAATTGGTTTACCAAAGAAGAGTAAATCTCCTGGCTTCACATTGGAGTAAGCGATCGACTTTCCGTACTTTACTTGCACCCGTGAAGAGTGAGGTAGAGAGACACCGGCTTTTTGGAATGCTCGCATAGTCAATCCAGAACAATCCCACCGTGTTGGGCCGGCAGCTGCCCACACATAAATATCACCTATTTGCTGAAGAGCGAACTTAAGCGCAATTGATCCACGTGTGTTGTCACCTTTATAGGAGGCGGCATAGCCTTTTGAATCGCTTTGAATCTTACTTTCTCGAGCAGCCTCTTCTCTAAGGAGACGTTCTCGATCCGCCTTCGCAAGTGATTTAAGAAGCTTCTCGGCTTTAAGCAATGCTGTTTTTGCTTCCGTCACCTGGCGATTAAGTCGATTCTTTTCGGCAAGAAGTAATGAGGTTCGATCAGCCAGAACTAGCTGCGTGGCTTGAACTCTCTGTTTAGTTGCTGCAAATTCTCGTAACTGCTTTGAATACCCTCTACTCACACCATCTAATACAGACGCATCCGAAAGATATCGTGTCGGATCAGAGGAAAATAGCAATTCAAACGTTCCACCAAACCCACTGCCTTGATACTCAGAAATCGCAATTTTTGCCAAGACTTTACTAAATACGCTCAACTCTTCTTGAATTAATGCCTCGCGCTGTTCCAGCGCCCCTGTCTCCTTTTGAAGTGATTTAATTCTGATAGTGGCCTCGTTTGCTGCTTCATATTTTTCAGCTGCCAAAGTTCGAAGACGATCAATATCACGCTGCACGGATGCCACCGTTGGCGCAGCCTGAGCCTGAAGTGGCTGCAACATAAAAGCGGCAACAAGGAGTAGAGAGAGTGCTCTCTTCATGTTATCGACCCTCTGACCTTATTTACTCTTAGCCAATAATTTCTTCATGAGGATGATTTCATCTGACTGCCCTGCCCGGATGTCCATCGCAATCTTTTTGGCTTCACTATTTTTTGTGCGGTCAAGCATTAAAACCATCTCTAGGGCACCTTCATGATGAGCAATCATCGCTTTAAGAAAAGCAGCATCAAATTTGCTACCTTTGAGTTTCTTAAGGGCAATCAAATCGTTTTTAGTGAGCATTCCGCCCATACCCATGTCGTGCCCCATTGTCATTGATGACTTTGTAGCTGTCAGCCAATACTTCAACTGACTTATCTCTTTTCCTTGCGAAGCGATGATTCCCTTAGCCAACTTCTTTACTTCTGAGCTGGCACCATTTTTTAGGGCCATGTTGGACATTTCTATCGCTTGCTGATGGTGTGGCATCATGCCTTGGGCAAACATAATTTCATTCATACCCAGATTTTTTAGAGTACTGGAATGTGTACTTGCGGTTGCAGACTGACTGAAGAATGGAAGCGAAATAACGGCTATCATAAAGAAGATTTTCTTGAACATTTAGAGTTCTTTTCTCGAGTTGATGAAGTGCAGTTTTAATCGAAGAGTGATCAGATGCAGATGAATGCTTCTGTCCACACAGTGCTTATGAAGACTTTACCAGTTTCCACTTTTTTATGGACTATTTCATAAAAACACGCAATAAAAAGGTGATTTAAGACTCCTAACGGTTCTCAGCCAATGCCCATAATGACGGGGCTGACAGCTAATAAAAGCGTGTCATCAGGCAGAATTCATACATCAGATGACAAACTTGTGCCAGAGCAATTCAACACACTAAAACTAGAAATTCATCGCTAAGGAGTAGTTCATGTCATCAACAAACACAGTTGTAGCAGTTGGGGTAACTCCCGAGAAACTCGCCAATGTTCGCAAGTGGAATATCGGCCTCACTGTCTTACACCTTGGCCAAGCTGCAGCGGTACTACTACTCACAAATAATTTTGCAATCAAGATTTTAGACTCCACACCTGCTGGCCCTCCAGGCACCGAGGGTCTTGTAACTTCAACTCTTTTTGAAGTACGCATTGGTTGGGTAATGGCTGCATTTCTAGCTCTTGCTGGCCTAGACCATTTACTAACATCAACATTTGCTCGAAACACATATGAATCCGATCTTAAGAATGGCATCAATCGCTTTCGTTGGGCAGAGTATTCAATTAGTGCCTCACTTATGGTTGCCATTATTAGCATGTACTGGGGAATTTTGACCCTTGCCGCATTAATAGCTGTCGTTGGAGCAAATATTGCAATGATTCTTTTTGGATGGTTGCAAGAAAAGATGAATCCTCCAGGGCGTACTACAACCACGATGATGCCATTCTGGTTTGGAACACTTGTTGGCCTAACTCCTTGGCTAGCAATGTCGGTAAATATCTCTCAAATTCCTTTAGATGATGCTCCTGACGGTCTTTTCCTCATCATGATCGTTCAAGCTCTCTTCTTTTTCTGTTTTGGTTTGAATCAGTGGCTGCAGTATCGCGGAGTGGGTAAGTGGACCAACTACATGTTTGGTGAAAAAACATACTTGATTCTAAGTCTTGGAGCTAAATCCCTATTAGCGTGGCAGATCTTTGCAGTCTCGCTTATCCCAATTGCCAACTAGAAGTCGGGACATAAACGATTCAAAGAAGCGCCCTATAAGCTTTAAGAATTGGAAAAGGCCCCGATCTCTCGAGGCCCTTCCATGCAAAACTGCTACAGCTCTTTTGACCATTACCAATAGATCGAGCTGAAACAGTTAAGACTGTGGTGGAGGCGACGGGATTTGAACCCGCTCCAATCGCTTAGTAAACAATCAGGCTGCCAATCACAACACGCCCCCATCACGGAAGCGAAGTTAGATCTAAAATCGGAGTGAAAAAGAGGTGAGTAAGTCATCTGTGGATAAAAGTTTCTACACAAAGCAAAAGGGACTTGGTGATTAACCAAGTCCCGATTACTACCAAGCGATTGTTAGGCGAATTATTGCACAAATCCAGAATTTTGAGCAAAGCAAAAGGGACCTGGTGATTAACCAAGTCCCGTTTACTACCAATCCATCCTTGAAAATGTTATGTCATAAAGCCACAGTTACCCGCAGTAACTAAAAATAAAGAAGAGTCGCCCTATAAGCCGGATCCTGTCCTCTTGCGAGGGATCACCATCCATCTAGATCTGTAATTGCTTACAGATTCAAGCAACCTACCCGTTGACTCGAGCGAGCAGCTCTCAAACGCCAACTGCGTGGTCTTGCTTCAGGCGGGGTTTACATAGCTAACTGCATTTCTGCAATTACTGGTGGTCTCTTACACCACCGTTTCACCCTTACCAACTTTCGTTGGCGGTTTACTTTCTGTTGCACTGTTCCCGCGGATTGCTCCGGGTGGGAGTTACCCACCGCCTTGCTCTGCGAAGTCCGGACTTTCCTCGGTGTCTTGCGACAACGCGGTGATCCGGGCGACTCTTCTGTGTAAAGGATAGAGGAGATATTGGTGTTCTTGTAATCCCTTTAAAAATAGGCCACAGTTCACGGATGCAAACGGGCCGAAGCGTTGTCTACGCTAAAAATGGTGGAGCTGCGGCAAGTCAGCCATTGGCTGTAAGTGCAGCGATTTCAATCTTGAAACAAGGCGGATCTTTCATTGATGCCGCACCACTGGCCGCATGGGGACATGGTTCATCTGTGCAAATAATGCAGGTGTTGCCTAATGGAACCTTTGCTTTTGGTTCAGACCCTCGTTGTGAAGGTCACGCTTCAGGTATTTAGAGAGATGCAAATGCTTCATCAAGAACGCTTAGTGCATCCTTTAGAAGCTCATCTGTAATAACAATTGGTGGCAAGAAGCGCACAACGTTTGAGTATGTGCCAGCTGTAAGAACAAGAACACCCTTGCTCTGGCAATACTTCACAACTGCGTTCATTGCTGCTGTGTTAGGTGTCTTTGTGCCTGGCTCAACTAGTTCAATTGCTTGCATAGCACCGCGACCGCGCACTTCACCGATCACTGAATACTTAGCCTGCATTGCACGTAGTGAATCACCAAGAATCTTTCCAATGTGATTTGCACGCTCAACAAGCTTTTCAGCTTCCAAAGTTTCAAATACGCCAAGTGCTGCAGCACATGCCAATGGATTACCACCATAAGTTCCGCCAAGACCTGAAACGTGAACTGAGTCCATGATTTCTGCGCGGCCTGTGACACCTGCAAGTGGAAGTCCACCTGCAATGCCCTTGGCTGTAACAATCATGTCTGGCACAACGTTTTCGTTTTCAACGGCAAATAGATTGCCTGTGCGAGCAAAACCAGTCTGTACCTCATCTGCGATAAAGATAATGCCGTTATCTGTTGAGTACTTAGACAGCGCTGGCAAGAAACCCTTTGGTGGAACGATAAATCCACCTTCACCCTGAATTGGTTCGATGATAATTGCGGCAACGTTATGTGCCCCAATTTCCTTATCGATTTTGTGTGTAATCATTTCGATTGCATCTTCAGTAATAGTTGCTTGATCGCCTACCCAGTGGAATGAGTAAGGCATTGGCACGCGATATACCTCGGGTGCAAATGGGCCGAAGCCTTCCTTATATGGCATGTTTTTTGCAGTCATTGACATCGTTAAATTCGTACGGCCGTGATAGCTGTGTTCGAAAACAACAATTGCTTGGCGCTTTGTGTAATGACGGGCAATCTTTACTGCGTTCTCAACTGCTTCAGCACCTGAGTTAACAAGAAGTGACTTCTTCTTAAATGTGCCGGGCGTTAGCGCATTGAGCTTCTCGCATACTTCGATGTAGCCCATGTAAGGAGCAACTGTGAAACAGGTATGCGTAAATGCTTGCACCTGATCTATAACACGATCAACAACGCGTGAAGCTGCGTTACCAACGTTAGTAACACCAATACCTGAACCAAGATCGATGATCTGGTTTCCGTCGATGTCCAAAAGGATTGCATCACTTGCGCGCTCGATTATGACGGGAATCGCCATACCTAGTCCCCCAGATGTGGCCTCACTGCGGCGCTGTAGCGCCTCGAGAGATTTTGGTCCCGGTATTGCGGTAACCAACCGACGCTCTTGAGTCAATGCGGTAAGTGTTGTCATGGGTAAAGTCTAAGCCATCATTTCCTACTCGCCAGTCCATTGGTTAGGCTTCGAACATGAACTCGGAGTTAAGAAAGAGCGCACCGCTACTAGATGCCTACTTGAGCTACTTCGAAACCCAGCGCACAGCATTCACAATTCCAGGTCACAAGCAAAAGGCTCACCGCTTAGATCAGGGCCTAGGGGCTGTAGTTGATACAGATACTCCGCTCTATGGTGGCTTAGATGAAATCAAACTTACTGAAGGAACATTAAAGAAGGCTGAAGAGTTAGCAGCATCACTATGGGGCGCAGACTATGCGCGCTTTTCAACCGGTGGTTCAACTCATGCAAACCAAGCAATCATCTTGGCCCTTGGTAAGCCGGGTGACACAGTTGCAGTTACTCGCACCGCCCACAGATCAGTTCTTAGCGCTCTCGTTCTAACTGGCCTAGAACCAATCTGGTTAACACCTGAGATCGATCAAGCAACGGGTGTTCCAACAGGAATTCCGGTTTCAGAACTTGAGAGAGTTCTAGATCAAAAACCAATTGCACTATTGCTTACTGAGCCTGGCTACCTGGGAACTGTTTCAGAGTTATCTGCACTGATTAAAAAAGCGCATGAAAATTCAATCCCAGTAATCGTTGATGCTGCCTGGGGTGGCCACTTCGGATTTAACTCACAGCTTCCTCAGCATGTGTTGCAGTTAGGTGCAGATGCGCTCATTACTAGTGTTCATAAAGCGTTGCCCGGCTACAGCGCCTCAGCTTTGTTGTTAGCACAAGGAAAACTTCTGAACCTAGATCGCATTGAACAAAGCTTTGAAACAACTCACACAACTTCTCCTGCCGGTGCTCCACTTGCATCAATTGATGGTGTGCGCGCATTACTTCAGACCAGAGGAGATCAGTTAACAGGTGAGCTTGTTTCTCTCGTCAACTCCTTTAAGACTGCCGTCCAATCAAACTTTGCTGAAACGATATTTCTTAATGCAGCTGACTTTCCAGCTGGCCGCTTTGATCCCGTAAAGATTGTCTTGCGCGCAAACATCCTTGGTTTATCAGGTGTCGATGTTGAAAAAGAATTGCAGAAAGCCAATATCCGTGTCGAGATGGCAGATCGCGACACCATCGTTTTCCTAGCCACATTGGCAGATACTGCAGAGGACTTCACAATTCTTGAAAACGCTCTTGTTCCAGTTTTGAAATCTTTGCAAGGACCAACTAGACAGACACAAACCTCTCTTAGTTGGTCTGTTGTGCCAACCGTTGCAATTTCTATGCGTGATGCTTACTTTGCAGATACTGAGTTTGTATCTGCCCAAGCTGCCATTGGCCGTATTAGCGCTGACTTAATCGCGCCTTATCCCCCAGGTGTTGCAGTTGTTGCACCTGGTGAGTTACTGACAGAACAGATTGTGAATGGTTTGGCTGCAACACAAAAGGCTGGTGTGAGAATTGCATATGCAAGTGATTCAACACTTGCCACCTACCGCGTTACTAAATAATTACTGCAAGTGGCCTTGCTCGTTAAGGCTGCGCAAGGCTCGTAAACCATCACTTGGCCAGATGCTCACCGTTGTGATTGAGCATGGTGAAACATCAATGTGGAAAATGCTCTCTGCTGGTGCACCGACAACAACCTTGGCTGCGCTCTTAATCGTTCCGTTGTGAGTAACAACAACAACTCTTTGACCTGGGTATTCGGCTGCAATCTGATTAAGGGCTGCATCTATTCGGAGAGCAACGTTGTCATATGACTCCCCTTCTGGAGGAGCAAACCCAGTTGAAGAAATCCACGCTTGATAATCAGCAGGATACTTTTCTTTAACTTCATCTATTGATAAACCATCCCATATTCCAAATGAGCACTCAATCCAGGTTTCTTCAAAAACAATAGGAAGTCCTGTTGTGCGAGAGATCGCTTCTGCCGTTTGAGTTGTGCGCTTAAGTGGTGAAGCGATGATTACCTCTGGATTTAACTTTGCAACAGCTGCAGCAACCTTTTCGGCTTGAGCTAATCCAATATCTGTTAACTCTGGATTAAGGGGACCATCTCCTGAAAACTTCTTAAAGGGAGTCAGTACTGTCTCACCATGTCGAATCAAATAGATAGTCGTTGCTTTTTCAGTAGAAAGCAAACGCTCAGTCAGGTAATTCTGCTGAATCTGCACTACTTCCCCACCACCTGCTTGCTGATCAAGTGCCTTATTGGCCAAACGATCTGCGTGTGAATTCTCATCACGAGGAATCCATGAATATGTCACAAGCGATGGATTATGAGCAGAACGTGCAGACTGAGCCAAAACGCGCATGTCTGCGTGCTTTATCTGCCAGCGTCCTGACATTTGCTCAACTACTAACTTGCTGTCCATCTTCACATCAACAGTTGCCGTTGAATCAAGTTCGTTTATCGCTGTCAGACCAGCAATAAGGCCGCTGTATTCAGCAACATTGTTAGTTGCAACGCCTATGAAATCATAAAGCTCTGCAATGATTTTTCCGTTTTCTGTAATAACAGTTCCGTATCCAGCAGGTCCTGGATTGCCCCGCGATCCACCATCTGCAGTTAAGTGAAAGTGACGTGCCATTTAAACTCCACGCACCAGGATGCAGCGGCACTCTTCACAGCGCACCACTTCATCTTCTGCTAAATCTGAAACTCTTTTTAGTTCAACAGCGTTGATTGAAAGATTACAGCCACCGCACGCTCCCCCAGCAAGTGCTGCAGCACCTGCGCCTCCTGTTGTGTCACGGATTTTTTCATACAGATCAACTAAAGCTTTTTCAATGCTCTGCAAGGTCTGGCTGCGATCTTTACCAATTGCATCTAAATCATTGTTGATGATGGCCATGGCATTTTCTTTGCGGATCTCAAGGTCAGCAATGACAGCAGCGTGTTCTGCCTCTTCTGCCTTTAATGTTGTGATGCGTTCATTGATCGCATCTACCCGCATCATAATTTCAAGCTCTACCTCTTCAAGCTCTGAGCGTCTTGCACCCAGTGTGCCAACCTCGTGTTGGAGCTGTTCTAACTCTTTTGGCGATGCGCTGCCACCGATAAGTCGTGCTTCATCGCGTGTAATTCTCATAACAATTTGCTCAACATCACCTTCGGCGCGCAGTAGTTCACGCTTAACATCACTTAGCTCAGTCTCTGCCGCAATGCGCAGATCTCGAGCGTTGTTTGCCTTAACTGTTGTGCTGGCTAAATCTGCAAGCTCTGGCAAGGTTTGCAGCCTTGTGGCGAAGTGAAGTTGCCTGCTGATCAAAGCGCTGAATATCTAAAATCGAGCGTTGGTCGCTAGGAGATGCTTTCATTTACTCTTTTCTCCCTTTGAACTGGTGGGCGCTGAGGGTTTCGAACCCCCGACATTCTCGGTGTAAACGAGACGCTCTACCACTGAGCTAAGCACCCGATATTGCAGACTCAAATCTTAACTTACGAGCCCACAATTTCCTAAATCACGCTTACAGAGCAGCGATTGCCGCCTTGTAATCTGCGTTTTCACGCGCAGCCCAACCATTCTTTACTTCCCAACGAAGAACGCCCTGCTTTATCAATCAAGAAGCTGCCGCGAAGTGCGCAACCCTTTGACTCTTCAAAGACTCCATATGTCTTTGCAACTGCGCCATGTGGCCAGTAATCTGACAGCACTGGAAATTCATATCCCTCTTTTTCAGCAAAGACTCGTTGGGCATATGGTGAATCACATGAGATTGCCAAAACTTGCACATCATCGTTTTGAAATGATGAAAGATCATCACGCAATGCACATAGCTCGCCTGTGCATGTTCCGGTAAATGAGAATGGGTAAAACATCAGCAAAACATTTTTGCTTCCCTTGAAAGAAGAGAGTGAAACCGCTTCTCCATGCTGATTAGGAATTGTGAAATCTGGTGCTACTTGTCCAATTGTTGTCATGGATAAAACTTACCTCTTGCCCGCTTTGCGTGCCACTAAGCGAGTTGCTGACCAATCCCCTGCGAGCGCAATTGTTGAAGTCTGGCTTAACCCTGCAATCGGTGCCGCATCTTGAATATCGCTCGGTTCAACATGGAGATCGCGACCTGCCTTGGGAGTTAAGACCCAGATTGGTCCTGTTTCCGATAAATATGTAAGTGCATCCATTAATTCATCGACTAGATCGCCATCGCCATCTCGCCACCACAGGAGGACGGCATCAACGACTTCAGATGCGGCATCTTCAAGAAATGTGGTGCCGGTAATGGCCATAATCTGGTCTCGTATTGTGGAATCACAATCGCTATCAAGGCCAACCTCTAGAACCAGGTCATCCTTGGCAAATCCCATCCGTGTAGGCACAGGCTAAGTCCACACAATGCCGGGCTAGAGCGCAAGGGGGAATTGGCTCAATTTCACACCTTTTGGATTTCGACTTACGGGGCAGTACAGACAAGAATAGGCACATGAGCGAAAACTTCGAGGCGCCAGATCTCAATATTGAACAGCTAGTCGATACAGACCCTTCTGAGTCGGCTGAATGGAGAGCCTCTTTTGATGCTGCCCTCAAGGCTGCTGGCCCAGTGCGTGCTCGCTACTTAATGCTCAACTTGTTACAACATGCACGCGAAAAAAATGTAGGAATTTCTGCCCTTCGTGCAACTGATTACATCAACACCATTGCTCCAGAACATGAAGCTCCATTTCCAGGAGATGAAGATTTAGAACGCAAGATTCGCCGCATTAACCGTTGGAACGCTGCAATGTTGGTCCACCGTGCACAGCGTCCAGGTGTTGGAGTCGGCGGACATATTTCAACTTATGCATCATCGGCTGCACTCTATGAAGTTGGTTTTAACCACTTCTTCCGCGGACAAGATCACGCAGGTGGCGGAGATCAGATTTTCTTCCAGGGGCATGCAAGTCCTGGAATGTATGCACGTGCATTTCTTGAAGGACGTTTATCTGAAAATCAGTTAGATGGTTTCCGTCAAGAACTGTCACATCCAGGTGGCGGACTTTCTTCTTATCCTCACCCACGTTTGATGCCAGATTTTTGGCAGTTCCCTACTGTGTCAATGGGTATCGGACCACTGAATGCAATTTATCAAGCACGTTACAACCGCTACCTTACACAACCGCGGAATCAAAGACACAAGTGATCAAAACGTCTGGGCATTTCTTGGTGATGGTGAAGTCGATGAGGTTGATGCATTAGGTGCTATTGGTCTTGCTACAAGAGAAAAGCTAGACAACTTAACTTTTGTTATTAACTGCAACTTGCAACGCCTAGATGGTCCAGTGCGCGGTAATGGAAAGATTATTCAAGAGCTCGAATCAATCTTTGGTGGCGCAGGCTGGAACGTTATTAAGGTTGTTTGGGGTCGCGGTTGGGATCCATTGCTAGCGCAAGATCGCGAAGGCGCACTTGTTAAGTTGATGAATGAAACCCTTGATGGTGATTACCAAACATTTAAGGCTGAATCTGGAAAGTATGTTCGCGATAACTTCTTCGGTCGCGATCCACGCACCGCTGCAATGGTTGCTAATTGGTCTGATGATCAAATCTGGAACCTAAAGCGCGGCGGACATGACTATAAGAAGCTATTTGCTGCCTACACGGCGGCAACTGCCAAGAATGGTCGCCCAACAGTTATCTTGGCTAAGACTGTTAAGGGCTGGACACTTGGCTCACACTTTGAAGGTCGTAACTCAACCCACCAGATGAAGAAGATGACTCTGGAAGATATTCAAAAGTTCCGTGACACATTGCATCTAGATATTCCTGATTCTGCCTTGGATAAGTACTTACCTCCTTATTACAAGCCAGCAGCAGATTCTCCTGAGGCAAAGTATGTGGCAGAGCGTCGCGCCGAACTAGGTGGATCTATTCCACGTCGTCGCACACAATCACGTCCACTCACAATGCCTGATGACTCTGTCTATGAATCAGTTAAGCGTGGTTCTGGTCATCAAGAGATCGCCACAACAATGGCTTTTGTTCGCATGCTCAAGGATCTGGTTAAGGATCCTGGACTTGGCGCACGCATTGTTCCGATCATTCCTGATGAAGCTCGCACCTTTGGTATGGACTCATTGTTCCCATCAATGAAGATTTATTCTCCTCATGGTCAGAAGTACACAGCAGTTGACCGCGAATTAATGTTGTCATACAAGGAATCAACTTCCGGTGTGATCTTGCATGAAGGAATTAATGAAGCAGGTTCTGTTGCTTCATTTACTGCAGTTGGATCTTCTTACTCAACTCATGACGAACCAATGATTCCTATCTACATCTTCTATTCAATGTTTGGTTTCCAACGCACAGGAGATGGTTTCTGGGCTGCAGCAGATCAGCTAGTTCGAGGATTTGTTGTTGGTGCAACAGCAGGACGCACAACACTAAACGGTGAGGGTTTGCAACACGAAGATGGTCACTCACTGCTACTTGCAGCGACTAACCCAGCAGTTGTTGCATACGATCCAGCATTTGCATTTGAACTTGGACACATTGTTAAAGATGGTCTACGTCGTATGTATGGTGAGAACAGTGAAAACATTTATTACTACCTAACTGTTTACAACGAGCCATATGTTCACCCAGCAGAGCCTGAAAACCTAGATGTTGATGGCTTACTCAAGGGAATCTATTTGTACTCACCCGCACCACAATCACGCAAGAAGAACGCGCAGATTTTGGCATCAGGTGTGGGAGTTAACTGGGCAATCAAGGCGCAGCAGCTTCTTGCAGATGATTGGGGCGTTAATGCTTCGGTGTGGTCAGTAACTTCATGGAATGAGCTTCGCCGTGATGGACTAGAGACAGATCGCCACAACCTGCTCAATCCAAATGACAAGCGAACTGCCTACATCACCAAGAAGCTAGATGGTGCACGTGGCCCAGTAATTGCCGTTAGTGATTACATGCGAGCTGTACAGGACCAGATCTCCCCATGGGTCGAGCAACCTTTCTACTCACTTGGAACTGATGGTTTTGGCTTGTCGGACACTCGTGGCGCACTTCGCCGTCACTTCAATGTTGACGCAGAATCAATCGCCATTGCCGTATTGCAGCAGCTATCTGATCAAGGTGACATCAAGACGAGCGTTGTAACAAAGGCTATGGAAAAGTATCGTATTCATGATGTCTCGGCAGCAGATGCTGGCAACACAGAAGGTTCAGGTTGATCTAAGCTTTTTTAAAAATCTTAGAAAATATAGGAACTGCTAGCAACATTAAAGCTGGAATGCACAATGCGATAGAAAGTGATGTCACTTGTGCCGTCCAAGCGATTACCCAGCGCATCACAAAGACGAGGGCAATGTTAATAACTCCGATTTGGCCAATAACAACGCTGGAGGGAAACTTTGAGCGTGTATTTGCCGCATTCATAACTGATGGCCCTAAGAAGGATGAGCCAAGTCCTGCGATTGTAAAACTAATTGAAAGAATAACTAGAACAACAATCTGATTAGAGGTTCCAACAACACTCACGGCAATTATTCCTACAATGAAAGACAAGCCTGAAAGTAATGAAGCACGCACCATCAGGAAATCGATGGAATAGCGGGGCAATAAATTATGTAGATTTAATCGCCCGATAATCATTGCAAGTGTGAAAAGGATGTAGGGAAGAGTGTGAATTCCGCTAAGAATTTTCATGTCTTCTTTGACAAATATTGCCGCCCAGTCGCTGACTGCATACTCAAGCATGATAACCAAGAGCAGCGCGGCTGAGACTGGTACATCAATCTCAAAGCCCTTAAACATATCTCGGGCTCTGTGCTGTGAATCGGGAGTTACATCGGCCTTAACTAAATTTGGCGAGATTCTAATAATGATCAAGGTCATCAGAATAAAACAAATACTGCATAAAAAATTGGTGTAAGTGCCCAAATCGACACGATCTACCAACAATCCTGCAATCATTGATGAAATGAGTGCACCACTGCTCCAGAAACCACTCAAAAGAGTAATGATCTGTCGCTTAGTACGATCTTGGAAGAAGAAACCTTGCGCATTTATTGAGATGTGGAAGGCCGAAATAGCACCGCCTTGAACAATGATATAGATTAGAAAAAGAAGACTTGAAGTGCTGTGGGTCAAGAAAGCCAGACTGACAGCTAGTAGAAAAGCTCCGATATGCAATATCCAACGGGCTCCAAATTTGTGAACCAAGTGACCCACAGTCAGTAGCGCAATGAGATTTCCTATTGCGCCCATGCTGACAATCGAACCAAATTCACCATTAGTCAGATTCAAATTTGCTTTGACTTCTGGGAATCTAGGAACCCACGACATAATCAACAGGCCAAATAGAAAGAAAAGCCCTTTGATGAGATTGAGTTCGTGCTTAGCATCAATGCTCTGGCTCAAAATAAGGCACTCGCTAACTCTTTTCGAGCAGCCGTAAGTCGTGGATCAGATGGATCGACCAAGGCGAAGAGATTTAGCAAATGATTTTTGATTTTTGTGCGATCCTCCCCCTGCGTTGCCTTCACTGCATGAAGCAAACGAGTGAATGCAGCCTCAACTCCTCCATTAACAATCTCAACATCTGCAGCCTTTAATTGAAGATCAATATCTGTTGGCGCGGCAGTAGATTGCATTATGACAGTATTGAGGTCCAAACCTTCTGTTCGGATCAGTAACTGTGTCTGTGCCAGACCTAGTTTTGCTAAATTTTCAGAAGGTTTTCTTGCAAGCCACTTCTTATATGCGGCCTCAGCTGCGACATAATCACCAGATTCAAGGGCGTTCATAGCATCTGCTTCTTCAGGTTCGATTTGTTCTACTGGTGCCTCCCCGACACCTTGCTCAGATGCAAGTGTCAACACTTTATCAATAACCATTTTTACTTGAGCTTCGGGATAAGCCTGCTCAAATAATGGAACCATTTGTTCGGCAATAATTGCTACAGCATATGGAACTGATTTAGTTTGGAAAGCTTGACCAACCTCAGGGTTTGCATCGATGTCCACTCGTGCAAGTGAGAAAGCAGTTTTGTAATCTACTTCGAGCTTTCCAAGAGTTTTTATCATTTCAACAGATTCAGGACTTCGAGATGTCCACATCAACACAATAACTGGACGAACTAAGGAAAGTGGCAGGATTTCATTACTTAAGTTCTCAACAGTGACCTCGATACCTGGCATTGGCAATGAAGGATCTACCTTTGGTTTAGTAAGTGAACTTAAATCAAAGGCTTGCCCGAAATTAGGTGGCAAACTCATGATGCCATCCTATCTACCCAAGAACTATGTCGACACCTGAGTCACGACGCGATGGCAAAATCTCGGCGCAGTAATTATCTGTTGCGACTTCTAGTCCCACGTCATAGCCTGCTTTTTCACTTAAAAACCAGCGGTTTTCGAGGATTTCGTGGAACATCTGTGCTCGCTCCACACGCCCACGCATATGATCTGGAACTCGTGAGATTACCTTTTCAAAGACTTCCTTTAGCCAACGTTGTGCCATTACTTGAGCAGACAATCCGTCAGTGTTTTCACGCGCTCTATAGCGATCAAATGATGCAAGCAATCTCTTGGCTTGCAACTCTTCAGTTTCTAATCCCATTAGTTCGCGCAGACGTTGTGTGTGATATCCAGCTGCAACCAACTTAGGTTGGAATGAAAGCATTTGCGTGCTTCCATCAATGGTTACTGAAACCTCTTCGACGGCAAATCCAAGATCGTGAAGTTGGCGCATTGCACTTTCTACTGCATGTCGATCCTTAGGATCTAACAGCTGAGGCTCTTTAAGTGCTGACCAAAGTCTGCGATATCGACGGATCACCGCTTCAGCTGCTCGCACTGGGTCCATACCGGGATATAGAACCCCGGATAAGGCAAGGTCTTCTAATTCGGCGGCAACGTTAAAGTGCACAATCTCGAGATCATGCTCTCGTTGTCCGTCACTTAAACTCTTTTGAAACTCACCAGTTTCTGCATCTACTAAATATGCTGCAAAACCTTCAGCATCTCGGCGAAACAAAGTATTGGACAAAGAACAATCGCCCCACCAAAATCCCAAAAGGTGCAAACGAACCAGGAGAAATGCAAGCGCGGTTGCCATCGTTGTAATTTCATTAGCAGTTACCGCACCTGACAACAAAACTCGATATGGCAATGAGTAGGGCAAGAATCGAGTAACGATTGCGCAAGGAAGTTCTTCACCCTGTGCATCTGTACGACCCTCAACAACGGCAACTTGTTCCACACACGGTGCACCTGCTTGAGAAAGTTGGCGCAAAATCACATATTCACGGTTGGCAAACTCCGAAACAGTTTCCTTAACTGCATAAACGACAGCATCTGGGTCACTACTTGCTCGCACAAGACGCACAACGTGGCGCGAAATTCCGCGCTTTTCGGCAAGTACTGGATCTTCTGGCCACTCTTCCAATGGTAGGTGCCATGGCAGGCCAGCGACAGAGGCGATCTCCTCCCCTAAACCCGTAATACGCAGTGCCATGGTCGGTATTGTTCCTCATAAATGTTTCCAGAACATGAACACCACGGTTCATTCTTAGTGATCTATGCACTTTAGAATATCTCTATGGCAATTACACAGAGAATCAAGAAAGCTACCGCTCGCTCCCCTAAGCCCCCAAAGGCGTCAGCTGATTATGGAATTTTGGGTAAACCAATCAATCAATCCCATCCTTTTTACTTCGGGTTTATTGCAACTCTCGGGGCACTAACTGCGATTGTCTTGATGCGTGCTTTGGCTAGTGCAAGTCAAATCTTTGTTTTGATTTTGATTGCCCTGTTCTTAGCAACTGGCTTGAACCCTGCTGTTGAAGCCCTGCGTAAACGTAATATGTCTCGAAGCACAGCAGTGACAGTAATTTTCTCTTCGGTAATTCTATTTGTCATCTTTTTTGCCTTAGTTGTCGTTCCACCTGTAATTAGCCAGGGAACAAATTTGATCGAGAGTGCACCGCAATTGTTACAGGACCTGATGAAAAATGAAACTATCAATCAGCTCAATACTCAATTTGGACTTATCGATACTTTGCAAGAAAAACTGAAAACTATTTCCTCTGATGGGACTTTACTTATCAGTACATTCGGTGGCGTCATCGGAGTTGGAAAATCTGTATTATCCGGCTTCTTTACAGCGCTGACCGTTTTGGTTCTCACTTTGTACTTCATCACATCATTGCCTCAGGCAGTTGATCTTGGACTTTCATTGGTTCCTGCCAGCCGCAGAGATCGTGTTGGAGTCTTAACTAACGCCATTATCGCAAGAGTTGGTGCTTTCGTTGGAAGCCAGATTTTGATTGCCGCAATGGCTGCCGTTTTTGTAGTTATTCTGTCGACAATCTTAGGTTTGCCCTCCCCATTTGCGATCGGAATGATTGTCCTGGTAGCCGCACTTATTCCGCTTATTGGCCACTTCATCGGCGCAACAATCGTCACTTTAATTGCGCTAACTCAATCCGTAGTGATCGGTGCAATCGCTTTTGTTGCATACGTTGTTTATGTACAAATTGAAAACTATGTCGTTACCCCGAGAATCATGAAGCGAGCCCTGAATGTCCCTGGTGCAGTAACAATTGTTGCGGCGCTCATCGGCTCTTCTTTATTGGGGTTAGTCGGTGGATTGTTAGCCGTGCCAGTAGCGGCATCCATCATTTTGATTCTTGATGAAGTGGTTATTCCTCGCGCAAATAACAGTTAAAACTCAGTGGGAAGCGGCGCTTGTGCACCGGTCACGATGCTGTTTATCTCAGATAAAATGCGGTGAACTGATGGTTCGCCAAGCCACAAGTGTTTAGCTCCATCAACAGCAACGATCTTCATCGCGGGAATAACTGCAAATCTTTGGCGTGCAGCATCTGGCTTAAGGTAATCATCTAGCTCTGGCACAAAAGCAGTTATCGGACGTGGATCTGTATTCCAATATTTGAGTTGTTCTTCTGTTGTTGTGCGCAATGGTGGGCTCAATAAAATTAACCCTTTGTGTCGAGGATCTTTTGCATGCTGCAAAGCTAAGTCAGTTCCAAAAGACCAGCCGGTTACCCAAAGATTGTCTAACTTCAAAGTATCAAAGCAGTACGAAAGCATTGCTTCAACATCGAAGTGCTCAGCAACTCCATTATCAAATGTTCCAGTACTACTTCCTGCTTCACTCGATGTTCCACGAGAATTAAAGCGAACAACAGTTATTCCTGCCATTGCAGGTAAGCGGTTAGCCGCTTTCTTATATATGTGGCTATCCATCATTCCGCCAGCAGTTGGCAGTGGATGCAAGCAAAGGAGAGCGCCCTTTGAAGGGCCAATCGGTGCAGCGACCTCACCAATTAAATCAATGCCGTCAACAGTCATGACATGAAATGGAGTTCGAACAGAATCAAAGACACTGCTCGATCTAACTGACTGGCTCATACTTCAAATCCTATCTATACCCGACTAGGCTTGTTCACATGGCTACTACTTCCAGATCAACCAAAGCTTTTAACTCTTATAACCCAGTTACTGGTGAGCCTATTGGAACTTATCCAATTCATTCAGCTAAGTCGGTTGCGCAAATTGTTGGTCATGCACGTCATGCCAGTACCGCATGGGCCACGTTAGGTTTTTCAGGTCGCAAGAAGGTTTTGTTGGCCTGGAGCAAGTACATTATCAATAACGTTGATCAAATCGCAGCCCTCATTTCACTTGAGACCGGCAAGCCAGTTAGCGATGCAAAGCTTGAAGCATCCTTGGCGGTAAGCCACATCGGCTGGGCTGCCAGACATGCCGAAGACATCATGCGAACTTCTTATCGCGCCCCAGGTGCGCTGATGGCAAATATGTCAGCAACAGTTGAACGATCACCACTTGGTGTTGTTGGAGTCATTGGCCCTTGGAATTATCCAATCTTTACTCCTGTTGGATCTATCGCTTACGCACTTGCTGCAGGAAACACAGTTGTGTTTAAGCCAAGTGAGTACACACCTGGAGTTGGCGTGTGGCTAGAAGAGAGTTTTAACGCCGTTGCACCTTTTGCGGACATCTTCACAACCATTACAGGCTTAGCTGACACAGGTAATGCCTTATGCAAGAGCGGAGTAGACAAGTTATCTTTCACCGGCTCAACTAGAACTGCCAAGTTAGTAGCTGCAGCGTGTGCAGTTAACTTAACGCCAATAGTTGCCGAATGTGGTGGAAAGGACCCAGTAATTGTTGCGGCAGATGCCAATTTGGATCGCGCAGTTGATGCAACGATTTGGTCTGCAATGGCTAATGCCGGCCAGTCCTGTATTGGCGCAGAACGTGTTTATGTTGATGAAAGAGTGGCAGATTCCTTTATTGCAAAGGCTGTAGCACTTGCTGGCAGTATCCATGCTGGTGCACCTGGTGATGGAAATTATGGGCCAGCAACAATGCCTTCCCAGATTTCTGTTATCTCATCCCACATCAAAGCTGCGATCAAAGACGGCGGAAAATTTGCATATGGCTCGCTCAAATCTGTCCAAGTACCTTTTGTGCAACCAGTTATTTTGGTGGATGTCCCTGAATCATCTGCGGCTATTCGCGAAGAAACCTTCGGTCCAATCATTATTGTTAATCGTGTGGCAAATATGCACGAGGCCATCGAACTTTCTAACGCATCACGATATGGATTGGGTGCCAATGTTTGGTCTAAGCGCCAAGGTAAGAAGATTGCTTCGCAACTAAACTGCGGAATGGTTGCAATTAACTCAACATTTTCATTTGCAGCAATCTCATCTGTTCCATTTGGTGGCGTAAAGGACAGCGGTTATGGACGCGTGCATGGGCCTGAAGGATTACTTGAATACACCTACCCACGCACTGTTGTTCGCACTCGCTTTAATATCCCCCTAAGGTTTCTAAGTTTTAAGCGCCGTGCAAAAGATGACAAACTTGTTGTGAAAGCTACAAAATTGTTAAAGGGTCGCTTAGGTTAAAAACGAGGAGCGTTGCGAGTGCGTTCAGTATTAGGGCGCCTTTTGTCTTTCTTTGCCCAACAGGCTGTGTGCCAATGACGGCGGCCATCTTCATCATATTCAAGCCAAGCAACAACATGTGGAGTTGCAAGAGGAATCAATTGATCACACCCAGGACAGCGATACGGCTTTGTGGAACCTGATCCTGTTAAGCGTCTGACAATATAAGTACCATCGCTATGTTCTTCTGTGCTCTCACCAGTCGATGCGATATTGATTTCCCGAGGTTCTTCAGGCTTAACCCGCTTCTTGGGGTAGTTTCTACGCGGGCTCACAGGAGTATTTTCGCATAGTAAAGTGGCCACATGAGCCTCATCGAAGTAAAAGGCCTTAAGAAAAGCTACGGCGATGTTCACGCCGTGCGCGGATTAGATCTTGAAATCGCACAAGGGGAGATCTTTTCTCTGCTCGGCCCAAACGGGGCGGGAAAAACAACTACTGTCGAAATCCTGGAAGGCTTTAGAACTAGAGATTCTGGAACTGTTTCAGTTTTGGGTTTTGATCCTCAAACTCGTGGGCATGAATCTCGTCTCTGGCGAGATCGCATTGGAATTGTCTTGCAGAGCTCTGCCGATGCCGGTGATCTAACGGTTCTAGAAACAATTGATCACTTCAGTGGATATTACTCAAACCCTAGAAATGTGGATGAAGTAATCCATTCCGTTGGTCTAGTAGAAAAAGAAAATGCTCTCATTCGTAATCTTTCAGGTGGTCAGCGACGTCGCTTAGATGTGGCACTTGGAATTATTGGAAATCCTGAACTGCTCTTCTTAGATGAGCCGACAACTGGTTTTGATCCTGAAGCACGTAGATCTTTCTGGGGATTAATCCAGACACTACGCTCAGATGGAACCACAATTGTGCTGACCACACATTACTTAGATGAGGCTGAAGCTTTAGCTGATCGTGTGGCTGTTATAAATAACGGTGTGATTATCGAAGTTTCAACCCCTGCTGAACTTGGTGGACGAGCCACTTCTCAAGCAACAGTTTCCTGGCGAGACGGCGACACCATTAAATCCGAACGATCTGATAACCCAACAGAGTTAGTAACCAAGTTGTCATCACGCTTTGGCGGAGAAGTTCCAGAGCTGGTTGTTTCACGCCCATCTCTTGAAGATATCTATCTTGAAATGATTGGGGGCACGCATGAGTAAAATTCCTAGTGCCCTTTCATTAGGTATTCGACGCGGCAACTTAGAGATCCGACAATTTGCACGTCAGCGTGAATCTGTTGTATTTACCTTACTTTTTCCCGTTATTTTGCTTGCCATCTTTGGATCAGTATTTAAAGACACAATTGCACCCGGTGTTACCTTTTCACAATACTTTTTGGCAGGAATGATCGCCTCGGGCTTAGTAAATACAGGTTTCCAAGCACTTGCCATCACAATTCCACTAGAGCGTGACTTCGGTGCGCTCAAGCGACTTCGTGGCACACCGATGCCAGCATCTAGTTACTTCATTGGTAAGGCCATCCTGATCTTTGTCAGTATGGTTATTCAAATTCTTTTACTTCTAGGCTTTGGCATTTTGTTCTTCGGGGTTGAACTACCAACCGATATCAATAAGTGGATTACTTTCACCTGGCTTGTTTTGTTAGGCAGTGCATGTTCAACCGCACTTGGAATCGCATTTTCTATTGTTCCTAAAAGCGGACGCGGTGCATCTGCTGTTGTCTCCCCCATCGTTATCATCCTGCAGTTTTTCAGTGGTGTTTTCTTTGTCTTTACTCAGTTGCCAACTTGGATGCAACAAGTTGCGGCTATATTCCCCCTGAAGTGGCTCACACAAGGTATGCGCTCGGTCTTCTTGCCTGATTCTTTTGCGAGCCAAGAGGTTGCAAAGAGCTGGGAAACAGGCAGAACGGTTGTGATTCTTCTGGTGTGGTTAGCAATTGGAATCTTCTTTAGCATTAGAAAGTTTAAGTGGGATCGTGATTAAGAAGGTTATTGCTGTATTTCTGGCGCTTTTGGTGTGTATGCCAGTTGCTGGTGCTGCTTCTACGACGTCGTTGGCTAAAGCCAAAGCAAAGATCACTCCTTCGCCATCTCCAGTGTGGCCTCCTAAGGGTTTTATTAAGAGTAAAGATGGAAATACATTCGCAAAGATTCCAACTGCAAAAGAACTAGTTGGATTAGCTTCTAATGACAAGGTTTTAACCAAGGCTTTAGCCCAGACCGTAGATGGTGTGCCAGTTTGTGAGAAGTACTCTTGCGGTGCAGTTCAGGTTGCATCTGTTACCGGCTGTACTTGGTGGGTTGTAACGGCAAATGTTAAAGGTGTGACATCTCCTGAAGATAAAACAATAAAACTCTTCGGCACAGTTCGAACAACATTTGGTAGAACGTGGTCAAAGAAATACACAACGATTTTGATAGTAAGCGGTGAACCAATTGAACTAGGTCATACCGTCTCAAACATCAAAGCTGTATGCCGTAAAGATGTACCTGTAGAAACAGTTCCTTCAACGACCTACACAATTGCTCCTTAGCGATTGGCTCCTGGAACCCACAGCTGATCGCCAATTTCTTTGTTTGCATAACGGGCAAGAACAAAAAGAAGATCAGAACAACGGTTTAGGTATTTTGCAGTCAAAGGATTAACTCCACCACCAAATGCGTGAATAGCATTCCATGTACGACGCTCAGCGCGACGAACTACTGTGCGAGCCACATGAAGGTGGGCGGCAGCAGCGGTTCCTGATGGCAAAACAAAAGAACGCAAAGACTCAAGATCGGCGTTATAAAGATCGATTTGTTCTTCAAGATATGTAACTTGGGATTCGAGAACGCGAAGTGGTTCAAAAGCTGGTGCATCGACAACTGGTGTGCAAAGATCTGCTCCAACATCAAACATGTCATTTTGAATGCGCACTAACAATGCACGAACCGCATCAGTTAATTGATCTGTTGAGAGCACAACACCGATTGCTGAGTTAGCTTCATCAACAGTGGCATAGGCTTCAAGGCGAGGGTCATTCTTTGAGGTGCGACTCATATCCCCAAGAGATGTAGTTCCGTCATCGCCAGTCTTTGTGTAAATACGCGTTAAATTAACCATGTGCCTAGCCTATAAGTAGACTGCGCCCATGGCATCCCACGATCGCTTCCGCATAGTTGGCGGAACCTCCCTGCGCGGAGAAGTCGGTGTAACAGGTGCCAAGAACTCTGTTTTGAAGCTGATGGCAGCCTCTTTGCTGGCCGCTGGCACAACAACTATCCGCAATGTCCCAGATATTGTTGACGTAGACATCATGGCCGATCTTTTAACCCGACTTGGTTGCACAGTCGTTCGTGGCGCAGACACCGTCACAATCACCGTCCCACAAGAACCATTACATCGCGCAGATTATGACCTCGTCCGAAAGATGCGAGCATCGATTAATGTTTTGGGTCCACTAGTTGCCCGTGTTGGCCAAGCAGATGTTGCCTTGCCGGGCGGAGATGCAATTGGTTCTCGCGGTTTAGATTTTCACATCAAAGGTCTGGAATCACTGGGTGCTAAAGCCCACATCGAACATGGATATGTAATTGCTCAAGCTCCTAATGGATTAACTGGAGCACCTGTTGAATTAGATTTCCCAAGTGTTGGCGCAACTGAAAACATCATGACCGCTGCAGTGTTAGCACAGGGTGTAACAACAATTGAAAACGCTGCCCGCGAGCCAGACATCGTTGACCTTGGCGAATTCCTTATTTCAATGGGTGCAAAGATCGAGGGACTTGGTTCACCGTTGATCACCATTACTGGCGTTGACATTATGCATCCAACCGATCACACAACTATTACCGACCGCATCATCACCGGCACCTGGGCATTTGCTGCTGCAATGACACGTGGTGACATCACAATTCATGGTGCCCGACCAGAACATCTAGAACTACCACTTGAAAAGTTGGCATCTGCTGGTGCGATTATTACATCCACCAACGATGGCATCCGTGTGAAGATGGATAAGCGCCCACAAGCAATTGATGTGGCAACACTTCCCTACCCAGGTTTTCCCACAGATCTACTACCAATGGTCATTGCCTTGAACTCAATTGCCGATGGGCACTCATTAGTGACTGAAAATGTCTTTGAATCCCGCTTCATGTTTGTGAATGAATTGAGCCGATTAGGTGCTCAAGTAAGCGTAGATGGTCATCATGCATCAATTAACGGAGTGGAAGAACTCTCTGGGGCACCAGTTGAAGCACACGATATTCGTGCAGGTGCTGGTCTGATCTTGGCTGCATTAGTTGCAGAAGGTGAAACAACTGTAGATCAGGCTTTCCACGTTGATCGTGGCTATCCAAATTTTGCCGAACAGTTACAAAGCCTTGGAGCTCAAGTAACTAGAGAATAGTTCTTATTTGATTGATTCAGTAAGAATTGATACACGGTTATTTGAAACTGAAAGAAATCCACCTGAAACATTAAACTCTTTGTTCTCTCCATTTGTGCCGTGAATTACAACCTGACCGTCGACAAGTACTCCAAAGAGTGGTGCGTGGTCGGTGAGAACACCGATGTCACCTTCGATGGTGCGAGCAGAAACTGATGTAGCTTCACCCGACCATACGCGCTCTGTTGGAGATACGAGTTCGACTTTAAGTGTCATGTTTTTACTTAGCCAAGCTTGCTGCTAGTTCGGCTGCGTTGCGCTCAACATCTGCAAGACCACCGCACATGAAGAATGCCTGCTCTGGAATGTGATCGTACTTTCCATCTGCAAGTGCTTCGAATGCTTCGATTGTCTCTGATAGAGGAACGAATGATCCATCAAGTCCTGTAAACACCTTCGCAACGAATGTGTTCTGTGAAAGGAAGCGCTGGATACGACGTGCACGGCCTACGAGTACGCGGTCATCTTCTGACAATTCATCAATACCAAGAATTGCAATGATGTCCTGTAGATCTTTGTAACGCTGCAAGATCTGCTTAATGCGGTTAGCAACACGGAAGTGGTGCTCTCCGATATAGCGTGGATCCAAGATGCGTGAAGTTGAGTCAAGTGGATCCACAGCTGGGTAGATACCAAGCTCTGAAATTGGACGAGACAACACTGTTGTTGCATCTAAGTGAGCGAAAGTAGTGTGTGGCGCTGGGTCTGTAATATCGTCAGCAGGAACGTAAATTGCCTGCATAGATGTAATTGAGTGACCACGTGTTGATGTGATGCGCTCTTGTAGCTGACCCATTTCATCAGCCAATGTTGGCTGGTATCCCACAGCAGATGGCATACGGCCTAGAAGTGTTGAAACCTCAGAACCTGCCTGTGTGAAACGGAAAATATTATCGATGAACAGAAGCACGTCCTGCTTTTGAACATCGCGGAAGTACTCAGCCATTGTTAGCGCTGAAAGAGCAACACGTAGACGCGTGCCAGGTGGTTCATCCATCTGACCGAAGACTAAGGCTGTCTTATTGATAACGCCGGTCTCTGTCATTTCAAGGAACAAGTCGTTACCTTCACGAGTACGCTCACCAACACCGGCAAATACTGATACACCACCGAAGTTTTCAGCTACACGGTAAATCATCTCCTGAATCAAAACTGTCTTACCAACACCTGCACCACCGAATAGACCGATCTTTCCACCCTTTACATATGGTGTGAGTAGATCGATAACCTTGATACCGGTTTCAAACATCTCAGTCTTAGATTCCAACTGATCAAATGCTGGTGCATCACGGTGGATAGGCCAACGCTCTTTGATGTCGAGTGAAGAGGTTGGAACATCTAGTGATTCGCCAAGTGTGTTGAACACGTGACCCTTTGTTACATCACCAACAGGAACTGAGATTGCAGCTCCTGTATCGGAAACTTCTGCGCCACGGACCATTCCGTCTGTTGGCTGCATTGAGATCGCGCGCACGAGGTTATCGCCAATGTGTTGAGCAACTTCAAGTGTCAAGGTACGAGTAGTACCCGACATGGTTGTCTCTACATGTAGCGCATTAAAGATCGCGGGCATTGAATCAGCGGGGAATTCAATATCCACCACCGGTCCGATAACGCGAGCTACGCGGCCATTTTTTGAGTTCGACATCATTCACTCCCTGCACTAGCTGAGGCCAACGCGTCTGCGCCGCCAACAATTTCACTGATTTCTTGAGTAATTTCGGCCTGACGAGCCGCGTTCGCAAGTCTAGTTAGAGACTTGATTAGATCATCAGCATTGTCAGTTGCTGACTTCATTGCGCGACGTCTTGCTGCATGCTCTGAAGCTGCAGATTGCAACATCGCGTTAAAGATTCGAGCCTCAATGTATCGAGGTAGTAGCGCGTCAAGCACTACACCTGCATTAGGTTCGAATTCATACATAGGTAGCAATCCAGTTGGAACTGGTGCATCGCTTTCTACAACTTCTAGAGGAAGCAGACGCTTTGCCATAGCATTTTGGATAAGCATTGATTTAAATTCAGTAAAGATAATGTGAATCTCATCGACGCCATCTGGATCGGTTTGAGCATCGGCGATGAAGGCCTTGATTAATGAATCTGCGACTTCTTTTGCATTTTCATATGTTGGGTTATCTGAAAAACCAGTCCATTGACCCGCAATGAAGCGCTCACGGAACTTGTAGTAACCAACGGCTTTGCGACCAACTAGATACGGCTTAACCTCAAGACCGCGTTCACGAAGGAGAGCTGCTAACTGTTCGCCTTCCTTGATTGCATTGTTTGAGTACGCACCAGCCATTCCGCGGTCTGCAGAGATAATCAAAATCGCAGCGCGCTTTGGATTCTCACTTGGTGTGGTCAACGGGTGAACCGTTGAAGAGTATGAAGCAACTGCAGAAACCGCACGAGTCAACTCATTTGCATAAGGAGTAGACGCTGCAACCCGTTGTTGCGCCTTAACGATACGAGAAGCAGAGATTAACTCCATTGCTTTCGTGATCTTTTTGGTCGCTTTAACAGATCGCATGCGTCTGCGATAAATGCGGAGTTGGGCACCCATGAGTTACTTCTTCACCGCCGGTGGCACAAACTTTGTAATTTGCTCTGTGCCTTCGCCATCTAGGGCTTCAGCTGGAGCTTCATTAAGAGCGTGTGTTACAGACGATTTGAACTGCTTTTTGAAAGCTTCAACAGCCTCAGTCATCTTTGCAATGGTGTCATCATCTAGCTGCTTAGTTTCAGAGATAACAGTGTTGATCTCCTTGCGTTCACGAGCGATAAAGTCCAGTAGCTCTAATTCAAAGCGACGGATATCTGCAACTGCGACATCATCAAGCTTTCCAGTAGTACCTGCCCAGATTGAAACGATCTGACGTTCCAATGAATATGGCGAGTACTGACCTTGCTTTAGAAGTTCAACCATACGTGCACCGCGCTCAAGCTGAGCCTTTGATGCAGCATCAAGATCTGAACCGAAAGCAGCGAATGCTTCGAGTTCACGATACTGAGCAAGGTCAAGACGCAGACGTCCAGCAATCTTCTTCATCGCCTTAGTTTGTGCCGAGCTACCTACGCGAGAAACAGAAACACCTACGTTGATCGCTGGGCGAACACCGGCGTTAAATAAATCTGTTTCGAAGAAGACCTGACCATCAGTAATTGAAATTACGTTTGTAGGAATGAACGCAGAAACGTCATTTCCCTTTGTTTCGATGATTGGCAAACCGGTCATTGAACCGCCACCTAATTCATCGGAAAGCTTTGCGCAACGCTCTAGTAAACGTGAGTGCAAGTAGAAAACATCGCCTGGGTATGCTTCGCGGCCTGGTGGACGACGAAGTAGAAGTGAGACTGAACGGTAAGCCTCAGCTTGCTTTGATAAATCATCAAACACGATAAGAACGTGCTCGCCCTTGTACATCCAGTGCTGACCAATTGCAGAACCTGTGTAAGGAGATAGGTACTTGAAACCTGCTGGATCTGATGCAGGTGAAGCAACAATTGTTGTGTACTCCATTGCGCCAGCTTCTTCGAGTGCGCCCTTTACTGCAGCAATCGTTGAACCCTTCTGGCCAATAGCAACATAAATACACTTAACTTGCTTCTTCTTATCGCCAGATTTCCAGTTTTCCTTCTGGTTAATAATTGTGTCTACTGCAACAGCAGTCTTACCAGTCTGGCGGTCACCAATGATCAACTGGCGCTGTCCGCGACCAATCGCTGTCATCGCATCGATCGCCTTGATACCGGTTGCAAGAGGTTCCTTAACAGGTTGGCGCTGAACTACAGAGGGAGCCTGGAGTTCTAGTGCACGACGTGCTTCAGCTTTGATTTCACCCTTGCCATCAATTGGATTTCCAAGTGCGTCAACAACGCGACCTAGGAAACCATCTCCGACTGGTACAGAAAGAATTTCACCTGTACGTCGAACTGATGTTCCTTCTTCAATTCCTGTTGTGCTACCCAAAATAACGGTACCGATTTCACGGACGTCTAGGTTGAGTGCGAGGCCGAGTGTGCCGTTTTCAAAACGCAACAACTCATTTGCCATCGTTGATGGCAGCCCTTCGATACGTGCGATTCCGTCGCCTGCTTGAGTAACGGTTCCCACTTCGTCGCGAGCTGCAACGCCTGGATCGTATGACTTAACGAAGTTCGCTAAGGCACCCTGAATCTCTTCAGGATTGATCTTTAGGTCTGCCATGTGTTTCTCCCTTTATTTGCTTCCGGCAAGAGCGCGTGCGGCCCCCGCCAAACGATTTGAAACTGAACCATCAACCATTTCATCTGCGAACTTGACTGAAACCCCACCAATAACTGAAGGATCGATTTCAACGTTGATGCGGACAGGTTGTCCAACCTTGCTTGTTAATGATGTTGTAAGACGATCTAGCTGTGCTTGGGTAATTGGTGTGGCAACTCGAACAAGTGCGATCACGCGATTGCGGCGTGCTGCAAGTGCCCATTGGTAATCAGCAAATGCTGACTCAATGCTGCGACCTCTCCAAGCATTAACCATCTGTGAAACCAGCTTTACAGTCGAACCAGATGCGCCCTTGAGAATGTCGGCAACCAAGGTCGCCTTTGCATTCGTAGCATCTGATGTCAGCGCCTTGCGAAGTTCTGATGAACTAGCAAAGGCAGTAGCAGCTGTGAAAATTTCATCTTCTACGCGGTCAAGTTCGCCTGCGATATTGGCAGCTGATGCTTCTGCCTCAATTGCTAGCTGTTCTACGACTAGTACAAGATCTTTTGGTGATGACCAGCGAAGGCTTGATAGCTCGGTAACTAAACCAAGTGCAAGTGCGCCGATCTTTTTTCCTAGTAGATCAGAGATAAATGCTGCCTTTGCCTGTGCCATCGCGAGATGGATCGGTAAGTGCCCGGCGCACAGCAATGTTTGTGCTGAGTACATCTGCAACAAAGAAAAGCTCAGAGCTCACAGCAGATGCACTCTTTGCATCTGCGCCTTTGACGGCAGCATCAAGTAACACACGTGAAGCCACAAGTGACTTACGGCTGCTGCCTCCGAAGTGAGCTCTCATATTTACTTACTCTTCTCTAGATCTTCAAGAAAACGATCAACGATTCGTGATTGACGAGCTTGATCATCCAGTGCTTCTCCAACAATCTTTGAAGCAAGTTCAACAGCTAGTGCGCCAACTTCATTACGAAGTGAGGTAACTGCTTGTTGACGTTCTGCTTCGATTGAAGCGTGAGCAGTTGCTGTGATGCGAGCTGCTTCTTCTTGTGCCTTGGCACGAAGATCTTCAATAATTGCTGCGCCCTGAACACGAGCTTCTTCACGAAGTGTCTGTGCTTCTGACTGTGCCTTCGATAGCTGCTCGGTGTACTGAGTAAGTGCGCGTTGTGCTTCAACCTGCGCCTTTTCTGCACGCTCGATGCCACCTTGAATTGCCTCTGTTCGTGCTGTGAATGCTTTTTCAAACATTGGCACAACGAACTTACGAAGCACAAGGAATAGAAGGGTGAACGCGATGGCTCCCACAATCAATTCAGCTGTGTGCGGAATTAAAGGGTTGACCTTGCCTTCCGCGGCTAAGTTAACAAATTGCATCAGTTGTCCTTAAATAAATCTTCTAATTAGAGAACGAATGCGAGTACGAGACCGAAGAGTGCGAGAGCTTCAGCAAGCGCGAAACCTAGGAACGCGATTGGCTGTAGAACGCTACGTGCTTCTGGCTGACGTGCAACGCCGTTGATGTATGCGGCGAAGATAAGTCCGGTTGCAATACCAGGACCGATTGCTGCGAGGCCGAAACCAACAAGGTTGAGTGTGCCTTCCATTTATTTCTCCTTATTTCCTATTAGTGCTCGTCGGCAAGGGCGCCGGCGATGTATAGAGCTGCGAGCAGAGTAAAGATGTACGCCTGCAAGCATTGGACCATGAATTCAAAGAAGGTCAACACAATGCCGATACCGAAGGCAAATGGGCTGATCAACTTCAAACCAATAACACCTTGAAGTAGATGTTCTCCACCCAAGATAAACACGAGCAACAACAAGTGGCCCGCAAACATATTTGCAAAAAGACGAAGTGAAAGCGTAAGTGGACGCACGACAAAGAAGGTAAGAATTTCAAGAGGTGTAATCAAAATGTATGCAGCCTTTGGAACGCCAGGCATAAACAAGATTTCCTTGAAGTACTTAAATGCACCTTGCTTGCGAATTCCTACGTAGTGGAAAACCAAATAAGTAGACAACGCCAAAACATATGGGAATGAAACATGCGACATTGTTGGGAACTGAATCAGCGGGATAATTCCGAAGAGGTTGTTCACCAAAATAAATGTAAACAAGGTAAATAGGTATGGCACAAAACGCATGAATTCGTGACCGATAACCTCTTTTGCCAAGTTTTCACGCACAAATGAGTACACAGATTCACCAGCGAACTGGAACTTGCTTGGAACAATTGCTGCTTTGCGCGCTGACAAAATAAAGAATGTTGAAATCAAAATTACAGAGAGAAAGACAAGAAGAATTGGTTTTGTCGTATAAACATTGTCACCAAAAATTGGAGGAAGTTCGAAGTCTTTGGTGCTAGGTGGGACGAATCCTTCACCTTCAGCAGAACGCACTAGAACGCGCACGCACACTCCTCACAGGCCAATTAAGTTGGTCGATCTAACGGGAAGACGGAGCAACCCTATGGGAGAGGGGTTATTTATGAGAAATCGAAATGGGTCTGGAAACTGTGAGATTGAGCGTGGCTCGCTGGACTATTCGCGGCCGAAAGCGGAGCCAGACCAGGTAGATGGCCCCACTGATTCCCACGAGCATGCCGATCAGGGTGAATATCCCCTTGTCCAACCACTTGTCCAGCCCGTACCCGACTGCCGCCCCAGAAGATCAGGCCAGATAAGAGGTATCCAAAGATGGACCACATTGCATTCTCATCGCGATTTGCCATGGGGACTCCTTCTAATCAAGTTGACGGACTTGTTGGTTGCGGGCAGAGGTAAATGTAGGCGCAGTTTCATGTAACTGGCAATCTCGCCCCATAGCCAGGCGATCGTAAGAGCTACAGCGGTGACCCCGAACGCGATTCGGTTAATGGTGGCCCGGTCTGTGTACTTGGCGATGGCCCACAACAAAATCCCCAGCGCAAAAAGCTTGGCAAAGTAAGAAAACAGCGCCATGGCCATTGTTGAAATTGGATCCAGATTACGAGTCATGCGTGAGACTGCGATGTGAATGACAAAGAAAATTATGACTACAAACTGTGCAAGCAGTGCCCCTAAAAATCCACTCTTCCCCTGAACAACTGCAGATGTCAGCGATGGCAACAATGCTCGCGATGAGCGTTGGAACAAATGCCCCTCGCAACAATTGCGACTCATTACTTGGCTGGCTCATGCCGCAACTTTCTTTCTGTACTTCATAACAGCTGCACTTAGTAATGCAAAAAACAGTGCAGTCAATACTGCAATCCACCATGGGGCAAAAGCCAAGACAGTTACCGGAAATGCAATTGTTGCAGTCCATAAATACACAATTAAAACTGTCTGGCCGGTTGAATTACCTGCACTTAACAATCGATGGTGCAGGTGCAAGTTATCTGGTGCAAAAGGAGACTTACCAGCTTTGATTCGACGGCTGACCGCAAGCACTAAATCTAAAAATGGAATTGCAAGGACTGCAAATGGAAGTAAAAGTGGCAACAGCGTTGGTCCTAGTTTTTCAGCAGAGATTGCATTGGGATCAACCTGGCCCGTCAAAGTAATTGCAGAGACTGATAGCAAAAGACCAAGCAACATCGATCCGCTATCGCCCATGAAAATCTTTGCTGGGCTTAAGTTATGGGGCAAGAAACCAAGGCAAATACCTATTAAAACCGCTGTTATGAGCGATGGTGCACCTGCGCGGCTAAAGCCGTAATCAACAGCCAATAGATAGGCAAAGGCGAAAAAGGCAATACCTGAGATCGCAACAACTCCTGCTGCAAGGCCATCCATTCCATCAATAAAGTTAACGGCGTTAATGACAACTAAAACAATAAGCACTGTTAGTAGCTGTCCGATGCTTGGTGGCAAGGTAATCACACCATTGATAGGAAGCCACAAAATTTGGATTCCATAGAGCAACAAAATGCCAGCTGTAAAGACTTGTCCGGCAAGTTTTGTGAGCGCATCTAGTTCGAAGCGATCATCTGCCATTCCGAGCAAAACAATTGATGTTGCTGCCAGAAATATTCCTTGTGCTTCATGGCCAAGGGATTTTCCAACAAGTGGCAGATTGCTAACTATGAGGAAGGTAAGGGCCATTGCTGCCCACATCGCTACCCCACCCCAACGCGCAGTTGGTGTGCTGTGAATATCGCGTTCTCGAATACCAGCAACAGCGCCGAAACGAATTGCTTGTGAGCGAACAATTGGAGTAATCAGATAACACAAAGCAGCCGATATCAGCAGGGTTACTAAGTACTCGCGCATTACTAAGTATTACGCCTGGTAGATAGGAAAACGCGCAGTCAAGGAATGAACCTCAGTTTTAATAGCTGCATGTGCTGCTGCATCATCAGTTTTGATAGCACGTGAAATTAATGTTGCGATCTGCTTCATCTCTTCAACACCCATTCCTTGGGTAGTTGTTGCAGGTGAACCAACACGAATACCGCTAGTAATTCCTGGCTTTTCAGGATCATAAGGAATCGAGTTCTTGTTCATAACAATTCCGGCAGCCCCACATCGCTCATCGGCAACCTTGCCGGTAACGCCAGTGCTACGAATATCCATAAGTGCCAAGTGAGTCTCAGTACCCCCAGATACTGCGCGCATGCCTTCTGCTTCAAGTGCTGCTGCAAGTGCCTTTGCGTTAACGATGACATCTTTTGCATACTTTTGATAAGCAGGTGATGCACACTCTGCGAGCGCAATTGCCTTGCCAGCAACTGCAGACATGATTGGTCCGCCCTGCATTCCTGGGAAAACAGCCTTATCAATCGCCGCGGCATGTTCTGCCTTAGCCAAAATCATTCCACCACGTGGTCCACGCAAAACTTTATGTGTTGTGAAGGAAACAACATCTGCATATGGCACAGGTGACGGAATTGCCTTACCGGCTACTAAGCCAATGAAGTGAGCAGCATCGACCCACATGATTGCGCCAACTTCATCGCAAATCTCGCGGATCTTTGCAAAATCAACAAGTGATGGATAGGCGGTCGCGCCAGAACAAATCATCTTTGGCTTTGTCGCAATGGCTTGATCGCGCAGCTGGTCGTAATCGATCAGTTCGTTGTCTTGGCGCACACCGTATGACTCGACGTTAAACCATTTACCTGAAAAGTTAACTGGAGATCCATGAGTTAAGTGACCACCATGTGCCAAGGACATTGCAAGCACGGTGTCCCCCGGCTTAGTAAATGCTTGATAGACAGCAATATTTGCAGATGCACCTGAGTGCGGTTGAACATTTGCGTGTTCTGCCCCAAACAAGCTCTTCGCACGATCAATTGCAAGGTACTCAGCCTTATCGACCTCTTCGCATCCGCCGTAGTAACGCTTGCCTGGGTAACCCTCTGCATACTTATTAGAAAGAGTGGAACCTAGGGCGGCCAATACTGCGCGGGATGTGAAGTTTTCAGATGCAATCAACTGCAGGTTGGTCTGTTGACGCTTGAGTTCAGATAAAAGAACCGCAGCGATATCAGGATCCTGCTGGGTTAACAGGTTGAAATCTGGGCCATAGAAAGTTTCGGACATGGCCAAACCCTATAGGGCGATGGGGCTACTCGCCTGTAGCGCCAGGGACGATAGCTTTGATTTCGGCAAGTGAGATGGCTCCCACGCGCAGCACCCGAACACCGGTTTCATCAGCCTCTACCACCGTAGAAATGGGACCTTTTCGAAGATTTCCATTGTCAAACTTGAGCGCCACATCAGAATCTAATACAAAAATATCGCCTAAAGATTTTGCAGGTGCCATCCCCTTGCGAGATGCACTTGCAATCGCCAAGGGACCAGTTTGTGCAGCAAGTGCCTTTGCAAACTTTGCTCGAGGAATACGAACACTGACACGATCTAGTTGGTTGTTATCGCCAAGATCCCAGCTAAGCCCCAGTTGTGGTCGCAAGTTAAGCGAGAGCATCCCAGGCCAAAACTTTTTCATTAATCCTTTTATCTCAGGAGTTACCTCGCGAATGATTCCTTCAGTAGTTTTGACGCTGCCAACAATTACTTGGGCTGCTGTAAACAAAGGATCTCCGCGCAACACATGCATCTGACGTACTGTGTCTAATCTAAAGGCATCGCAGGCAAAGGCATAACTATTTTCCATTGGGATAACGATGATGTATCCATCGGCGATTGCCTTGGCAGCCTTAGTAACATGGCGAGTGAGTTCACCCTTTTTAAGATCAATATCTTTTGCCATGGCTACCTCCTCACCGCACTTGTCCAACGTGGTCGACCTACTAGGTCATCATGCAGGGCTATTTCTAGAAAATCTACTCCAAGTGCAGCCGCAATTGCTGAGCCTTGATCCTCTGTATGTTCAATTACCAAAACTCCCCCAGGCTTTAGCAAACGGCTAGCTGCGGTGATAAAGATTTGTGGAATTTCCATTCCTGTGGGACCACCAAATAAGGCGATGTGTGGCTCAAAGCCAGCAACATCTCGTGGCAACTCTTGAGCATCCGGAACATATGGCGGGTTAGCAATAACAACATCGCACTTAATACCTGGCAACACTTCTGCAACATCGCCTTCAACAACCCGCACATTTTCTGCGATCACTGAAACGTTTTTCTTGAGCCAGAACAAGGCTTCAGGACTTTTTTCAACCGCAATAACTCGTGTTGTTGGAGCTTCAGTTGCAATTGCTAATGACAGTGCACCAGATCCTGCGCCAAGATCAATCACGCTAACTGGTGCTGGCAGGTTTTCAATGTGTTGCAAAACAGCCTCGACGAGTAACTCTGATTCAGGACGTGGCACAAGTACACCAGGACCAACTTCAATGTTTAGGTATCTAAAACCGGCCGTCCCCGTTAAATACTGCAACGGTTCAAAGTTCAGTCGGCGATCCAATAGATCATAAAACTGCTCTTCAAGAACATCTTTGTCTTCAATTCCAAGCAAGGTTGATTCAACTAAGACAGTGTTATGTAGATCCATTCTGGACAAACCAAGAACGTGAGCTAATAAGTGCTCTGCATCTACTTCTGAAATTCCAGATTCAGCTAACTGCGATTTAGCATCGCGCAGAATCTCTTTGATGAGCATGTTAGTTCGCGTTTGCCAAACGTGCAGCTTTGTCGGCATCTAGCAATGTTTGGATCATGTCATCTAGATCCCCGTTAAGGACAGCATCTAAGTTGTTTGACTTGTAATTAACACGGTGATCGCTGATGCGATTTTCTGGATAGTTATATGTGCGAATGCGCTCTGAGCGATCAACGGTTCGAACCTGGCTCTTGCGCTCAGCAGAGGCAATCGCTTCAGCCTTTTCTTGAGCATCTGCCAATAGACGAGCACGCAAAATACGAAGTGCGGACTCCTTATTCTGCAGCTGGCTCTTTTCATTCTGGCAAGAAACAACAATTCCGGTTGGGACGTGAGTTAAACGCACGGCAGAGTCAGTTGTGTTAACTGACTGACCACCAGGACCTGATGAGCGATAGACATCTACGCGCACATCATTCATATTCAGGTCAACATCTACCTCTTCTGCTTCAGGCAAAATAAGTACACCAGCTGCAGATGTGTGAATACGACCCTGACTTTCAGTCTCTGGCACTCGCTGCACGCGGTGCACGCCACCTTCAAACTTCAAACGCGCATACGGAGATTCTCCAGGTGCTGCGACTCCCTTTGATTTAACCGCTACAGAAATATCTTTGTAGCCACCCATTTCACTTTCGGTGGCATCAATGATTTCAACTTTCCAGTTGTGCTTTTCGGCATAACGCATATACATGCGCAATAGATCTCCAGCAAAAATCGCTGATTCATCACCGCCAGCACCAGCTTTGACTTCCAAAATAACATCACGATCATCATTGGGATCACGTGGCAATAACAACTCTTCTAGCTTTATTGCAGCAGCATCACGTGTTGCCTCGAGTGCTGGAATTTCAGACGCAAACTCTGGGTCAACAGCAGCCAATTCAGCAGCTGCCAACAAATCATCTTCAGATGATTTCCAGGCTTTGAAACCTGCAACGACAGGACCTAGTTGGGCATAGCGTCGACCTAGCTTGCGAGCATTAGCTTGATCATCATGGATAGAAGGATCAGCCATCTTCGCTTCTAGTTCGGCGTATTCGCGCACCATTTCATGTGCTGATGCAAAGCGATCATTACTCATTGACTGCTCCTTTCTAATTCGTAGTGGTTAGGGAAATAAAAAAACCGCGACCACAACCCATTAGGGCTGCGATGCGGTTTCTTTAGAAAGCTAGTTAGCTGTTTTTTTACCGAAGCGCTCTTCGAACTTAGCCACGCGACCACCAGTATCAAGGATGCGCTGCTTGCCTGTGTAGAACGGGTGGCATACAGAACAGACTTCAACATAAATTGAACCGCTTGCAACTGTTGAACGAGTTACAAACTTCTCGCCACAACCACAAGTAACTTGGGTGTCTTTGTATTCTGGGTGGATCTCTGGCTTCATGGTTATTCCTTATATTCGTGTTTGGGTCTCATTGCTGAGTGAACCAAACGGACGGTTAACAGACCCCAAGGGTAAGCGATAAGCCTACATTTGAGAAATTTACGCTTACTTTGAGTCGTCTGGACCCGAAGTTGTCTTCTGAATCTGCATCAAGAACTCGACGTTGGACTTTGTGCCCTTCATCTTCTCAAGTAGCAGTTCTAGAGCAGCTTGTGGTTCTAGTGCGTGAAGAACACGACGTAGCTTCCACACAATGTTGAGCTCTTCTGAACCCATAAGGATTTCTTCCTTACGCGTACCTGAAGCAACAACGTTAACTGCAGGGAAGATTCGCTTGTCAGCCATACGGCGATCAAGGATCAACTCCATGTTTCCAGTTCCCTTGAACTCTTCGAAGATAACTTCATCCATACGAGAACCTGTGTCAACAAGAGCAGTTGCAAGAATCGTGAGTGATCCGCCATCTTCAATATTACGAGCAGCACCGAAGAACTTCTTTGGTGGATATAGCGCAGCTGAATCAACACCACCTGAAAGAATTCGACCTGATGCAGGTGCAGCGATGTTATATGCGCGACCTAGACGAGTAATTGAGTCAAGTAAGAACAACTACATCGTGACCTAGTTCAACCAAACGCTTTGCACGCTCGATAGCAAGTTCAGCAATTGTTGTGTGGTCATCTGCTGGGCGATCAAAAGTTGAAGCAATAACTTCACCCTTAACTGATCGCTGCATGTCTGTAACTTCTTCTGGACGCTCATCAACTAGCACAACCATCAAGTGACACTCTGGGTTGTTCGTTGTGATTGCGTTAGCAATTGATTGCAAAACCATTGTCTTACCCGCCTTTGGAGGCGAAACAATAAGTCCACGCTGGCCCTTACCAATTGGTGCGATCAAGTCGATCACACGAGTTGTTAGAACATTTGGCTCTGTTTCAAGGCGCAAGCGCTCTTGAGGATAAAGCGGAGTTAACTTGCCGAACTCAACACGGTTGCGTGCCTCTTCCGGAGTCATTCCGTTAACTGTTTCAAGAGTGATTAATGCGTTGAACTTCTGCTTTGTTTCACCTTCACGTGGCTGACGAACTTGGCCTGTAACAACATCTCCCTTGCGCAGTCCGTTCTTTCGAACCTGCTGCAATGAAACATAAACATCGTTTGGCCCTGGGAGGTATCCAGCTGTACGAATAAATGCGTAGCTTTCAAGAATATCGAGTAAGCCGCCTACTGGAACGAGGACATCATCTTCGCCAATAACTGGTTCGCGCTCTTCGCGAGGAGCACGATCACGGTTGCGGTCACGGTTGCGGTCACGTCCACGACCACGGTCGTTGCGATCAAAGCGGTCATTGCGACCACCACGGTCATTGTTTGTCTGTGGTGCTGGCGATGAATCTTCGCCATCATCATCTGAATCCTGATTGTTATTCGTTGGCTTTGAATCCTTCTTACGGTTGTTGCGTGCTTCGCGGCGTGCTTCGCGTTCAGCCTTAGCAGCTTCGCGGTTCTTTGCCTGCAAATCAGCAATCGCTTCTACAAGTGCGTCCTTTTTCATCTTTGCTGCGCCATCGACACCTAGTTGAGTTGCAACTGTCTTTAACTTTGGAAGGGTCATGGCAGCAAGCTCTGGACTTTGTGAGCGAACTGGTTCAATTTCTGTTGTCATGAATATCTTTTCACTATTGGTTCTAGGGCTTAAATCCTAAAGAACCTGGGATTTTTGTTTTTGAAATTATCTGATGTGTTACTGGCCGCTAGATGTGCCGTTCAGATGTGTAAAGGTTAGCAGGATAGGACGCGAAATCGCAAAATTAAGCCGAAACGAGGCTTACACCTGTGCGTGAAATGCCCAGAGAAATCATGCCGAACTTCTCCCCTGCAGCACGCTCTAACTCGGCAGCCTCTGACTCCCCGCCAGTGTGAAGAACCAAGACAGTTGGACCAGCACCGGAAATAAAGGCTGCCACACCGGCTTTGCGCAGCTTTGTCATGAGAGCAAAACTATTTGGCATCGCATCCTTGCGATAGGCCTGATGTAAATAATCTTCTGTTGCACCGAGCAATAGATCTGGGCGGTGCTGCAGTGCTTGAACCAGAACAGCAACATTGCTTGAGTTCTTAACCGCATCAGAATGTGGGATTAATTCAGGCA
This sequence comes from Candidatus Planktophila sp., assembly GCA_964203475.1. Taxonomy (GTDB): domain Bacteria; phylum Actinomycetota; class Actinomycetes; order Nanopelagicales; family Nanopelagicaceae; genus Planktophila. The sequence goes on along the minus strand of CAXNLR010000001.1, from coordinate 93,813 downwards.
ACATCTTGCGCGCCTTTGAGGTTGAAAGCTCAGTTGATGGAACAAATGCCAGCACACCAATACGTGGATCAACTTCAAAGTTTAGAGATTGCGCAACAACGTGGCCACGTTGGGACTCTTGCCATGCCAAGTTTGCATTGCCATAGATAGCTGCCGAAACATTATCTGGATGGCCTTCCATTTCATTAGCAATGTTCAACATATCTTCATTACTCATGCGTTCATTGCCACCAAGAACTAGTGCTCGTGCAAGTGCTAAACCGCCAACAATTGCTGCTGCAGATGAACCAAGTCCGCGGCCATGTGGAATGACATTTAATTGACGAAGTGCAATACCGCGCGGGCGACCACCCAAGAAATCAAAACCTTTATGCATTGCCTTGATGACTAGGTTCTTATCTGTTGTTGGAATACTTTCTGCGCCTTCTCCAGTCACATCAATATCAACACCTGGCTCATCCATTACTTGTGCCATATAACGATCATTCATATTGAGTGCTAATCCAAGGCAGTCAAAGCCAGGTCCTAAGTTCGCACTAGATGCCGGAACTTGAACCTGAACAGGTTGTGCCTTAAATGTTGGCTTCATTTTTTACGCAAGTCCCAATGCTTTAGCTGCAATCTTTGCGTTAACAGGAACAACTACGGGCTTTTTGGCAGCCTCTAGTGCGTAAGGAATATCTTTTAAGCCATGTCCTGTAACAGTAATAACAATTGTCTTATCCTTTGGCAGCTTGCCAGCCTTCTTGTATTTAATCAGCCCTGCTAGACCTGCTGCAGATGAAGGCTCAACGAAAATACCTTCTTTAGCTGCAATCAAGCGGTAGGCACTCAAGATTTCGCGATCAGTAACAGAGTCAATAACGCCACCTGATACATCGCGGGCTTCAATTGCCTGCTGCCATGAAGCAGGATTACCAATACGAATAGCAGTTGCAATTGTCTCTGGGTTCTTAACAATCTTGCCCTTAACAATTGGGGCAGCACCTGCTGCTTGGAATCCATACATCATCGGTAGTTTTGTTGAAAGACCATCCTTGTTGTATTCCTTATAGCCCTTCCAATACGCAGTGATGTTTCCTGCATTACCCACTGGAAGTGCGTGAATATCTGGAGCATCACCAAGCATGTCTACAACTTCAAAACTTGCTGTCTTTTGCCCCTCAATTCGATACGGGTTAACAGAATTAACAAGTGCGACTGGATAGTTTTCTGAAAGCTCCTTAGCAAGCATTAAACAATCATCAAAGTTTCCGTTTACTTGCAAAATTGTTGAGTCATGAATGACAGCTTGAGCCAGCTTGCCCATTGCAATCTTGCCTTTAGGAATCAAAACTGCCGGACGCATTCCTGCTTTAACGGCATATGCAGCAGCAGATGCTGAAGTGTTTCCGGTTGATGCACAAATAACAGCCTTTGCACCATCTTCTGCAGCCTTTGAGATCGCCATTGTCATTCCACGATCTTTAAAGGAACCTGTTGGGTTCAGACCCTCATACTTAATCCACACATTGTTACCAAGAAGTTCTGAAAGATTGCAGGCATAGATAAGTGGTGTGCCACCTTCGCGCAAAGAAACAATCGGAGTTTTCGCACTTACTGGAAGACGGTGACGGTACTCCTCAATAACACCGCGCCATTGGTGTGCGCCAGATTCCTTCTTAGAAAATAGACCCATCAGGCAGGTGCTCCCTCAACGCGAATAACACTTTCAACTTTGCTGACAATATCCATCTTCTTCAACTTTTCAACACATGCATCTAAGGCATCCTCAGAGGCTGCGTGAGTAACAACAATTAGTTCGGCATCTGCGCCAAGACCTGCTTGTCGAACTGTTTGAATCGAAACGCTCTCACTTGCAAATGTTTGCGCGATTGCAGCCAAAACACCTGATTTATCAGCAACATGTAGACGGACAAAGAACTGAGATTTCACCGCGCCAATTGGGGCAATATCAAGGTCGGCATAATCTGATTCACCATAACCAACAGTTGAATAAGCAGCGTGGCGAGCAACGGCAACTAAATCACCAAGGATTGCCGATGCTGTTGGCGCACCACCTGCACCGCGCCCATAGAACATGAGCTGGCCAGCAGCTTCAGATTCAACATAGATTGCGTTAAATGCGTTACGCACAGAGGCCAATGGGTGTGCCGTAGGCAAGATCACTGGATGCACGCGAACTGAAATCTCATCTTTAACTGTTAGCTCTGCAATTGCCAATAACTTGATAACGCTGTTCATTGACTTGGCAGCAGCAACATCCTCAGATGAAATACGTGTAATGCCTTCGCAATACACCTCATCGATTACAACTGTGCTGTGAAAAGCAAGGCTGGCAAGCAGAGCAGCCTTTGCTGCTGCGTCATGTCCTTCAATGTCAGCAGTTGGATCTGCTTCGGCATAACCAAGAGTTTGCGCTTCCTTAAGTACTTCATCAAAGGCGCGGCCTTCTTCATGCATCTTTGTCAGAATGTAGTTTGTTGTTCCGTTAACAATTCCCATCACACGGGTGATTTGATCACCAGCAAGTGATTCACGCATTGATCGAATAATTGGAATTGCACCAGCAACTGCTGCTTCGTAATACAAATCTACTTTGGCAGCATCGGCTGCGTTAAATAATTCATGTCCATGTGTTGCCAGCAACGCCTTGTTAGCGGTGATGACAGATTTACCATTTTTGATTGCTTCAAGAATCAAAGATTTGGCAGGTTCGATTCCGCCCATCACTTCAATGATGATGTTGATGCTTGGATCTGAAACAATTGACTGTAAGTCAGTTGTAATTAAAGATGAATCAACACCATCACGCGCACCTGCTGTGCGAACACCGACTTTGCTTAACTTAAGTAGTGCACCTGAACGCTCCGAAAGCTCTTGCTCATCATCTTGGAGTAGGCGGGCAACCTGGCTGCCGACAACGCCGCAGCCAAGCATTCCAATAGTGATTGTCTTGACGCCCGAGTTCATGGCGCCATTCTTTCATAGATGACTAGATCGGCGTTAAATATCGAGGCGAAGCAGATCAGCTTCAGTCTCTCGGCGCACAATTACGCGAGCTTTTCCATCTTTTACTGCAACAACTGGCGGTCTTGGAACATGGTTGTAGTTACTAGCCATACTGCGTCCATATGCACCAGTTGCTGGCACTGCTAATAAATCCCCTGGCACGATGTCATCAGGTAAATCAATCTCGCGAATAACGATGTCGCCAGTTTCGCAGTGCTTACCGACTAAACGGCTCGAAACTTGTGGCGCAGTGCTTGTTCGATTAGCCAAAATTGTTGTGTATTCAGCCCCGTAGAGAGATGGGCGAATGTTGTCACTCATGCCACCATCAACTGAAATGTAGCGGCGATGGGTGCCGTTTTCTAAAGTCACATCTTTTACTGTGCCAACTTCATACAAAGTAAACATGGTTGGTCCAACTATCGCCCGGCCTGGTTCAATTGAAACTCGTGGAATCTGCAGGTTAAATTCTGAGCAATGCTTTTTAACTGCCGTAGCAAGTGCTTGCATCGCATCATGGGCATCAACAGATTTTTCGCCAGCTAAATAGGCAATTCCGTATCCCCCACCAAGATCTAATTCAGGTAGTTCCTTTTTAAATTCGTCACGATATTTTGCAAGGAATGTAACAAAACGTTCTGCCAGTATTTCAAATGACTCAAATCCAAAAATCTGGGAACCAATGTGGGCATGGATTCCACGAAGTTCTAGTGAAGGGTGGGAATGGACTTTAGTAATTGCCTCCCAGGCGGCACCACTTGCAATTGAGAAACCAAACTTCACATCTTCATGGGCTGTTGAAATTGATTCATGGGTGTGGGCTTGAATTCCAGGAGTCAGGCGGAGATGAACGCGCTGAACTTTTTCTAACTTAGAAGCAGCTGCTGCTACTCGATCAATCTCATACATTGAGTCAATTACTATTGTGTCAACACCAATACTGATCGCCTTTTCGATTTCAGCGATTGATTTATTGTTTCCATGTACTTCAATCTTTGATGGATCAATTCCACCTGCGAGAGCAACGGCCATTTCTCCGCCCGTGCTCACATCAATACCAATACCAATTTCTTTGATCCAGCGAGCAACTTCAGTACAGATAAAAGCCTTTGAAGCGTAATAAACAGTGCCAGCATCTGATCCAAATGCATTCTTAAGCGCTTTATCCCACGCAAGTGCGCGCTCACGAAAATCTGCTTCATCAAGAAAAAATGTTGGAGTTCCAAATTCTTTTGCAAGAGTCTTTGCACTTATTCCCGCAATTGAAAGTTCAGCACCGGTTATGACAGAAGATGACCACATGAGTTACATCCTCTCCGGTGCGCCAACGCCTAGAAGATCTAGACCGTTATGAACAACCTGCTTTGTTGCAGTACATAGTAATAAACGCGCGGTATGTAGCGCAGACAATTTTTCTTCTCCCATAGGCAATACACGGCAATCGTTGTAGAAGCCGTGATACGTACCAGCAAGTTCTTCGAGGTAACGGGCGATGCGGTGGGGCTCGCGGAATTCAGCCGCACTTGCCACAACACGTGGGAACTCTGCCAACGCGCCTAACAATTCATTCTCGCGATCATGCACCAACTGCGCAGGGTCGAAATCTTTCAGGTCTAGTGAAGCACCAAGCTCCTCGGCATTGCGCAAAACGGCGGCAATACGAGCATGTGCATACTGAACGTAATAGACAGGATTTTCATTTGTGTTTCTCTTCAAAACATCAATGTCCATCACCATAGGTGTATCAACTGGATAGCGAATCAATGTGTAACGAGCGGCATCTACGCCAACTTTTTCAACTAGCTCTTCAAGAGTAATGATTGTTCCGGCGCGCTTTGACAGCTTTACCTCTTCGCCGCCCTCCATGATCTTTACTAGCTGACCAATTAAGACATGGATGTTGTATTCAGGATTATCACCAGCACATGCTGCAGTTGCCTTTAGCCGACCGATATAACCGTGGTGATCTGCGCCCAACATGTAAATACAAATATCAAAGCCTCGTTCGCGCTTGTTAATGTAATAAGCAGTATCTGAGGCAAAGTATGTGAGCGATCCATCGCTTTTAGTCATTACTCGATCTTTATCATCGCCAAAATCTGTTGTACGCAGCCAAACAGCACCATCTACTTCAAATACATGGCCCTGTGCCCGAAGCTTTTCCATACCGTGTTCAACAGCGCCTTGCTCATGCAGCGAGCGCTCTGAGAACCACACATCAAAATGTGTATTGAAAGTGTCTAGTACTCGTTGCTGATCCTTTAGCTGCAATGTGTATGCAGCCTCTCGGAATGCAACAAAACGTTCATCTCCCGATAAATCATTAATGCCTGGATTTTGCGCAACAACATCTACTGCTAAATCTTTTATGTATTCGCCTTGGTAGCCATTTTCTGGAACTGAATTACCAAGTGCAACCGCTTCAACAGATTGACCAAACAGATCCATCTGATTTCCACGATCGTTAATGTAAAACTCACGTGTTACTTGTGCACCAGCTGCGGTCAGAACACGACCTAGTGCATCACCAACTGCTGCCCATCGTGTGTGACCTAAGTGCAATGGTCCAGTTGGGTTAGCGCTGATGAATTCAAGATTGATTTTCACGCCAGAAAGGGCGGCTCCTTTTCCGTAATCTCCCTTAGCTGCAACAATTGTTTGAACGAGTGCTGCTTGGCTTGCACGATTTAAAGTGATGTTGATAAACCCAGGTCCGGCAATTTCAACCTTAGATATATCTGCAACTCCGCTGAGTTCATCGGCGATTGTTTGAGCTACTTCGCGCGGATTCTTGCCAGCAGCTTTAGCCAATTGCAACGCAATAGAAGTTGCATAGTCGCCGTGGTCGCGATCTTTGGGGCGCTCCAGCTTGATCGTCTCAGGGGCTTGGCCATTGAGGGTTCTGGCAGCGATGGCTCGGCTGATGGCAGCCTTGATCTCGCGCTCTAAAATCTCAATATGTGATGACATTAGGCAAGGTTATCGTGAGCGGGGCTGGGCGTTATCTAATCGTTAGATAACGGGGTGATTTTTCTCAGCCAATCTAGTGACCTTTCAGGACATTCCCAGTAGTTTTTAGCCACGTTGTGCCTTACATATCCGGGTGAATAACTCGCCTGGGGGCTAACTCCTTCGAAAGGTCAATACATGAAGAAGCTTCGTTATGCGCTTACAGCACTAGTAGCTGTATTCGCACTTGTACTAACAGGATGCTCAAGTTCATCAGATTCAGCTGACGGCTTTGTCGGCGTAATCCTTCCTGATGCAGCATCATCAAACCGCTGGGAAACTGCTGACCGCGGATTCCTACAAGCAGCATTTGATGCAGCAGGAGTAAAAGTAGATATTCAAAACGCAAATGGCGACAAGGAACAATTCGCAACAATTGCAGACCAGATGCTTACTGCTGGCGCAAAGGTTCTAATCCTTGTAAACCTAGATTCAGATTCAGCTAAGGCTGTTCAGGACAAGGCTGCAGCACAGGGTGTAAAGACAATCGACTACGACCGTCTAACACTTAATGGTTCAGCTTCATACTACGTATCATTCGATAACGAAGCAGTTGGTCGTCTTCAGGGTGAAGGTATCAAGGCTTGCCTTGATGCAGCAGGAAAGACAAATGCACGTATCGTTTACTTGAACGGTTCACCAACTGACAACAACGCAACTCTTTTCAAGGCTGGATACGATTCAGTGCTACGTCCTTTGATCGATTCAAAGAACTACACACTTGTTGATGACCAAGCTGTCCCAGACTGGGATAACGCAAAGGGTGGAGTAATTTTCGAACAGCAGCTTTCAAAGGCTGGCGGAAAGCTTGATGCAGTTGTATCAGCTAACGAAGGTCTTGGACTTGCAGCAGTAGCAGTTCTAAAGAAGAACAAGCTAAACGGCAAGGTTTGCGTATCTGGTCAGGATGCAACTGTTGATGGATTGCGCGCAATCCTTACAGGAGACCTTTCAAACACTGTTTACAAGGCAATCAAGGCTGAAGCAGAAGGCGCAGCAGCACTTGCTATCGCACTTCTACGCGGCGAAGAAGCAACAACAGCTACAGGATCAGTAAACAATGGTTCAGTTGATGTTCCTTCAGTTCTATTGGTTCCAGTTGGTATCACAAAGGCAAACGTCAAGGACGTTATTGCTGATGGATTCCAGACTCGCGAAGCAGTTTGCGAAGGAATCGAAGACCTCTGCACAGCAAACGGACTCTAATATCCGACCTGTAAAGCAGATATAGCCAGGAAATGTAATAAAGAAAGCAGTTGCGGCTCGGAGGAAACTCCGGGCCGCAACTGCTTTACCTACTGGCACAGAAAGTTTCTATAGATTAAGTTCAAGCAATTGCACTTCGAAGAAATCGGGAGATCATGACAACACCGCTACTGTCCTTACGAGGAGTTAATAAGTCCTTCGGACCGGTTCATGTACTAAAAGATGTAAACTTTGATGTACATGCTGGGCAGGTCACCGCACTTGTTGGTGACAACGGTGCAGGCAAGAGCACGCTCATCAAGTGCGTCGCCGGTATCTACACACCTGAAGCTGGTGAATTTCTATTTGAAGGTAACAAAGTTTCAATCAGTGGTCCACGTGATGCGACCGCACTTGGTATTGAAATTGTGTATCAAGATTTAGCACTGTGCGATAACTTAGACATCGTTCACAATATGTTCTTAGGTCGCGAACAAAAGCGCGGACCAGTATTAAATGAAACTTCTATGGAAGCACTCGCCCGCAAGACTTTAGATGGCTTGAGTGTTCGAACAGTGAAGTCGATTCGTCAGACAGTTTCTTCTCTTTCAGGTGGACAGCGCCAGACCGTGGCAATCGCCCGCGCAGTGCTCTGGAATAGCAAGGTAGTAATTCTTGATGAGCCAACCGCAGCACTTGGTGTGGCACAGACTGAACAAGTACTTAACCTTGTTCGACGACTTGCAGATAATGGTTTAGCTGTCGTGTTGATTAGCCACAACCTCAACGATGTATTTGAAGTTGCAGACAACATTGCAGCCCTATATCTAGGAAATATGGCTGCACAAGTAAATAAGAATGAAGTTATTCCTCGACAAGTCATTGAATTGATTACGACCGGAAAGTCCGCTGGAGTTGAAGCTCCATCTGCAAACACAGGAGCGTCAAAATGAGCATGACTAATGATGTTGAGGTTCCAACACTTAAGGGTGCGGCGCAGGACTACTGGTCTCGCGTAAAGGCCGGTGACATTGGCTCATTGCCTGCAATCTTGGGCTTAATCGTTCTGTGTCTTGTCTTCGGATCGATGTCTAGCGTTTTCCTCACTCCTGGAAACTTTGCAAACCTGATTACCCAGGCTGCAGCGGTCATTGTTATTGCGATGGGCTTAATTTTTGTTCTACTCCTTGGCGAGATTGATCTATCTGCTGGATACACAGCAGGTGTGACAGGGGCTGTTCTAGTTATTTTGATTACCAATCAAGGTCAGCCTTGGTATGTGGCATTGGCTGCAAGCATCGCAGTAGGTGCAGTTCTAGGTTTCCTACTTGGTTCACTTGTTGCACGTCTTGGAATTCCATCTTTCGTTGTTACCTTGGCAGCGTTCTTAGCGTTCCAGGGAATCTTGCTTCTTTTAGCCGGCGAGGGTGGAACTATTCGTGTTGAGGATCCAACAATTCTTGCAGTTGAAAACAGCAATATGTCTCCAACTGTTAGTTGGATCTTCTTTCTAATTGTTGCTGTTGCCTATGTTCTTTCAGGTCTTACAGCGATGAATTCGCGTCGCAAAGCGGGATTAAAAACAGAGCTCAAGAAGTTGTGGATCATCAAAACAGCTGGACTGCTTCTTATTACGGGTTTGGCCGTTTTTGCTCTTAACCTCGAGCGCAGTAACAATCCAGATTTGGTAAGCCTCAAGGGAATTCCATACGTTGTTCCAGTCATCTTGTTGCTACTTGTTATTGGAACTTTCGTGTTAGGTCGCACTGCATTTGGTCGCCACATTTATGCGGTGGGCGGAAACGCTGAAGCTGCACGTCGCGCAGGTATTGATGTTAAGCGCATCCGCATTGCAGCCTTCATGATCTGTTCTTCACTTGCAGCTATCGCCGGAATGATCTTTGCATCTCGTCAAAACTCTGTTTCTCCAACCACTGGTGGAAGCTCAACACTTCTCTATGCAGTTGGTGCTGCAGTTATTGGTGGAACTTCACTGTTTGGTGGAAAAGGAAAGATGCGAGATGCCATCCTTGGTGGTCTAGTCGTGGCTGTTATCGATAACGGCATGGGACTACTTGGATATGCAGCCGGAATTAAGTTCATTGTTACAGGACTTGTTCTACTTGTTTCTGCTGGCGTTGACGCGATCTCTCGTCGCGGCAACCTTACGAGCTAGTACTTATCTGCAGGAGCCTTAATGGGCGCTTACTTCAAGCCCATCAAGTGCTCTAGCGCAAGCTGATCAATAGCTTCATAGCCATAACCGCGCTTGCCTGCTGCTTCAACATCAAAGGAATCCTTTGCAAGATCCTTCCATGTCTCACCTGCAGCAAGTGTCGGCTCTGATAGTCCTGGAATATTTGATTCCTTCATCGCGGCAATAACTCGTGAATCTGCGCGGAAGGCTGCTGCGCGCTCCTTAAGAGCAAGGTAGGTGCGCATGTTTGCAGTTGCTGACTCCCACACTCCCTTGTCACTTTCTGTGCGAGCTGGCTTGTAATCAAAGTGCTTTGGACCGCTGTAGTTGTAACGCTCAAGTAGATCAACTAAGAAGAATGCTGACTTTAGATCTCCGTGACCAAAGACTAAGTCTTGATCAAACTTTGGACCATGCTGACCATTGAGGTCGATATGGAAGAGCTTTTTGTGCCATAGGGCTTGTGCGATTCCATGAACAAAGTTAAGACCTGCCATTTGCTCGTGACCAACTTCAGGGTTTAGGCCAACAAGTTCTGGACGATCTAGTGAGTTAATAAAGGCAAGTGCGTGACCAATTGTTGGTAAGAAAATATCACCTCGTGGCTCATTTGGCTTTGGCTCAATTGCAAACTTAATGTCATAACCATTGTCGGTTACGAATTCGCCAAGAGTATTAAATGCTTCACGGAAGCGATCGAGTGCAACGAATGCATCCTTTGCGCCATCTGATTCAGCACCTTCACGCCCGCCCCAGCAAACATATGTTGTTGCACCAAGTTCTACAGCCAGCTCAATATTTGTCATTACCTTGCGAATTGCATAGCGACGAATGTCTTTGTCATTTGAAGTAAAGGCACCATCTTTAAACACAGGGTGTGTAAACAAGTTTGTCGTCGCCATTGGCACCTTCATGCCGGTTTCAGCAAGAGCTTTTTTGAAACGATCAATGTGACCGCGGCGAGCAGAGTCATCGCTACCAAAAGGGATCAAGTCATCATCATGGAAAGTCACACCATGTGCTCCGCGAGCAGCTAACTCATTGACTGTGCGGACAGGATCCAGTGGGTCACGAGTTGCATCTCCAAAGGGGTCACGCGCCTGCCAGCCCACTGTCCAGAGGCCAAATGTGAACTTATCTGCAGGTGTTGGGGTCAATGACATGGCTTAAAGCCTTTCTATGCGTATTCGCCGTTTGGAACATTCGTAACTTACCTCTAATCTTGACCCCTATCCATACGGAAGCGGTAACGCTTTGGTAAGGATTTGCGGGAGTGGTGAAATGGCAGACACGCAGGTCTTAGGAACCTGTGTCTTCGGACGTGCGGGTTCAAGTCCCGCCTCCCGCACACATCTATAGCTAAGAAGTTACAGTTGGCATATGGCAAAGAAATCTGCAGCCAAAATCAAAATGGAAGCCGCTGAAATAAAGCGCGCTGCTGCTGCCCGCCGCGAAGAAAAGAAACAACAATCTCAAAGCGTTGTTACCAATGGAACTGCAGATCTAGATCGCTATGAATCCTTAGATGGCGCATGGCGTGAGATTGGCCTAGCTGCACCGGCCAGACGTGCACTCATTGATGATGGTTTATTTGAATTAGCTGATCTGCGCAAAGTTTCACTTGCAGCCGTTAAGGAACTACATGGCATGGGGCCAAATGCGATTCGAGTATTAACAGCTGAAATGAAAAAGGCTGATCTGTCTTTCAGGAAGTAAAGCCTTTTTTAATTGCTAAAGGCAAATGCAATCAAGGCAATACCTGAAATAGCTAGCAATGCTTTGATCTCACGGCGAGCCAAAATCGTGAGCATCGCCGGAACAAATGTGGCACCAATGATCAAGGCACCTGGCGCAAAAATCATCGCACTTCGGGAAACAATATCGGACTCGCCCCATTGATATCGAAGGTTAATCAGTCCACATGCAAAGAGCAGATAACCACCCATTCGGTAGTTATTGATCCAAATCTTATTGTCTTGGTTATCGGGTGAGACTGATTTATTCATGTGCTTAGTCTAGAAAGCAGAATAGGAGCGCCGCTTTCGCGACACTCCTATTCTTAGGAATATTGTGCTAATTACTAATCAAAAGATTAGTGATCGTCCTTCATTCCTTCTGCTACTGACTTCATGCGTGCAATCTTCAAGATTGTTAGACCGAATACACACTTAGCCAATACGTCAGCGATTGTGTAACCAACCTGAACTGTTACGAATGATGATGCTGAAGCGTCACCAACGATGTTGAAGATGTAAGCGATTGGGTAAACGCCCCATGTTGCGATCAGTAGTAGGCGCAGGCGACCAACAGTTGCTGCAACTCCTTCTGGCTGACGATCAAGTGACTTACCAAGCTCTACGAATAGTACGTAAAGGATGTAGATGAAAGGAAGTGTTGATAGAACACCGTATAGAACCTGTGTGTTCTGATCGTTTGAAATTTCACCTGGGTAACCAAGAGCGATCATTGCAGCAGATGCTGGAACAAGGCGTGTGATTAGTGAGCGTGAAACTTCCTTAGCTAGTGCAAGTACTGCAATAACTTCTACTAGTAGTAGAGGAACAGTTAGAAGCCAGTCAACGTAGCGGTATGCCTCGTTGAATGCATCCTGTGAACCGTCAAGCTTGACCATTCCATTTTCTGAAGCGTGCTTGAATGAATCGAAAATACGTAGGTAGTGGTATCCAGCGATGAATGTAACCATCGATGACATAACTAGGGCGGAACGGTACTTTGCCAATACACGCTGCTGTGAAACGAGTGTGTAAATGGTCGTAGCGAGCATTGAAACTAGTCCAAACGAGAATACGTTATAGACCAGGTTCCATTGGTTGCTGTCTAGTTGCATTGAAATATGCCTCCATGAGGATCATGTGGAGAGGCCCTTTGGCCTCTGAATTCATCGGCCATAAGGAATCCTCGAGGAACTCCTTTGACCTCCGACATTCACAATTGTGAACTAAACGCGACCGATTTGCACCCACTTTGTGAGAAATTCTTGAGTTTTTTTATTCTATTTTCGACAAATACGCATGAAATTGGGGCGATCTCCGATGAGTTCACCGGAAATCGCCCCACTTCAAAACCTACTATCTAGTAACTTATTGGCCTTGCCACAACTTCATTTCTGCCGCAAATGGGTCAAGACCCATTGGTCCTAGCTTCAAGGCATAGCTATGGAACTTTTTCATATTGAAGTTAGCACCTAACCGCGCCTTGGCATCTTCACGGGCATTCATCCAGACGCGCTCGCCAACCTTGTAGGAAATGGCTTGTCCTGGCCAGCCAAGGTAGCGATCAGTTTCGCTGCGTGAATGGTCTTCATCTAGCAGTGCCTGCTCGTTGAGCAACTTGCGTGAGCTTTCAGCGTTCCACACAACACCATTGTCATCCTTGTATTCAAGGTGCATTCCGATATCTACAACGATTCGTGCGGCACGTAATGCTTGTGCAGAGAGATAACCCATTTCAATACCTGGCTCATCAAATGCACCCAGTTCATTCATGAATCGCTCTGCATACAACGCCCAGCCTTCGCCATAGCCACTGATCCAGGCAGCTGATCTCTGGAATCGAGTTAAGCGATCTTTCTCAACCGCCACGGTTCCAATCTGTAAGTGGTGACCCGGAACTGCTTCGTGATACCAAGTTGAAACGAGGTGCCAGTTACTCACTTCATTCTTACCCAACATTGGAATCCATGTTGAACCTGGTCGTGAAAGATCTTCTGATGGTCCGTTGTAGTACGGCGCAGATGCGCTGCCTTCTGGTGCAAGTCGAGCCTCACAAATTGCAATACGTGGATCAATTTCAAAGAACTCACCATTCATGCGTTTAATTGCTGCATCTGTGAAATCCTGCAAATACTTAATGACGTTTTCAGGACCAACAACTTTGTACTTAGGGTCATTTTCAAGGGTGTCAGCAACCTCACGGAGCGTCTTTGCACTTGGGTTAATAACTTTTGCAAGCTCCCACATGCGATCGTTGATTGCCTTCAACTCTTTCTTACCCCACTCATATGTTGTGGGAAGATCTAGCTGTGCGCCAGTGAAATAGCGGGCCCACACCGCATAGCGATCTGCGCCAACTGCATCATTTGGTGTTGCAATAGGTAAGTAATTTTCGCGCAAGAATTTCGCAGTCTTTGCAGATGCGGCCTCGGCAAGCTTTGCCGCCTCGTGCATGGCTGGATACTTTTTGTCAGCATCAAAGTTTTTACACATTGCGCTGTATCCGCCATTGGCATAGCTATCTAACTGCTCAATAACACCCCTAACTTGGCGCTGAGCAGTTGTTTTGCCACTCTTAGCAACAGTCATGATGGTTTCGCACCAAGAGCTATATGCAGCATCAACTGCAGCTAAACGCTTGGCAATGTTGTCAAAATCTTGATCTGTTTTCTTTGGCATAAGTTCAAAAATTGAACGCACATTTGAAGGTGGTGATGTCAGCACATTCCACAACACAAATGACTCTTGGCTATCATGCAAGGCAAGGCCTGACTCAAGACGCTCTGTCATTACCGTCTTTGCAATACGATCAATTTCATCGATTGGTTGCATTGCAGCAAGCTTCTTCAAAGTGTCTCGCGTTAAGTTCGCACTTACTTCAGCTCCTGCAATTGAGAAGTCATCTAGTTTGTCTTGGTTGAGATCGATGCCAAGGTAGGTGCAACCCATTGGGCTAAGTGCTGCTTCTTGATCGATGTAAACATCGCTGATTTCAAATATGGGTGATCTATGAGTCATGGCAGAAGTTTGGCAGTGGCGTAGGGCTTTGTCCACGTCTAATTGTTTGAAAGTAGCCTAGGCTTGCCAGTATGAGTCAGACCCCAGTCACTCCCCCAAAGCTACGTGGCTGGTTTCACCTTGGGGCAACTCCGGCGGTCATCATCGCTTCACTAATTTTATTTATCTTGAGTAAATCTTCTCTCAAGTTCGCAGTAGCCATTTACTCCATAACAGCAATTATGTTGTTTAGCGTTTCTGCCATTTATCACCGCGTCCCGTGGGTGCCAGAAAAGAAAAAGATTTGGCGTCGTTGGGATCATGCAAATATCAATTTATTAATTGCAGGTAGTTACACACCATTTGCGGTTGCTTTACTTGAAGGTCGTGATCGAACAATCTTGTTACTGGTTGTGTGGATCGGTGCTGCATTAGGAGTTGCTCTTCGTGTTTTCTGGATTGGTGCACCTCGATGGTTATATGTCGCCAATTACCTAGCCCTGGGCTGGGTTGCTGTTTTCTATACTCCAGCCCTATATCGCGAGGGTGGTTTATGGGTACTACTTCCGATCGCAATAGGCGGCCTGTTCTACTCAGTCGGTGCCATCTTTTACGCCCTTAAGCGTCCAGGACGTGCGGCAAAGTACTTCGGCTTCCACGAGCTCTTCCATATCTTCGTGCTTGCTGCGTGGATTAGTCAGTACATAGCGATCTCGGTGGCGATTTACAGTAAATAGGTCATTGCTCTAACCTAAGCCTTCTCTACACAGGCTTTATTGAGCAGCGAGGTGCATGATGGCGCAGAAGAAGAACTTCCTTAATTGGGTGGGCTTTACTGAAGAAGAGAGCACTAACCTGCCTTCATCTGTTGATCGTATTCGCGAACTTGAAGCACAGATTGCAGATTTGAAATCTCGCAGAGACATAACCGGCCTAACAAGAGAAGAGTTTGAGATTCTCGCAACTGAAACTGCGATGTCAATGATCAAGTCTGCTCAAGCTCGAGAGAGCAAGGCACAAGTAGCTGCAACTCGTTTGGTATCAGAAACAGCACGTGCAACAAAGGAAGAGTTGGAAGCAGCCGATGCAAAGGCTCGCACAATTCTTGCAGGCGCCGAAACTCGTGGACGCAAATACATCCAGGCTGCAGAATCTGAAGCAGAAGAAAAGATTGCACAAGCTGAGGCTGAAGCAGAAGCGCTGATCGAGAGCAAGAAGCGTGAAATCTCTACTCTGGCTACAGCTGCCCGCCGTGAGGGTGAACGCATCATCACTGAAGCAACAACTGAAGTTACTGGATATCGCCAATGGCTTTCAGGTGTTATCTCTGAAGCAGAGCGTTTATACAGAATTCAAAAGCAATCTTTGGATGCTGCAGAAACTGCAATTCAGCAATCTCGAAATCGCCTAGATGGTGCGTTCCAAAGGTTAGAAGAGCTTCAAAAGAGTGTTCTCGATAATTTGAATGCAGATGACACTTTGATTAATCCAGGACCTCTTAAAGTTGCCAGCCAACGCACACGTCCTGCATTAGCTGCACCAAAGAAGGCTGCTAAGAAAGCTCCAGCGAAGAAGAGTGCTGCAAAGAAATCTGCAAAGCGCTAGATAGCTCTTCGCTATTTAATACAGCGTTACTTCGTAGGAGTTAATCAATCATGGCCAATGAACGAGGTATCCGATACATACCTGCAATTGATGGCTTGCGTGCTGTCGCAGTCATTGCAGTTATTTTGTATCACCTTGGATTCAAGTGGATTCCAGGTGGTTTCTTGGGTGTTGACCTCTTTTTCGTAATCTCTGGCTACGTAATTACTCGTTTGTTGCTGGATTCAATTCAGCGCAGTGGTGGCTTGGATTTACGCGCCTTCTATGTGGCCCGCATCCGTCGCTTGTTACCACCACTTGTATTCATGATCATCACAACAACGATTGTTGTTGGTTTTTGGGCGCCAGATACCATGCGGCGTTTTTTGGGTGATGCTCCATTCGCACTTTTCGGAGGAATGAATTGGTGGCTAGTTTTTCGCGAGACTGATTACTTTGAAGCAATTGGTCGCCCACCGTTGCTGCAACACACCTGGTCTTTAGGTGTTGAGGCGCAGTTCTACCTGGTGTGGCCGCTGATTTTGTTGTTGGTTCTACGTTACTTTGGCAAAAATAAGATCCCTGGTGCTGCCCTTTTAATTGCTGCCTTCTCAGGTATCGCATTACTAGTGGTCTCCCTGCAAATCGATGCAGCTAATACTTCGAAGGTAAGCCACGTTTACTTTGGAACAGATACCCACAGCATTGGCCTATTTCTTGGCGCAGCCTTAGCGGTCAGATGGATTCCGCAAAACCTCCAGGAAACGGTAACTCGTAAGGCTCAAGACTTTATCGATGGAATCGGAATAGTTGGATTTCTTGGAATCATTGCAGCATTTTTGTTTATCGATGAAAACGATCCAACTTTATATAAGTTGGCGTTCCCGTTAGCTGGATTATTCGGGTGTGCAATCATTACTTCAATTGTTCATCCTGCATCGCGTTTTGCTCCAATCTTGAGTAGCAAGCCATTTGTTTGGATCGGTGAGCGTTCATATGCAATTTACCTGTGGCACTGGGTTGTTTTCCAAGTTACTCGACCAGATTTTGATCTTGAAGGATCACAATGGGCTTTATATACATTGCGTGTGTTGATTGTTTTTGCCTTAGCGGATATTTCACTACGTTTAGTTGAGCTACCTGTTCGCACAGGATTAATTGATTACTGGTTTAAGGGAATGAAATACCGCACAAAGCGGGTGCAATTGCGCCAAAAGACTGGTGTTGTGTTGATCCTGCTTGCGATTATTGGTTCAACGGCAACAGTTGCAACAGGTGCAATTGCTAAAGGCGATAAGCAATTAGCGCAATTGAAGGAACAGTTGCAACCACCCACAACATCTCCTTCAGTGCCGTCTGACGTTAATAACCCTGGATTGTGGGTTACAGGTGATTCAGTAATTCTGGGAATCCGTTTTGAATTAGATAGTCGTCAACCTATTGGATTGATCAATGCAAGAGTTGGGCGACAAGCAACTGAGCTCCTTGAAGTGATTACCAATGACAAAGCAAACATGAGTAGGGCAACGATTGTTTTGAATCTAGGTAATAACAACAAGCTCACCGAAGAACAAGTGGCAGCAATTTTCCAAGTGATCAAAGATCAGCCTCGAATTGTTGTTGTTAATACGGCAGTGCCACGTGCTTGGCGAGATGAGAATAACGCTCTCATTGCGCAGTACGCATCGCTATATGGTGCTTATTTAGTTGATTGGGCATCAATTTCTCAAGGTCGCTCAGAGTACTTTGGATCAGATGGTGTACACCTTGTCCCTGCAGGTGTGCGCGCATATGTCGATGCCATTACAGCACAACTCTAATTTCTTGATTCGTTGCAAAACAAAATCCCCCACCAATCGGTGAGGGATTTTATTTAATCTAATGTAGATTTACTTGAACTCTCCTGGAATACCAAAAGCTGTAGCTGATGCAGTCTGTCCATCTGAATATACAGATGAAACGCGGAACTGAGTCCACCCTGAATCACTTGCCTTTGTTACATTCTGAGTAAGTTGATCTGCTGGAACAGTTGCAATTACCGTCCACTCGCCTGCTCCGTTTGCACGGATCTCGACGTTATATCCAGTTAATCCATCAACTGCTGTTGGTGCTACCCAGCGAAGTTTTAATCCCTCTGCGCTGTTTAGAGCAACAAACTTTGTTGGAGCTTCTACTGCTGTAACAGGTGTCCCTGTTGACTCAGTTGCAGATGGCTCAGCACTTGGCTCTGCTGTTTCTGACATCGATGGAGTCGGATTGGCTGCATCATCGCTATCTGATCCAGATGATTGTGACCAAACAATTGCAACCAATGCCACAATTCCGATAACAACAATCCACGCTGTGCGGTTTGATGTTGATGCCTTAGGCGCTGCAACTGGCTTGGCTACAACAGGAGCAACAGGTGCAACAGGTGCAACAGATTTTGCTGGAGCACTAATCGCTGCTGGCGCAGATGTGACACGAGTTGTTGTTGCTTTTTTGACAACGCGCTTTGCAGGAGCCTTCTTCGCGGCCTTCTTAACAACTTTTTTGGCAACAGCTTTCTTTGCTGTCTTCTTAACTACGCGCTTGGTTGCAGTTTTCTTTGCTGAAGACTTCTTTGCCGTCTTCTTTGCAACTGCTTTCTTAGCTGGCGACTTCTTTGCAGCTGTCTTCTTTGCGGGAGACTTTTTTGCTGCCTTCTTTGCGGTCTTCTTAACGGCCACTTCGAACTCCTTGGATTGCTATAAGCACGTAATTAACGCACTGTGATAGGTAAAGGTTACCCCAGGCTCCCAAGCAAATGGATGACATGAGGTGCTAATGCTCGGAGTGATTTTCCGCGGTGGCTCAGTAAATCCTTTTCCTCCGCGCTCATTTGCGCAGAAGAAATGGACATTCCCGCCGGCTGAAATATTGGGTCATAGCCAAATCCATTTTCGCCAACGGGGGCACGCAGAATTACTCCATCAAAACGGCCTTCGGCAACCTGTTGGCGTCCATCCGGAAGTACCAGCGATGCCACACACATGAAGTGCGCAGTGCGGTGTCCATCTGCAACATCTTTGAGCTGATCTAAAACCTTTTCGAGATTAGCTCGGTCATTTCCATGTTCGCCCGCCCATCTGGCTGAAAAAATCCCAGGATCGCCATTTAATGCATCAACACATAACCCTGAATCATCAGCAATCGCAGGCAACCCAGTTGCTTGGCTTGTATAACGGGCCTTGAGCAAAGAGTTTTCTTCAAATGTTGATCCTGTTTCTTCAACATCGGTTAAATCTGGAAATTGATCAACACCAATTAGTTCAATGGCGCCAGGTGCCAGAGCATCCAGGATTCGTCGAAACTCAGCGATCTTTCCTTGATTACGTGTTGCTAAAACAAGTTTGTGAGACATTACTTAGCAAGAACATCTTTCTGCAGTTGATTAAGTGTTGAACATCCAGCAACCGCCAAATCAAGAAGTTGATTTAATAATGCACGATCAAAAGGTTCACCTTCGGCAGTTCCTTGAACTTCGATGAATCGTCCATCGCCAGCAACAACAACATTCATATCTGTTCCGGCACGCACATCTTCTTCATAGCAAAGATCGAGCATTGGAACACCATCGATGATTCCAACACTTACTGCTGCGACGGAATCATTGAGGGGCTTTGCATCTGCCTTGATGTGTCCTTGCGCCTTTGCCCAAGAGATTGCATCTGCAAGTGCAACGTATGCACCTGTGATTGCTGCTGTGCGCGTTCCGCCATCTGCTTGTAGAACATCACAGTCAATAACGATTGTGTTTTCACCAAGCTCTTTCATGTTGACTACCGCGCGCAAAGAACGACCAACTAAGCGAGAGATCTCTTGTGTGCGACCACCAAGCTTTCCTTTAACACTTTCACGGTCTGAACGTGTGTGAGTTGCGCGAGGCAGCATTGAATACTCTGATGTAACCCACCCATTACCGGTGTCCTTTAACCAACGTGGCACACCTGGTGTAAATGATGCAACACACAACACTCGAGTCTTACCGAATTCAACTAATACTGAACCTTCGGCATGATCTAACCAACCGCGAGTAAATTTAATTTCGCGCAGATCATTAACTGTGCGCCCATCATTGCGTGCCATTTATAGCTCCTTGTGCTCGACTTGTGTGACCTCGGGACCTAGAAAACGTCGAGCCAAGGTTTCAAATGCCTTTGCATCACCGGTTGCTAAGAATCTATGTGTTGCTGGGGTTGATGACTGTGCTCGTAACAAGCCATTTTCAACCAATGTTCGGTACAAATCTTTTGCAGTTTCTTCGGCACTTGAAACCAAAGTGACACCTTCGCCCATGACGTAGGAAATTACTCCGGTCAATAATGGATAGTGCGTGCAACCCAAAACTAAGGTGTCAACCTTTGCATCCATAACGGATGCTAAGTATTCGCGAGCAACCTTTGTAATTTCAGGACCCGATGTCTCGCCACGTTCTACAAATTCAACAAATAGTGGACAAGCAATTGAGGTGATGTTTAGTTGAGGGGCGGCAGCAAATGCATCTACGTAAGCTTTTGAGTCAATAGTTGCACGAGTGCCGATGACACCAATGTTACCTGTTCTTGTTGCTGCAACTGCTCTTCGAACAGCAGGTTGGATAACTTCAATAACAGGAATTGAATAGCGTTCGCGTGCATCACGCAGCATTGCAGCTGATGCCGTATTACATGCAATGACTATTGCTTTAACGCCTTGTTCAACAAGAAAATCCATTGTTTCAAGTGCGAATTCTCGAACTTCAGCTAATGAGCGCGGGCCATATGGGCCACGTGCTGTGTCACCAATATAAAGAGTGGATTCATTAGGAAGTTGATCCAAGATTGCACGTGCAACGGTGAGACCACCTACACCTGAATCAAATATTCCTATTGGGGCATCACTCACAGGGCTAGCCTACCTCGAGTCAATGCTCTATTCAGATTCATCCATAAGCGCAGAAATTAAACTTTCTTGCAGCCAGCCTAGCCAGCTATACACCGCATAAACACCACGCATTGGGTCATCAGGGGCCAATAATTCCAAATCTTCATGAGTGTTTTCTTCGACCTTTAATCGAACTCCAAGTGCAAGACGAACATCATTCATTGCACCTAGCCATGCATTTGCACCATCGTGATCAACTTCAACAATGCCATCGAGTGCACTTTTTAGATGCATTCGCATCGCCATTGCATGTGCCTGTTTCTTTTGGCGCAATGTTGATTCGGTATATCGACGAAATTCAGAGGCATCGACTTGGTCGGCATATGCATTAGGTAATAACCGCAGCAACACTTCATCATCAGGTGGCGTGTCATGCATAGTGATGCCAACCATGGCAGCCAAAGGATCATCATTGTGGTGATCAACCCGCTCTGCTAATAATTCAATGATTTGTTCAACTAAATTGATTAAGACTTCACGCTCTGCTTCAGAGAAGTTTGCTAAATAAGCGTTTTCTCCGTGACGGAAGAAACCATGTTCATTCTCTTTCATATCGCTTGATCACCTCTTTGCAGAGTTGCCCACAATCCGTACTCATGTAAACGGGCAACATCATGTTCCATCTCTTCACGACTTCCAGATGAAACAACAGCTTTGCCTTCGGTGTGAACTTTCATCATTAATTCATGAGCTTTTTCTTTGTTGTAACCAAACAATTCCATTAATACATATGTCACATAAGTCATTAAATTAACTGGGTCGTCCCAAACAATTGTTATCCATGGAACATCACCACTAAAGATCGCTTGTAGCTCTTCTTCGATCTTGTCCTTTATTTTGGGCATGTTTATCGAATCACAATCGCAAATGTGGCAGAGGTGATGTCACCGACTACTTGAACACGCATTGTGACGACCCCTCGCTTTGGTTCTGACGTAGTAAATGTGAATAACCCGTTGGCATCTGAAACAGAAGCCACTCCTACATTTTGCCACTTTCCATTTACATTCTTCTGTAAGTTGGCGGATTTTCCTACTAACTTTGGCAACAACTGGGCTCTAATCGTGATCGGCGTATTTTTCAATATAGAGACTGGGCGATCAATCTGTAGGAGGCTCTTCACAGCAATCTTTTGTTCAGCACTTACTGATTCTGCCCGCTCCCACGTTCCAGTTGTTGTAAGGCGAATCGAAGCATCTGCTGCCAATGTCATTGGTGATGTAACAGTGCCATCAAGGCCAGTGACTAACTCTGTAATCTTTGTCCAAACAGTTTCAGTAGGTCGCTTAATTTCAAGGGCAACAGTTATTCCTGCTATCGGCGTTTTGTCCTTCAAGGTGATTAAACCTTTAATAGTGAACAGATTGCCGTAGTTGATCGAGCCTTGGTTGATGTTTTCTAGTGTCATTGTGTTGATTACGGGATCTGGTGCAATAGCAAGTGCGGCGCTGCGAATCTCATTTGTTGCCGCTACATCTTCCATGCCTAGTGTCCACATTGCAGCACCACCAAGACGATACTTTGCAACTAAAGCCATTCGTTCAGCAAAGCTTCGAGCATTTTGATACCAAACAGTTCGGTTGACTGTGCAGGCTGTTGCAGCCCCAGCTGCAGACAATCCGTTGTAAGTCTGGGTGTAGTTATATGTAGCCTCACCAAACTGCTCGTTATAGGTTGGAATTGCTCCATCAATGGCAGCTTTTGCTGCTGCGTAATTCATTTTAAATGTTGCAGCTTTTGCTCCACCGATTAATCCAGGGGGCGCAGATGTTGGGCATTTTCCATTAACAGATGTAATCCAGTCACGACCATATCCAGGTAAGCCAACATAAACTTTTGATGCGGACATGATGCTGACTGCATATTTAATAGTCTTTTCAGTCCAAGATAAAGGACCCATGGGTCCTGGTTTAGCAACTGAATAGTCATATGTCATGATTCTTAAACGATCAATGCTGCTTGCAATATCTGCCCACGCATAAACAAAATAGCCTTTTTGCTTTTCTTTTGGATCATACAAATATGGAGTTGAAACCGATAGCAATTTGTTTTTTGCGTGAAGGGCAACGCTCAATTCCTTAACCAAAGCGACCCATCGAGGTGCGGTCTTACTCCAGGTATTGTTTCCATCAACAAAAGCAAAACCTTCATAATCCAGATCAATTCCGTCAAAATTATTCTTGACTACTAAATCAACGATTGTATTTACGATTGTTGTCCGGGTGGCGGCATTTGAAAGGTATTGCGAAAGAACCAATTTGTCGGTGCCGTCAGTCATTGTTGGAATAACTTGCAATCCCGCGCGTCGCATCAAGCACACCGTGTCTGCCATTGGCCATGAAGGATTACCAGAGACATAATCATCACGAATTACCGTTGGGCTCTTTAAGCTAAACCAAAAGGGCATTACCTCTTTCATTAAATCCTTATTTGTAAACAGGTAAGAGCTTTCAATTGCTTGATTTTCCGCGGGGCCATATTGAGATGCATCGCAAACTGCTGGTTGTCCTGCGACATTGGGAGTAGCCGAGGGGAGCTTGCGAACAAGTGGCAGAACAGTTTTTACTGAGTAATAAGGAATCCAACCGGACAATATCTTTCGTGGTTCTTTATCGGCTGCTTGAATGGGTTGGGCAAAAACGGTGATGAGTAAAAGGAGTGAAAGTGTGAAGCCAAACCTGCGCTTCATTACTATTTTTCTTCGGGTGCTTGCTTCAATCCTGCATAAATCTCTTTGCAGGTTGGGCAGATTGGATACTTTTCAGGATCTCTAGAAGGGGTCCATTTCTTTCCGCATAGAGCCTTTACCGCTTTACCAGTCACGGCTGATTCAGTGATCTTCTCTTTCTTAACATAATGAGCAAAACGATCATGCCCACCATCGTCTTCGAGTAGTTCCTCGGATGGTCGAGTCAGCAGATCGGTATCACCGTCTGTTCCGATTTTCTTAAAGATGCCCATGAGGTGGATAAGAATACCTTTGAGCACCTCAAAAGTACGGGTAGAATTCACAAATGAAGGACTTACTCCGTACCGAGCACTTGAGCCGAGCCGATGTCGAATTATTGCTTTCGACTGCCGCTGAATTTGCTGAGAATCCACTGCGGTCAAACACCGCTCTGGCAAATAAGTCCGTTGCTATTTACATGACAAAGCCTTCTACTCGCACCCGCTTGTCATCTGAAACAGCTGTCGCCCATCTTGGTGGGACCCCAATTTTTATTCGTGGCGATGAATTGCAATTGGGTCGCGGTGAGACCATTGCAGACACAGCAAGAATCATTAGCGGCTATTGCAGCGCTTTGATCATCCGAACATTCGCACAAGCCGATGTGGATGAACTTGGTGCGAATGCATCAATTCCTGTCATCAACGCGTTAACAGATGATGATCACCCAACACAGTTACTTGCTGACTGGTTAACAATTCGAGAAAAATTTGGAACAGATATTTCTGGTCGAAAGTTTGTCTACCTTGGCGATGGAAACAATATGTCCCATGCATGGTTGCTCATGGGAGCAATCATGGGTGCACATGTTGTTGCAGCAACACCTAGCGGCAAGTGGGCACCAGATCCTGTTGTTGTAGCTGTTGCAAAAAACATTGCAGCTCACAACGGTGGAAAAGTTGAAGTAACACATGATCCAGAATTAGCCGCTAAAGATGCATCTGTTCTCTATACCGATGTTTGGATGTCGATGGGTGATTCAGAAGCAGACCGTGCAGAAAAGGTGCCAGCACTCTCACCATTTGCTGTGACAGAAAATCTCATGAGACTGACAAGTAAGGATTCAGTGTTCATGCACTGTTTACCTGCCCACCGCGGAGAAGAAGTTGAAGCTGCCGTTATCGATGGGCCACGTTCTGTCGTGTGGAGAGAGGCCTATCACCGCCGAACAACGATTCAAGCAATTCTCTACCACCTAATTAAAGGTGACTTGAAGGGTTCCACCCACTAATATTTGGCTCATGCGCGTAGCCGTTCCGAAAGAAATAAGAGCTGGAGAAAAGCGCGTAGCGCTTGTTCCAGACATCATCAACAAACTGACACGTCTGGGCCTCGATGTAAGTATCGAATCTGGCGCGGGTACTCATTCGCAGGCAACTGATGCTGACTACACAACCGCTGGTGCCACTGTTAAACAAGGCGATGTGCTTGCAGATGCAGATGTAGTCCTGTCTGTACAGCCGTTAACAGCACAGCAAATGGCAACCTTGAAAAAAGGTGCGATCACAATTTCATTCTTATCTCCAGTAACTGCTGTTGACTCAATCGAAGCAGCAGCATCTGCTGGTGTCACAGCTTTTTCACTTGAATTAGTTCCACGTATTTCACGTGCACAATCAATGGATGCCTTAACTTCACAAGCACTATGTGCCGGATATCGTGCAGCAATTGTTGGAGCAGAACTTTCTCCACGATTCTTCCCAATGTTAATGACGGCAGCAGGAACAGTTACTCCAGCACAAGTTTTAGTACTTGGTGCAGGTGTTGCTGGATTGCAAGCCATTGCAACATCACGACGCTTAGGCGCTGTGGTTTCGGCATACGATGTTCGTCCAGCTTCTGCAGACGAAGTTCGTTCTATGGGTGCAACATTTATTCAACTAGAACTTGAAGCACTAGAAGGTGCCGGCGGCTATGCCCGTGAAATGACAGAAGATCGTGCAGCAAAGCAGCGCGAACTTTTGACTCCATACATTGCAAAATCGCACGTTGTCATTACAACTGCAGCTGTCCCTGGTCGCCAAGCACCTCGCTTGATGACACAAGCGATGGTGGATTCAATGGCACCTGGAACAATCATCGTTGACTTGGCAGCCGAAACCGGTGGAAATGTTGAAGGCTCAAAACCTGGCGAGATTGTTGAAACAGCTGGCGGAGTGCGAATCTGGGGCGGTAAAGATGTTCCTAGCCAGCTTCCATTCCACGCATCATTCTTGTACTCCCGAAACGTTGTAAATCTTTTGTCACTCTTTACTGTTCCTGCAAAGGATGATCAGAAGGTGGCATTCAACTTAGATTTTGATGATGAAATCATTAACGGCGCTGCAGTTACACATGGCGGATCACGAAGAGGAGCTCAGTAATGGAACCAATGGCGATTCTTTCGATTTTCGTTCTTTCTGTCTTCGTCGGCTTTGAGGTAGTTTCCAAGGTGTCTTCAACCTTGCACACTCCCCTGATGTCAGGTGCTAATGCAATTCACGGAGTTATCTTGGTTGGTGCGATCATCGTGGCCGATCACAGCAAAACTAACTTAGAGCTTGGTCTTTCAGTTGCAGCGATCATTCTGGCAACTATCAACATGGTGGGCGGGTTTGTTGTAACAGACCGAATGCTTGAGATGTTCAAGGGAAATAAAAAATGAGCCGCACGGTATATGACCTGATTGGCCTAGCCGCCGGCGTTGCCTTCATCCTTGCCCTCAAGGGTTTGTCTCATCCAAAGACTGCTCGTCGAGGAAACCTAATTGGTGCCTTTGGCGCTGGATTAGCAACACTTGTTGTCTTCTTCTACTCTAATGAGAATTCATCACTACCCCTTAATAATCTTGGCTGGATCCTCGGTGCAATCGCAATTGGACTTGTAATCGGAGTTCCTGCAGCACGCAAAGTCCAGATGACCCAGATGCCACAACTTGTTGCGCTCTTTAATGGTGTGGGTGGTGGCGCGGCTGCATTGGTAGCAATCGTTGAGTACTTAAACCTCGGAGATCAAGCAACTACAGCAGAGGTTGTATTCACAGTCTTTACGGTAATTGTTGGCTGCGTTTCATTCAGCGGGTCAATCATTACCTTTATGAAGCTGCAAGAGTTGATGACTACTCGCCCCGTAATTTTCCCAGCCGGCCGCTTCATTATCGCTGCCACATTAATCTCAGTTCTTGGTGTTGGCGGTTGGGTAGTAACAGCCCTTGGAACAACTCCACTATTGATTCTTGCCGGATTATCGCTGCTATTTGGAATCTTGTTCGTGCTTCCAGTTGGCGGCGCAGATGTTCCAATTGTTATCTCACTTCTAAACGCCTTTACTGGTTTAACAGTGGCTGCAAGTGGCTATGTCCTTGATTCAACCTTGTTGATCATCGCCGGAACACTTGTTGGTGCATCAGGAACTATCTTGACCCGCTTGATGGCAGAGGCAATGGGACGTTCATTGTTTGGCACATTGTTCGGTGCATTTACCGCAAAGCCTCAAGATGTTGCTGCAGCTGGTGAAGAGCGGCCAGTTCGTTCAGGTTCTCCTGACGATGTTGCGATCTTGCTTAACTACGCACGTCGTGTTGTTATCGTTCCTGGTTTCGGTCTTGCAGTTGCACAAGCACAGCACACAGTTCGTGAATTAGCTGACCTCATGATTTCAAAAGGTATTGATGTCGCATACGGTATCCACCCTGTTGCAGGACGTATGCCAGGACACATGAACGTGCTTCTTGCAGAGGCAAATGTTCCTTATGATCAATTACAAGAAATGGATGAAGTAAATCCAACATTTGGTCAAACAGATGTAGCAATTGTTATTGGTGCTAACGATGTTGTTAATCCAGCAGCTCAAACAACTCCAGGGTGTCCAATCTACGGAATGCCAATCTTGGAAGTTAATCACGCTGCCAACATCATCTTCTTAAAGCGTTCTATGCGCCCAGGTTTTGCAGGTATCGAGAATGAACTTCTTTATGATCCAAAGACAATGCTCTTGTTCGGCGATGCCAAAGCGTCGTTGACCAAGGTTGTTTCAGCGCTCAAAGCCCTATAACAAAGAAGTTGCAAGTAGTTGAATGTTCAATTACTCTTGGGCTCTGAACTAAGGAGAGTCCAATGCCTGCAGTAACCGTCAGCGACATCACCGTTTTGCCTCGCGTTAGCGAAGTTACTGGCGCGCGTGCGCGCAAGGTGAAAAGCATTACGACAGCGCCTCAAGGTTTTGAAGGTGAAGGCTTTCCAGTTCGTCGCGCATTTGCCGGTGTTGATATGGCAGAACTTGATCCATTTATCCACTTAGATCAAATGGGCGAAGTTGAATACGCACCAGGTGAGCCAAAAGGAACTCCTTGGCACCCTCACCGCGGATTTGAAACTGTTACTTACATTATTGATGGAATCTTTGATCACCAAGATAACAATGGTGGCGGTGGAACAATTTCAAACGGCGATACGCAATGGATGACAGCCGGTGCTGGAATTTTACACATAGAAACTCCCCCAGAGAGTTTGGTTATGTCTGGCGGTTTGTTCCACGGCTTCCAGTTGTGGGTTAACTTACCTGCTGCCAAGAAGTGGTCGCCTCCTGCATATCAAGATGTCCGTGCAAAAGATGTTGCACTGTTGTCTTCAGCAGATGGTGGTTCACTACTGCGCGTAATTGCCGGTGAAGTTGATGGACACTTTGGTCCAGGTTCAACGCAGACACCAATTACTTTGTTACACGCAACTGTTGCAGCTGGCGCAGAATTACGTTTGCCATGGCGCAAGGATTACAACGCACTTGTATACACAATGGCTGGCCATGGATTTGTTGGCGATGAAGCACGTCCCGTGCAGATGGGGCAGTTAGCAGTCTTTGGTGAAGGCGACACAATTGTTGTGCGCGCTGCTAATCAGCAAGAAACACGTTCTCCAGAGCTTGAACTGTTTATTCTTGGTGGCGCACCAATTAAAGAACCTGTTGCTTGGATGGGTCCCTTTGTGATGAATACAAAGCGCGAAGTTCTCCAAGCTTTTGAAGATTTCCAAAAGGGCTTGCTGGGTTCAATTCCTGCTATTTATAAGGATGATGCCAAGCCAAAGACTCCACTCAATCGCAGCGGAGAAGGATCCAAGTTAGGCGCAGATGTTCTAGATGTTCATGGTGCGCCCACCGACCTACAAGAAGGTTAATTAACCTGCGATACTGGGCAAATGATCTGGTGGCCGACTGAAGTACCAACCTTGCAGTATGGGTTGATCACACTTCGTGCACCAGAAGAGCGCGACATCAGTTCCTTTGTTTGAAGGCGTTAAAGATCCGATAATTCCAAAGTTCACTCGAATCCCAGCCAACTACCCAATGGCAAATGCAGAGCACTACGTTCGTGAACGCTGCCCTAATGGTTTCACCATGAGGACCGAACTACAACTCGCACTTGAATACGATGGAAAGTTTGCAGGTGCACTTTCCTTTCACACCTTAAATCTTGAAGAAGCAAAGGCTGAAATCGGTTATTGGGTGACTGCCGAAACTCGTGGCAAAGGAATTGCAACACAAGCCACAAAGCTACTGACGGCGTATGGATTTGAAACTATCGGCTTCCATCGCATAGAAGCACTTGTTGTTGAATCAAATAAGCCCTCTTTAAAAGTTCTTTCAAATGCTGGCTACCAGCAAGAGGGTGTTTTGAGGGATGCCTGCTGTCAGGATGATGGAACTCGTGAGAACATGATTATGTTCGCAGCCATTAGAACTGATTGGGGGGTGTAAATATGGAATCACTTGCCATACCTTGTTGTCATTATCTTTATGGTCGACCATATTTGTCCGGTCCATTCGCAATTGCTCTAACTGCAGACCGACTAGTGAATGTTCTTGAATACTAAAGAAAGCGCTCGTATGGGCAATTGTTAAGTGTCATACGAAAGATAGTTCACTTACTGGCAATTACTATCGGAACATTCCTCGGACATGTCTTTAATATCTATGGGTGTTACTGGTCGCAAAGCTAATTGGCGTATATGCAATTGTGCTTGCATACATTGCATTGCGTCGTGAGTATTTTCCTGACTTTCATCTCCTTGCGATCATTGGAAACAAACTAGGAATTCGCAAAGTTGGACCGGGTGATCATGGGCCAAAAATAAAGTGGAAAAGGAATGGCCGCTCATCAGGAAATGATGGACATGGTCCTAGTGGACAGCACTAAAACCTATCAAGAGGTTCTAGTTAATCTTTTTTATCCCTCTTGCTGGAACCATCTTTGGCAAAATAAAAAATTGCCAAAATAGCGAGTACAACGAGAATAAATTCCATACGAAAAGCATACAGATATCTGCATTGTGGTGGAGGTGCCGGGAATCGAACCCGGGTCCTTCGGTATTAAAACAGGGCTTCTACGGGCGTAGTGTGATTAGCGCTTTCTCAGTCCCGAAGTTTTTACACACATTTCTTCGACGAACTCAGTTGCAAAAATGTTCTCCTTCATAGTCTGCAACACCAATGAAGTGAAAAGCCCCCTAGTCGACGCTAGATTCCAGGTCGAGAGCGGCACCTGGGCTAACGGAATTGAATAGCTTATGCAGCTAGTTCGAATTCAGACTTTTTAAGGTCTGCAGTTATTTTGTGCACGGATTATTGGTTTACGAGATCATTCCGGCTTCCTCGGCCCGCTTCCCCTGCCTCAACATCCAAAGTCGAGACCGTTCACCCCCAAGATTTAAAGTGCTTTCACACTTACAACTTGGAGAAAAAGAAACGTATTTCTTATCCCCTATTTAATTGTCAATTTCGTTCGCCGTCGCAGCGTTGCCTCAAAAATTGAGGTATCGAAGCGGCGGTGAACTAAGTGTAAATCAGGAAAGCGAGAAGGTGTTAATCCTCGTATTTTGATGCGGCGCGACTTGCTTTGCCGCTCAAAGTACGCGAGACAACCCGCGAAACTTCACGGTCAGCCTCTCGTTCTCTCAGCGCCTCACGCTTGTCATGGGCCTTCTTGCCCTTAGCAACTGCAATCTCAACCTTGGCTTTTCCGTCTTTGAAGTACAACTGCAGTGGAACAAGGGTGGTTCCAGAATCCTTCAACTTACCAATTAATTTGTTGAGCTCATTCTTGTGAACAAGAAGTTTGCGATCACGTCGAGGAGTGTGATTAGTCCATGTGCCCTCGGTGTATTCAGGGATGTGAACTCCCATCAACCACAGTTCGCCATCATTAACCATGGCGAAGCCATCAATTAGCGATGCGCGACCAGCACGAAGTGATTTAACTTCCGTACCAGTAAGCACCAATCCGCACTCAAGCACATCAGATATTGAATAATCGTGACGTGCTTTCTTATTTTGGGCAATGACCTTGCGGCCTACCTCTTTAACCATGCCGCATCACCGCCCTCATTGATTGCATCCAAGTATTGGATTGCAGGGCACAATTCTCTCATCACCTATCAATGAGAGCCGCCAAGTTGGTGCGAATTAGACCTTCAGATAACGGCGAAGGGTGATTACTGAAGCCAGAATTGAAACAACTAAGCCTGTGGCGAGTAGATATGCCGATGCAACCCAGACCTCTCCCCAACCAAAGAACTTGGTAAAGGTGAGAAGCGGAGCAACGTTGGAATCGATTACTGTCTTTAAGCCAGCTAACAATCCTGTAGCCAGTCCCCAGCCAATGATCGCTGAGATAACACCTTCCAGTAAAAATGGAAGTTGGATTGACCACGAGGATGCGCCAACAAGTTTCATCACTCCAGTTTCACGACGACGGTTAAAGGCTGCAATGCGCAAAGTATTTGAAATCAAGAGCGCTGCCGTTAAGACAGATGCCAGACCAACAACCAATGCGCCATTTCGAAGCACGCCTAATAATCTAAAGAATTTTTCAAGAATTGTGCGTTGATCTTGGACAACATCAACACCTGGTCGACCACTAAATGCGCTGACTATCACTGAAAATTGAGTGGGATCCTTTAACTTAACTCGGAATGATTCTGGCAACTGATCTGCAGTTACGTTTTGTGCAATCGCTGAATCCTTAAAGCGCTCTTGGAAACGTGTAAATGCTTCAGATTGTGATTCGTAGAAGACGCTGTCGACGACGCTCATCTCTTGAAGGTCCTGCTGAATAGATAAGCGCTGATCAGCTGTGACAATACCGGCTGCGCAAGAAGGAGAATCTGAAAGATTTCCGCACAGGAAAACAGATACTTCGATCTTGTCGTACCAATAATCCTTCATTGCGCCCACTTGAGCATTTGAAAGTAGCCCAATACCTAGCAAAGACAAGGAGATTGCTGTTGTGACGACAACTGCAAAGGTCATAGTTAAGTTACGACGAAGTCCAATCCGAACTTCACTGAGAAGAAACCGTGCG
Organism: Candidatus Planktophila sp.; assembly: GCA_964203475.1. Taxonomy (GTDB): domain Bacteria; phylum Actinomycetota; class Actinomycetes; order Nanopelagicales; family Nanopelagicaceae; genus Planktophila. The sequence continues at coordinate 62,089 of CAXNLR010000001.1, read as the reverse complement.
CGCATTTGTTATCCCGTCCTTAACCCGTGTACCCATAAACGCCACGAACCTGATCGCGGATTACATTTCCTGAATCTAACTCAATAACGCGCTTACGCATTTGGTCCACAATGCCTGCATCGTGTGTTGCCATCAAAACTGTTGTGCCCTCGCGATTAATGCGATCAAGCAACTTCATAATGCCTACAGATGTTGCTGGATCAAGGTTTCCAGTTGGCTCATCTGCAATCAAAATTGGTGGGCGGCTAACGTATGCACGAGCAATCGCTACGCGCTGCTGCTCTCCACCTGAAATCTCTGACGGCAAGCGATCGCCCTTATCCTCTAAACCAACTAGTTCTAGCACCTCTGGAACTTCACGATTAATTTCTTTTTGTGAGTATCCAAGAACGTGCAATGTGAAGGCAACGTTTTCGGTGATTGTCTTATTCGGAAGTAAACGGAAATCTTGAAAAACTGTTCCCACAGAGCGGCGAAGCTCTGGAACTTTGTGATTTGCCAAGGTGCCTAAATCTTTTCCGGCAACATGAATTGAACCTGATGTAGGACGTTCTTCACGAAGAACCAAGCGCAAGAATGTTGACTTACCTGAACCTGAAAGACCAACAAGGAATACAAACTCGCCTTTTACAATTTCGAGATTTACAGAATCAAGGGCTGGGCGCTCTTGACCTGAGTAAATCTTGGTGACATTTTCAAAGCGAATCATTAAATCTCCCATTGCATCTGCGGGGTGGAATTTCGGGGAACCACCTTCGACCTGCGCTTAGTTTATGGATTACAAGGCAAAATCCTCGGATCTAACGCGGGTTTGAGCCTGAAGAATGTGTGAGATTTATCGAATCCACCCTCATTCTCAGCAATTAGGAACTACGACGCCAGCGAATTCCGGCTTCGATGAATTCATCGATTTCACCATTTAATACAGCAGATGTGTTTCCTGTTTCGTAATCGGTACGTAGGTCTTTAACCATTTGGTAGGGAGCTAGAACATATGAACGCATCTGATTGCCCCATGATCCTGAGTTATCCCCCTTAAGCGCATTGATCTTTGCCTGCTCTTCTTGGCGACGACGCTCCAATAACTTAGATTGCAACACAGCCATTGCTGTTGCTTTATTTTGAATCTGAGAACGCTCGTTTTGGCATGAAACGACAATGCCAGTTGCAATGTGAGTTAAACGAACCGCAGAGTCTGTGGTGTTAACCCCTTGCCCTCCAGGGCCTGAAGAGCGATAAACATCAACACGAATGTCTTTTTCATCAATTTCAATATGATCACTTTGTTCAACAACTGGAACAACTTCAACACCAGCAAAAGAAGTGTGGCGGCGACTTTGACTATCAAAAGGTGAAATGCGAACTAAGCGATGTGTTCCTTGTTCAACAGATAACGTCCCATATGCATAAGGCGCTGATACTTTAAAGGTTGTTGACTTAATTCCTGCTTCTTCTGCATAAGATGTTTCCAGGACGTTAACCGTGAAATTATGGCGTTCGCAGTAACGCAAATACATGCGCATGATCATCTCGGCCCAGTCGGCTGCTTCTACTCCGCCAGCCTCTGAACGAATGGTAATCAAAGCATCACGATCGTCATACTCGCCATTTAGCAAAGTCTGGACTTCTAATTCACTGACAGATTTCTTAACAGCATCGAGTTCATTTTCGGCATCTTGCATTCCTCCTGGCTCACCGGCAGCTAATTCAAAAAGGATTGATAGATCTTCCACGCGCTGGCGCAGTCCCGATAGCTTGGCTATCACAGATTGCACACGTGATAAACGACTTGTGATCTTTTGCGCAGCCTCAGGGTCATCCCAAAGATTAGGAACACCTGCTTCAACTTCTAGTTCATCTGCCTGCTTTCGCAGCTTTGGCAGATCCAAGACCTTTTCGATAGAAACTAGGGTCGCATCAACCGCATCGATCTCTAAGTGATATTCGCGTGCGGCCATGGATGAAGGATACCCGTGCCTACTAGTGCAAGCGAATTCCGAATAGATAGAAGCCTTCTTGAACCTGATTTGTAGTTCCGGCTGACGCAGTCAAAAAGACTGTATCTATTGATGAAAATGGAACCCTAAAGGGTAAATTAACTTCTGATCGTGTTTTGATATCTAACGATTGCCCATCGCATTGGTAATCAGTTAGTTGTATTCCTTTTAGTTGATGCCACTTCAAATCACTGTTGTCATTGCTCCATGAATGTAGTTCTAGTAGGACTTCAAATCCGCCTCGGTTGCAATCAATTGGAATCACTGGATGCGCCCGATTCGTCGCTATCGCCATTGGCACGGTAAACATATTTGCCTTGCCTTGGTAGTAACTGCTCTTGTCTAAAGTATGAACACCTCGCTGAGCAGCTGCCTCGGTGGCTTGGGCCAATGAACGTTTAGCAACAATGACCGTCGACACGTCAGTCATCACCATTAGGGATGCAACGGTGATAACAAATAGTCCGATAACTATTACGGCAATTGATCCTGAATCATCCACCAACTTTCGAAGATGATCGCGGAGTCTCTCCTTACTCAGGAAAGCCATGGACTTAGATGTTCTTGAGCGCTGGCAGATACCACTCGGCCTGTTTGATTATCCGTGAAAGTTATCGTCAATTTGATCCGTCCGTTGGCTGATAAACAAGGAGTATGCGAACAGTCCATGTGTGTTTGCATCGATGCAATTTCAGAATCAGACAACTTCCACTGACGTGCGAGTAGTTGAATCGCTTGGCCAGAAAGATTACGAGCAGCAGATTCGTCTTCACTAATCACATACACGCGAAGGACTTCTCGGGCCAAGGAACGGGCAATCTCTTCATTCACGCTAACACTTGAAAAGTGGTTTAGATATATAAATATTGGGATGAAAAGCGGAATAGCCAGTGCAACAAATTCAACAATTGCACTACCGGAATCAGAGTTTAGTCTGGCCCTAATCTTCAACTGTACTTCCTTCACTTTAGGAATTAGTCGGCTCAATTACTGCGATCCCGACAACCTCAGAAGCTGGGTTACCACCCATTAGGGCAACCAAACCAGGAACTATTTGCGGAAGTATGTGGGTGCGATGCGTTATTAGAAGTTGAATCTTTTGGATGCGGCCGCCAACTTCAAGTACTTCATCGCCTAGCTGATACTGATGTGAAATAGCCCGAGCTGAAGCATCTCCTTGAGCTAGCGCCATCTCTGTATTTCGAATATTGGTAGCAACTATTAATTGCACACCAATTAAAAAAAGGATCAGCATCGGAATTAATACAAGCGCACTTTCAACATTGCCATCTTCTTTTTGCAAATGCGGAAGAATTCTCGATTTCCCATGCTTCAAAATATTGTTGCTCATGACGTTTAACGGATTCCGTTCATAGAATCCAATGAGTCTTTTAGTATCGCCGTTAAGCGCGGAGCCGCAATAGTCCAGATTGCTGTTACTAATCCAGTAGTCATCAACACAACAAGGACCCATCCGGGTACATCTCCACGATCATCTTTTAACTTTGCAAAGAATTCATCATGTGCCTTAACTAATGCGTTGCGAAATTGGAGTTCGGCTTTTACTGCACGTTCTGTAATTGTGTTCATTATTCCTCCTGTTAATTTCTAGTTGAACTTCTTTTAAGTTAGGGAATTCTGTTTAATGCTTAAGCTGCTAATCTCTGTCGATTCGGCTGATGTGGATAACTGGTTAAGTCCATTGACATTGACACTGTGGGTGCCGAGCAAATCTGACAGGCTCTTTATGAACAGGTGTTGTGTAGTCAAAGCACAATTGGGCGCCGGTCAGTTCACATTTGCCAGTATCGATTAGCTGCAAAATCGCTTGCACGATGGTTCCTGCGATCTGATACGAGATTGCCACAGGAATTTCGAAGTTATGCGGTGCCAAAGGGATCAACTGTTCTGCTCCGTACCGCTCCGCCCTTCCAATTTCAAGGCATTGCACACAGGGAGTCTTGCCCGGCCTCACCAATGGGCCTGCATATGCAGCACCCCCAAATACCGTGCCTACGAATAAGTGATCCATTCGGTCCCTCATTAATTGTTCAATTAATTGAGGGGTGTAATCGCCAACAATGACTCGAACATTATTTTCAGGAATATGGGCATGAATAGTTCCTTTTACATTCTTTGACGCTGTTGGAAAGAGTGACCATTCTCTGGCCAGTTCTTCAATTCGTGACTTGTAGTTAAGTCCAAAATCACTAATTCTCAAGACGCCTGTGCCCAAATCGTTATCACCTATCGAATTTAAGGTTCGCTTTGAAGCAATTGAAAACTTTGTATTAGTTACCCCGCTTGCGAGTAAAGCAGCATAAATCAGTGTTGCTAAGCGACTCTCACCATAAATCTCAACCCCAAAACTTTGTCTGGAAGAAAGCGCCAGCACTCCCCCGTCAACAACTCCAGGGATCCATGTTGTTTGACTTAATTCTGGAGACATTCGAAGTTGCAGCTGTCTGAAAGATGCATCATTGCTTTGATCATCTGTGTTGGCAGCACGTTCGGCAATTGGTGACTGAAATCTGTTGTGCAGTCTAATTTTTGAATGTGTCACATCTAGCAACTGCGTAATTTCTAATTCACTAATTACTTTTTCCACGACATCAAGGGGTGCATCTATTTCCTTGCTGATGTCAATTGCGCAATGCTGACCATCCAACTTAGCAATGATGGCCCGGGCGCCAGGGTGATGAATTGAAATCGCATGATGGGCCGATGCAATGACCAAAGATTTCTCTTCTTCAGGTTTAGGTTGGCTTATGTAAACGCCCTGCTTGAGTCGAGGTCGAGATATTTCTGCATCATCAGTGAGTGAGCTCTCAATCGAAATTCTAGTTACTCGCGCCGGACGAGAGCCCTTCATATATCTTCGGGTAATGCGCTGGGTACTTTCTTCTACAGTTGATTGCGGCTCAGTTGTTGTGGCTGTTGAATTAGGGAGTGTGCTCATGTGCCAAAGGATGCAGATAGCGAGCGCTTCGTATTGAGGTCCCCTACCAAAGCTGTGGAGTTCTAGGGATTTGCTGGCTCTCCGGTTCCAACTAATTACTGCCAGCAACACGTAGGTGGTTGCATCACCCCAAACAAAAGACCCTCGCACCGTTAAGTGTGAGGGTCTTTCGTAACGCTAGACGTTTGCAGGTGAACCGGAGCTCACCTACGCGAACGAAATTTAATTACTGTGCTTTGCCAAGAATACGATTGACCTTGGTGCCACACACTGGGCAGATGCCTTGTGCCATGCGACGACCAGATTCAGAAACCTTTACAGTTCCTTCGAAATCACGCTTCTCTTTGCACTTAACGCAGTAAGCGTCACCTTTGTATGTCTCTGCACTCATTCTTTTCCTCCTATCGACGCTTGCGATCCCGTCGGGATGCTCCCCGTGTGGGGCAGGCGTTCGTGTACGAGGCTACCCCTGAACACGCTTAATTAAGCGTATCTAGGCACCTTTATTGAGGAGTTTTTTTAGGGCTTCTGGGGCAGCCAGCGCGTTTTCAGCCGTCTCATACCCGCTCAAATACGCCTCAGCCAGCTCCTCATCAGGGAAACGGGCCAATAGCTCCTTGAATTTAGGGCCATGGTCAAAGAACTGCAGGTGGATTGCCTCATGAAATAGGACGTAATCAATAACGTACTCAGGAGCACCCTTGAGCCGGTCTGAGATCCGAATTGAACGATCTACTCCTGTACAGGAACCCCAGCGCTCGCGCATTGCCCGCCAATTCACCGAGGATGGTCGGACCGTAATCTCTGGAGCCAGCTCATGTAAGAGTTCGCCCACGCGAGTGGAAAGGCTCTCCTCGCTCAACGTCGCAGCAGCCTCTTGGGCACGGATCTTTGCCACCATTTCTGGAACCATCGCCCGCTCATCAGCCTTGCTCATACGGGCTGGAATCGAGACCACGATACGTCCGCCCTGACGATAAGCGGAGATGTTTTTCTTTCGCCGGGTAGATCTGATGACAATAATCTCGCCCTCTGAGATTCCAGGAAGGGTTTGGCCCTCGAGGGTTGCTTCAACCATCGATGGTTCTAAAAATGGGTTGGTCCCTTCAAGATCCTGCACGATGAAATGTTAGGTCATCTCTCAACCAAACCTTGAGAGATTGAGTAGTTGAGGTCGCGAGTCTTGCTACTTTTTAATGAAAAAAGTTGCCACAAAAATATGCATTACCTCAAGAATTTAACCTTTGTCAACGTGGTGCCGAGTTGATTAACCACTGTCAAAGACTTACTTTACGACTACGAACTCCTCGGATAACAGTTCTACATCAGCAAGGGGAAGGCTGATTTAGAGCAAGTGACCGGGGAGTTCGCTTTTCTATTTCCAGGCAATTGAGCTCTGTTCAATGAACTAAATAAGACCCGACAAATCATCAGGGATCTCTAAGCTCTTCATGAAACTCTCAGGTGTTAATAAATCTTCTGCTGTTGGAAGAATTCCACTCCAAATACGATCTCGTGACTCAACATTTTTCAATTCGCGCACTTGTTTCCAAAACCCTGTCGCTTCTCGAGCAAGCCGTGGTGAAACCTGCAACCCAAGCATCGATGAAAATAGCTGTTGGGCTGGCGCAGATGTCGCACGGCGGCGGCGCAAAGTTTCTTGAAGTGCTGCGATGTTTGGAAGGCGATCTCCAGCAGCCATTGCAACAACTTCTTCGCTCCAACCATCAATTAATGCCAAAACAGTTTCTAACTTAGTTAATGAATCACGCTGTGCTGGTGATTCTTGTGGTGTAAAGATTCCTTCATTAAGGGCAATAGTGAAGCTTTCTGGGTTTGATGGATCAAAACCATTGCCGGATTCAAAAGCACGTTGTGCTTGCTCTTGGATTGCATCTAAATCAATGTTGATTCCCTTACCGTAATCTGTAATTGCAGTGCGGATATATGAAACTAACCAGGGATTGTGGGCAAATAAGCGGGCAACTGCTGCTTCACGTAATGCATGAAAGATTCGAACCTCATCGAGTGGGATATCTAAATCGGTTGCCCATTCTTTAATGTTTTGTGGAACAAGGGTTGGGTATGCAGAATCGACAAGCGGCAAGCCCACATCATGTGCGCCTGTGACTTTGCCTGCTAACCCTCCAATAGCTTGGCCCAGTTGTGTTGCAATTAATGAGCCGATAAAGGAGTTGAGTAGAGCCGAAATCATCCCGACTGGGATCTGCATCTGCGTCTGTTCATCAGCAGAGGTTTGCGGTGCTTCACCTTCGCCAAATGATGCTTGATTGAGTAATTCCCCAATGGCAGATGAGAGTCCAATTGCCAATGGCTCTACCGTTGTTTGCCACCCAGGCAATGTTGTGTCGACCCAATCAGTTCTGGCTAGTGCAACATTTCCAGTGTTCGGGGATTTTGGGAAAAAAGTTGCCTCATCAAGCCATAACTCTGCAATAGAAAATGCCTGCTCGATTACTGCAACATCATTTGCACCTACTGGAGAAGAGCCTTGCGCTGTTGTAAATTTCTTTGCAGTGTCTCTGACAACATTCTTAGGCAATGCTTCAGTTGATCCAGTAAATCCTGGACCATTAATTCCTAGCTTTGAGAATTGTTCTTGAATCTGTTGTTGCATCTGTTCCATCATCGCAGCAAAATCAACAGGCTCGTTAGGGTCGTCTGGATTTCCTGGGTTAAAACCAAATGGGGTCATAGTTGAATCCTCCCAGCATTGGAACAACTTCGCACGCGCTTTTATTCCCAGCGCGATAGAGTGAGCACATGTCCAACGCATTCTCGGCTCTGATCTGGTGGGTAGTTCCTGCTGTCGGCTTAATTGGTGCGCTTGGCTATGTCACATGGGTCTCAAAGTTTGAAGGAAAGTATCAGCAAGAGACTCAGCGCTCAGTTGGTCAGTTCCAGCGCTTTCAGGATTCGCTGCGCGATACACAAGCCCGCGATGTGGCTGAAGATGGCGAATCCTTGGACAACCCTGAAGATATCGACCTCTCTTCCACTCCCACACCACAAAAGCCTTCACGTATTTCTGTAATTCGTCCGGACGCAAACTAGTTCGAGTCCTCAGTGCGATTTTCACCCCTTCCTAAAGTTGTAACAGCGACTCTAGGAATCTTTTTTCTACTAGCAACTGTTGCTCCACTTCCATTTGCGATTGTGTTGCCAGGTGAAGCGCAAAACATATTCAAGGGCGTTATCACCATTAAAGAGCTCGACAATTATCCGGCCAGCGGTCGTATTGATTTAATGTCGATTCGCGTAACTAATCCAGACACCTGGATCTTCGGGCCTGAACTTATTTACTCTTGGATTAGCGCAGAACGTGCCGTCTATCCAAAGTCTGCAATTTATCCACCAGGCACAAGTTCTAAAGAGGAAAGCAAACAAGCTAAAGCTGACATGGTGGGCTCACAAGACAAAGCCATTAGTGCAGCGATTAATTACTTACAATCTCATCCTGAAATCATGGGTGATGGCGCTCAAGGTGTTGCACGAGCAAATGCTTTAGATGGCAAGAAAATTAAGTTCAAGGTTGGCGAGACAGGTGGCCCTAGTGGCGGACTTGTGTTTTCTATTGGTCTAGTGGAATTGCTGACTGAAAAGGATTTGATGCAAGGTCGTCACATTGCGGGGACCGGAACTATTAACACCCGAGGGGTTGTTGGGCCTATTGGTGGCATTAACGAAAAAATCCTTTCTGCCAAAAAAGTTGGAGCAACTATCTTCTTTGTCCCGGTTGGAAACGCAGAAGAGGTTGCTAAAGCACCAGAGGGGATAAAGGTCGTCACTGTTGCGACTTTGGCTCAAGCTATTTCCTACCTCGAGCGCACCCGCAGTTAGTCTGAGAATTATTTACCCTTACCCACGACCATTTTGTGCTCTTTTGGGCGGCACTTAGTTTGAATTGGTAGCCCTAATCCCCTTGCGATAGTTTTGCCCCATGACCAATAACCCTCAGTTCCAACGCCCGACATTTAAAATCCGTGGACGTAAGAGCCCACTGGCTCTGACTATCGGAATCCTTGTGATCATCGGAGCGCTCTTTACCGCTCTTAGTGGTTTTTATGCAGACTGGTTGTGGTTTAAGTCCGTTGATTTCACAGGTACATGGTCGACCATCCTAGGAACAAAGATTTTTCTCTTTGTTGTTACAGGTTTATTGACTGCATCAATAGTTTTGGCAAATGTGTGGATCGCATACAAGCGACGTCCCCTCTATGTTCCAATGACCATGGAGTCAGACAATCTTGAGCGCTACCGTTCACAGGTTGAACCAATTCGTCGTAGCTTGTTTATTGGTGGATTTGTCGCACTCTTCTACTTTGCCGGAACATCAGGTTCAACATTGTGGAGCTCATGGTTGCTCTTTAAGAACTCAACTGATTTTGGTGTGAAAGATCCGCAGTTCAATATGGACATTTCATTCTTTGCATTCCGTCTTCCATTCTGGCAAACAATTATTGGTTGGGGAATTTCAACTCTTGTCTTGGCCATTATTGCCTCAGCTGTTGTTCACTACCTATATGGTGGAATTCGCCTGCAGGTGCAAGAGGATCGAACAACCGTTGCTGCTCGTCTGCAACTTTCAGTATTGCTAGGCGGGGTAGTCCTACTTAAGGCGGTTGCATACTGGTTTGATCGTTATGCATTAGCACTTAAGGAAAGCAAAATCATCACAGGCCTTACCTATACCGATGTAAATGCAGTGCTACCTGCCAAGGCAATTCTTACCGGAATCGCGCTCGTCTGTGCACTCCTTTTCTTTGCAAACATTGTGCGTCGCTCATGGGTGCTTCCAGCAGCCGGCACCGCTTTGCTCGTTATCTCATCTGTGTTGATCGCAGGTCTTTACCCAGCAGCAATTCAAAACTTTCAAGTTAAGCCAAGTGAGTCTGCAAAAGAAGCACCATTTATTCAGCGCAATATTGAATCAACCCGCGCTGCATATGGTCTGGAAGATGTAACTGTAAGTGATTATCAAGCAACTCTTTCAACTTCAAGTGGCCAGCTAGCAAATGATGCTGCAACTATTGCAAATATTCGTTTGATGGATCCAAATGTTCTATCAGCCACTTTCAGACAACTTCAGCAAATTCGCCCGTACTACAGCTTCCCTGAGTCATTAGACGTTGATCGGTATACCGTTAATGGCGTTAAGCGAGATGTTGTTGTTGCGGTGCGCGAGTTAAACATCGAAGGAAACCCATCTCGTAACTGGATCAACGACCACCTTGTATACACACACGGATTTGGTTTTGTTGCAGCCTATGGAAATGAGCGAGATGCTGATGGAAAGCCATCATTTACTGTTGGAGATCTTCCACCAACAGGAACCCTTGGAAAGTTTGAACCACGTGTTTACTTTGGTGAGAATGTTCCTGATTACTCAATTATTGGTGGAGTAAAGACAGATTCACCTGTTGAGTTCGATTATCCAGATGATGCTTCTCCAAATGGCCAGAAGAACTACACATACTCTGGTTCAGGTGGTGTTCCTGTTGGATCATTGCTCAACAAGGTTGTCTTTGCTCTGAAGTATCAAGAGCAGCGCATTCTTCTTTCTTCTCTTATCAACAAAGATTCGAAGATTCTCTTTGAAAGAAATCCTCGCGATCGTGTAGCAAAGGTTGCTCCTTGGCTCACCCTTGATGGAGATCCGTATCCTGCATTAGTAGATGGAAAGATCTTGTGGATCGTTGATGGCTACACAACAAGTGCTGGCTATCCATATTCTCGTCAAACATCACTCTCAAATGCAACCGCTGATGCTCTTACAACTAATTCAGCCTCCGTTGCAGCACAGCGCAATCAAACAGTGAATTACATTCGTAACTCTGTAAAAGCTACTGTTGATGCCTATAACGGAACTGTGACTTTGTATCAATGGGATGAAAAGGATCCAGTCCTAAAGACTTGGTCAAAGGCATTCCCTGGTGCAATTACGCCTAAGAGCGAAATCTCAAAGGATCTGCTTGACCACATCCGTTACCCAGAGGATCTGTTTAGAGTCCAGCGCGATATTTTAAGTTCGTATCACGTTAAGACAGCAGCAGCCTTCTACGGTGGACAAGATTTCTGGCGCGTGCCACGTGATCCTTCAACATTTGGTGGCAATGCATCTGCTCAGCCTCCATATTATTTAACCCTGCAAATGCCAGGAGCTAAAACTCCTACATTCTCACTAACAACACCGTTTGTGCCTCGTGGAGGACGTGAAAACCTTTCTGCATTTGCAGTAGTTAACTCAGATCCAGGCCCAGATTACGGAAAGATTTCTGTTCTACAACTGCCACGTAACACAAACATTGCCGGCCCTTCACAGGTTGCCTCTAACTTTGAAGCAAAACCTGAAGTAGCAAACTCGCTGTCCTTACTACGTCGTGGTGGCTCTGACGTTGTGCTTGGTAATTTGTTGACACTTCCTGTTGGTGGCGGATTGCTCTATGTGCAGCCGGTGTATGTGAAGGCAACTTCAAATACTTCGGCCTATCCATTGCTTCAGAAGGTGCTTGTTTCCTTCGGAGACCAAATTGGATATGACGACACCCTGAAGGGCGCATTGGATCAAGTATTTGGTGGTAACTCCGGAACTACTTCTGGAAGTACAACCACAAACGGTTCCACTGGAGTTACTTCAAACTCATCTCTTGCAAACTCACTTGCTAGTGCAAAGAAGGCCTATGCCGATGGTCTAGCCGCTCTTGCTCGTGGTGATTTTGCAGAATACGACAAGGCCCAAAAGCGTTTGAAGTCAGCACTAGATGCTGCAATCAGTGCGCAAAACAAAAAGTAAGAAATAAAAAGTGATGCATTAAATATTTAATACATCAGATAAAGGCCAAGTTCATGCGGGCAATCGCACGGATTTGGTCTTTATCTATTGGTACGCATAAGATTGCATAACCGACGCGGGGTGGAGCAGCTCGGTAGCTCGCTGGGCTCATAACCCAGAGGTCGTAGGTTCAAATCCTGCCCCCGCTACTAGATAGAAAAAGGCCCTCTTGCGAGGGCCTTTTTGCTTTCCTTTAATTCTTATTTGATACGAAGCGAGTTCGTAACAACCAGCACGCTGCTTGCGGCCATGGCTGCTGCTGCATAGAGCGGTGATAACAAGCCTGCCGCAGCAATCGGTATTCCGATGACGTTGTAAATCAGCGCCCAACCCATGTTCAAGCGAATGATCTTTAAGGTCTTCTTTGAAAGCTTCAGAGCTGAAATAACGCTTCCAAGTCCTGTGTTCATCAAGGTGATGTCAGCGCTGTTAATTGCAGTGTCTGTTCCAGTGCCCATAGCCATTGAAAGATCTGCAGCGGTCAGTGCTGCTGCATCATTGATTCCATCACCGATCATTAACACGGTGTGACCTTCACTCTTCATGCGTTCAACAATTTCAATCTTTGTTTCAGGCAAAGCATGTGAAACAACATGTGCTGCATCAATTCCAACAATTGTTGCAACAGATGCTGCTACCTCGCTGCTATCGCCCGTTACAAGCCACGGAGTAATGCCCATGCCTCTCAGTGCAGTAACTGTTTCTGCAGCATCACTTTTTAGTTGATCGCCGACAGCAAACACGGCCACAGCAACACCATCCCATGCAAGGACTGCAAGTGTTAAGCCAGCGGCTTGTCCTCGTTCAATCGCAGATTTAATCTCGCCATGAAACTCAGTTGAACTATGGGCAACAGCAGCCGGTGAGCCAATAAGCACAACTGGTGATTGCCCACCGATTGAAACACGACCTGCTGCACCCGCACCTGGCGTCACAGAGAAATCAGAAACGGCAAAGGTTGGGCGGGAAGGTGCTGCTTGTCCTGCATTTGCTAAGGCGTACTTTGTAATTGACAGTGCAATCGGGTGAGTATTCTGCGATTCAATTGCACCGGCAGAAGCCACAATGTTTTGAGCTGTCACAATCTCTGCAAAGGATCGACCAAGAACCGCACCTGCTGCTGTAGAAATCGTGGCTTCTTGAACAAGCATTACGCCTTCAGTAAGTGTTCCTGTCTTATCAAATAGCACCGTATCAACGTTGCGAGCAACCTCTAGAACGCGTGGTTCACGCAGCACAATGCCCCGTGCTGCGCCGCGGCCAGATGCGACCAGAAGTGCAACAGGTGTTGCCAACCCAAGTGCGCATGGGCATGCGATCACCAAAACAGTGATTGCAATTGAAATTGATTTTGTAAGTGTTGAGCCCGTGAAATACCAGCCTGCAAAAGTGCCAATAGCAAGCACGGTAACGATCGGCACAAAGACTGCGCTGATGCGATCTGCCAAACGCTGGATAGGTGCCTTTGTTCCTTGGGCACTAATCACCATCGCAGTAATGCGAGCAAGCTCGGTATCACTACCAACTCGTGTAGCACGAACAATTAAGCGACCATTGTGATTTATCGAAGCACCGATTACTGCAGATCCGGGACGAACATCTACAGGCTTTGTTTCGCCTGTAAGCATTGAGTTATCAACTGCGCTCTCGCCTTTCACAACAATTCCATCCGTTGCGATGCGATCTCCAGGGCGTACTTCAAATTCATCACCAATTTGGAGCTGTTCGATCGGAACAATGAGTGGGAATCCCCCACGAACAATCGTTACCTCTTTACTACCAAGTGCTAATAAAGATGTTAGTGCGCTGCTTGCCTTTGCCTTAGCGCGAGTTTCCAAGTAACGTCCCAAAATCACAAAGAAGATAACTCCTGCTGCGACTTCGGTATACACATCACCAGCACCAGTTGCATTTGCATAAATAGACCAACCGAATGCAGCTAATGAACCCATTGAAATCAGGTTATCCATTGTTGGGTGCATGAGGTTTCTAAAGGCAGCCTTATGAATTGGGTAAGCAACAAGAAGCACAACAGGAGCGCTGAGTACGATTACCACCCACGCAGTTGCTGAATACAAAGGATGCGGCAACCCGAAGTTGTCCAATATCTGATGAACCCACATATCAACCTGGTGATGCCAGCTCATAACCATTGACAGAGCAACGGCAGGTACTGCAAAGATAAATGCAAAGAAGAATGCGCGAGCAGATTTCTTACTGTGCAACGTGACAGATTGAGCATCTACCAAAAGCGTTGCTGAATACCCTGCTTTTTCTACGATCTTGATTAAATCCTTAGGGCTCATATCTGCCGGAGCCAAAATATGAGCAGTCTCTGTCGCAAAGTTGATAGTTGCACTTACGCCCTCAACCTTATTGAGGGCTTTTTCAACTGAGTTAACACATGAGGAACAAGTCATTCCCTGAACAGAAAGAGTTACAGGCTCTAGTAGTTGGCTCATGGATTCAATCCATTTATTACAGCGTTGTGAAGTACCCCGTTTGTAGAAACTCCGCTGCCACCAAATGGACCGTTCTGCCCTGCTGTATCTGTAAATGCTCCGCCAGCTTCTCGAACAATGATGTCTAACGCTGCCATATCCCACACCGCTAGTGATGGCTCTATCGCAACATCTACAGCGCCTTCGGCAACAAGCATGTGTGACCAAAAGTCACCAATGCCACGTGTGCGCCATGCTTGAGCAAGCATTTTCTGGAAAGGCTCTAGGCGATCTCCCCAACCAACAAAATCTGAGTAAGAAATTGAGGCATCAGAGAGTTGTGCAATCTTTGACACTGAAATCTTTTTCTCATTTGATGAAGCATCAAAATTCTCGGACAAATCATCAACACTTCCTGCATTAAATCTGACAAATGCGCCAAGGCCTTTAGCAGCTGACCATCGTCGTGCAAGTGCAGGCGCGCTAGCTATCCCGACTACAACTTCTTCAGCACCGGCTGCATCAACATTTACGAGAGCAATCAAAGTTGCCCAGGTTGGAACTCCACGCATAAAGTTTTTTGTTCCATCAATTGGATCAATCACCCAATAGCGACCCGATGTTCCCTTGTCGCTTCCAAACTCTTCACCTACTAATCCATCTGTTGGGCGATGTGTTGCTAATGCTTCGCGAATAGCTGTCTCAACTGCGCGGTCTGCATCTGTTACTGGGGTGTTGTCAGGCTTTGTTGTGACAACTAAATCTTGGGCCTGGTAACGATCAAGTGAAATGGCATCTGCCAGATCTGCTAATGCGTGCGCAAGTGCTAGATCATCCTGCAGATCAATTAAATTCTTGTCGTTACTCATCGTGGTGTCAGTCTAATCCTCGATTACAACAGGTGCATCCTTGACCGCTAACAAGGAACGAAGACTTGCTAGACGTGCAATGCGGTGGGCATTTGGAACCCCTTCAGGGCTTGCCCATGCATCTAATTTGCAGGAAGTTTCTGAGTGAGAACAGTTGGAAAGGCAGTTTGCAGCTACTTCAGATAAATCGCTAAAAGCATCAACAATTCGCTGGTTATCGATATGGCTGAGTCCAAATGCACGAATGCCAGGTGTGTCAATAATCCAGCCATCACTATCGACAAGAGGCAAGGCGATTGCACTAGAAGAGGTGTGTCGACCACGGCCCGTAGCCTCATTCACATCACCGGTAACTCGATCTGCTTCTGGAACAAGTGCGTTAATCAGTGTTGATTTGCCAACACCTGAGTGCCCAACTAAAACAGAGATTTTTCCTTCAAGAACTTGGTGCAGCTTTGCTAAATCTTTGGCACGTGAATCACTCTTGATTGCGGTGTGAATGATTTCAACATCAAGCTCGGCATACTCTGCAAGAAATGGCGGAACTTCGCTGATATCAGTTTTTGTAACAACAATCTTTGGGATAATTCCTTCAGTAAAGGCTGAAACTAGAAAGCGATCTATGAGACCACGACGAGGTTCTGGATTAGCTGCTGCCACAACAATTACAAGCTGATCAATATTTGCAACGATTGTGCGCTCTACTTGCGCGGCATCGTCAACTGTGCGACTCAAAGAGTTGCGGCGATCTTGCACAGCAACGATTCGGGCAAGTGATCCGTCTGAGCCCGTTACATCTCCAACAATTGAAACATTGTCACCCGTGACAACGGACTTTGGCCCAAGTTCGCGGGCACGCATTGCTGTGACAATAGTTCCGTCTTCAGTAATACAGGTTTGTCGTCCACGATCAACAGTTGTTACTAAAGCAGATATCGCATCACTATGTGATGGACGATCTTTACTTCGCGGGCGCGTACTACGTGATGGGCGAACTCGCGCATCTGATTCATCGTATTCGCGTGGACTCATAGTAGAAGTGAGCTCCACAGCCCTGGAAAATCTGGCAAGGTCTTTCGTGTTGTAGCAATGTTTTCTACTTCGATTCCTTCAACCACTAGCCCCAATACCGCACCGGCTGTGGCCAATCGGTGATCGTCATAGGTGTGAAAAACGCCGGCATGTATAGGTGCTGGGGTTATGTGTAATGCAGTTTCTTCTTCTGTGACATTGCCACCCAATGCGTTTATCTCACGGGTTAACGCCGCTAAACGATCAGTTTCATGCTTGCGCAAATGACCAATTCCGCGCAAATGTGAGGGCGAATCAGCAAGGGCGGCTAAAGCTGCAATGGAAGGTGTTAATTCACCAACATCATGGAGATCAACATCTATGCCATGAATTTTTCCAGTGCCAATAATTGTTAATCCATTATCTCCAAAGGAGAATTGCGCACCCATATCCGCAAGGATTGTTCGTAGTTGATCACCTGGTT
This sequence comes from Candidatus Planktophila sp., assembly GCA_964203475.1. Classification (GTDB taxonomy): domain Bacteria; phylum Actinomycetota; class Actinomycetes; order Nanopelagicales; family Nanopelagicaceae; genus Planktophila. The sequence continues at coordinate 45,475 of CAXNLR010000001.1, read as the reverse complement.
GCGTGGTTTTCATCGGCCAATCAGCAATAGCGACTCGACCACCACACACTATTGCAATTGAAAGAAACGGCGCGGCATTAGAAAGGTCTGGCTCGATAACTAGATCCAAACCATGTAGTTCCCCGGGCTTAACGCTCCACGTTTGTGCAACTGAATCAACCTCTACCGTTGCTCCAAATTGGCGCAACATATCTACAGTCATTTCAATATGTGGCATTGATGGCAAGGAGCCACCTTTGTGCTGAACAATTATTCCATTAGTAAAACTTGGTGCTACTAACAGAAGAGCTGAAAGGAATTGACTTGATTCGCTGGCATCAATTGTTATTTCTCCGCCGTCAATTTTTCCGGTTCCATTTAATTTTAAGGGCAAGCTATAGCGATCTTCATGATCGATTGAAACGCCGAGCTCTTCAAGTGCCCTGATTACAGGGCCAAGAGGACGTTCATATGAACGTGGGTCGCCATCAAAGACAACCTCGCCAGTTGCAAGAGCAGCTAGTGGCGGCAAAAAGCGCATTACAGTTCCGGCATTTCCAACATCTACCCGCACTCCACCCCGCATTGGTGCCGGGGAAACAATCCATTGCAACTCTTCGTCTCCATCAACAACGGTTGTGGTCTCTTCAATCCCAATCCCCAACGCCTTTAAGCCAGCGACCATTAACTCGCTGTCGCGTGAGATGAGGGGACGGCGCAAGGTTGAAGGAGTCTTTGCCTGGGCTGCCAGAATCAAAGCTCGGTTGGTAACAGATTTGGATCCAGGAATGACAACGCTGATATCAACTGGTGTTGCGCCGCGATAAATCGCTGGCCAGTGAGCGTTGTTTGTCATCGGCTTATTCTAACCCGTGCCGATACCTGCGATACCCTTGAATTATGTGTGGTCGTTATGCGCAAACAGCCGATATGCGCGAACTAATGGAGCAGTTTGAGGTCACTGGCACATCACCGCAAAGCTCACTGCCGCTGAATTGGAATATCGCACCCACTAATCCGATTTATATTGTTCGAGCAAATGACCGCACTGGCAAAGACATAAAGAGTGAAAAAGCGTTAGCGACAGTCTCCTGGGGATTAATCGGACCCTGGTTAACAGATATGCAAGAAGCACGTGCTTCACAATCAAGAGCAATCAACGCCCGCAGCGAATCCATTCATGAGAAGCCAACATTTAGAAATGCATTTAGATCTACTCGCTGTTTGATTCCTGCTTCTGGGTATTACGAGTGGGCAACGGCTCTAGGCCAATACCGGCCAAAGCAACCTTTCTATATTTCAGCTCGTAATGGCTTGCAACTACCCATTGCCGGAATCTGGAGTAGTTGGACAGCACCAAATGGTGAAGTAATTGAAACCGCATCGATCATCACGCAAGAAGCACAGGGCGAGCTAGAAACTATTCATAGCCGTATGCCAGTTTTTATGCCACCTGATCGTTGGGACTTATGGCTCAACCCTCGCAATACCGATGTGAATGAATTGAAATCTTTAATGGTAGTTGAGCACCCAGAATCCATCGTGATCGCTCGCCCAGTTTCAGATGCGGTAAACAGTGTGGCAAATAATGGAAAAGAGTTAACCGCTGAAACACCTTTGGGAGAGCCAGAAACCCTGTTTTAGCGATAGTGTTTTGCGCGATGTCAACAGATCTAGTTAAAGCGAACTCAGCGGATCGTGCTGCCCGCTTCGAGTCAAATTCTCAGGGCGATAACCATGCATCCTGATGAAGAGGTCCTTGGCGCTGTTGGTTTAACCGAAATGATTGTGCGTCCTGGTGACACATCAGTTGCAATCGGTATTGGTGATCTTCCGATCATCGCGCCATCACTGCTCATTAATCTGATGGAGCATGCAGCAATACTGTCGCTAGATCTATTTCTTGAACCAGAAGAGACCACTATCCCAATAAGTGTTGAATTCATTTCATTATCGCCTGCAAGTATTGGCGCTGAACTACGCGGTACATCACGCGTGATTGAAATTGAAGGAAAAGAATTAACCTTTGAATGTGAAGTCTATGAACATGATCGCCAGATTGCAGCAGCCTTGATAAAAAGATCAACGGTGGAGCGAGTATCTTTCCTCGCCCGCACCGCTGCTCTTAATCTTGTTCAGGATATAAATAAAAACTAAGCCTTCTTAGTGGCCCAGAAAATCTCTGCAATCTCATCGATCTTTGCGATCAATGAATCTGCAACTGCAACATCTTGAGTACCCTTTGTGCCTGCAGCACCTGCAAGCTTTGTTGCCTCATTAAACAATGAGTGCAACTGTGGGTATGCCTCAAAGTGTGGAGCCTTGAAGTAATCAGTCCACAGCACCCATAGGTGCTCCTTAACCTGGTGTGAACGCTCTTCCTTGATCGCCACTGAACGTGAGCGGAAATCTGCATCTGAGTTGGCTGCGTACTTTTCCATGCATGCCTTTACAGATAGCGCTTCAATCTTTGCCTGCGCTGGATCGTAAACACCACATGGAAGATCGCAGTGCGCGTAGACAGTTGTCTTTGGTGCAAACATTTTCTTCTCCCCTATTAAGCACTTATTGATGTAATGGAATTGCAGTGCTTATGGTGCGAGACTACCGCCCGTGAGCAAATTTGGCACAGTCAGGGTCGCAGGCGGCTCAATGCTTCCCGCATACCGAGATGGTGACTGGCTATTTGTTAGCTGGCTCGATTCCGCACCAGGTTTAGAGGCGGTTGGGAACTCCCTTGTTAGCAAGGTCGTTGTTGTCGAACGCGAAGAGCGACCAGGAATCTTTCTCATTAAACGTGTGCAAAAGTTTCATGCAGGAAATTACTGGGTGCAGGGCGATAATGAAGAAAGCACTGATTCCCGCAGCTGGGGATGGATTCCGGCTAACGAAGTTGTCGGTGTTGTGTTGTTGCGAATCAAGAAAAGTAGAAAGAAAACCCCTAGCGCGTAAAGGCTTCAAGCAACAACGCTTTTTGTTCATCCTCATGTAAGTGGTGACTTCCAGTTGCAGGGGACGCGGTTGCACGACGAGAAATACGACGCAAAGTCCTACTTCCAAATCCATGTCCACCATGTGCTTCTGAGGTGCGAAGCGCGATGTGTGACCAAGGACCTTGGTTTGCAGGTTCATCTTGAACCCACAGCAAGTTTGCATTTGGATGCTTGTTAGCTTCTGCAACCATTTCATCAACAGGAAGTGGATACAGCAATTCAACTCGTACAATTGCTGTTCCAGTTTCACCAAGCTTTGTTCGCTCTGCAACTAGATCATGATAAATCTTTCCTGAACAGAAAATCACACGAGAAGCGTTTTGAACTGAATCATCACCAATTACTTCTTGGAAGTGACCTGTTGTGAAATCTGACAATGCAGATGCTGCAGCCTTGAGGCGAAGCATTGACTTAGGTGTAAAGACAACCAATGGACGACGTGCAGGATTCTTTACATGCCAACGAAGCAAGTGGAAGTAATTTGCTGGGCTAGCAGGTTGTGCAACAGTCATGTTCTGCTCTGCACATAGCTGCAAGAAGCGCTCAATACGCCCAGAAGAGTGATCCGGTCCTTGTCCTTCATAGCCATGTGGCAGAAGTAGTACAACGGAAGATCGCTCGCCCCACTTTTGCAGAGCGGATGAAATGAATTCATCAATAATTGTTTGAGCACCATTGGCAAAATCGCCGAACTGGCCTTCCCATAGAACTAACGCTTCTTCTCGTTCAAGGCTATATCCGTATTCAAAGCCCATAGCAGCGTATTCGCTCAGCAGTGAGTCAATGACAAAGAACTGATTTTCATCGCTTATCAGTGCGCGAAGTGGTGTCCACTCGTTGCCATTTTCTTTATCAATGATCACAGCGTGACGGTTTGAGAAGGTTCCACGACGAGCATCTTGTCCGGCAAGACGAATTGGGTGGCCTTCCTTAAGCAGTGAACCAAAGGCCAACATTTCACCGGTAGACCAGTCGATCGTTCCATCATTGAGAGACTCAACTCGCTTTGCAAGTTGTGGCGTTAACTTCGGATGAACGCTAAAGCCTTCAGGAACTGCTAATTGGGTTGCAGCAATTTCTTGTGCAAGGCTTTCGCGTGATTGCAGTTGAAATTAATTCAGGCTCTGGAGCAACAGGAACTTTGAAGTTTGCGTCATGATCCGGCTCGATATTGTTTACAGCTGCAAATATTGATTCGAGCTGCGCCTGGTAATCGTGTGCAATCTCCTTCGGCTTCTTCTGGAGTTAAATCTCCGCGACCAACAAGTGCCTCGGTATACAAAGTACGTGTTGAACGCTTTGCATCGATCATCTTGTACATCAATGGCTGAGTAAAGCTTGGCTCGTCACCTTCGTTGTGTCCGCGACGACGGTAGCAAATCATGTCGATGATGACATCCTTGTTAAATTCTTGACGATACTCGAAGGCTAAACGTGCAACCCGAACACATGCCTCTGGATCATCGCCATTTACATGGAATACCGGAGCTTGTGTGATCTTTGCAAAATCAGTTGAGTACACAGATGTACGCGCCGCATGTGGGGATGTAGTAAATCCAACTTGGTTATTAATGACAATATGAATTGTTCCGCCAGTGCGGTAGCCAGGAAGGCCTGCTAACTGCAGAACTTCAGCGTTAACACCTTGACCGGCAAATGATGCATCTCCGTGCATAAGAATTGGCATTACAGAGTAAGCATTCTTTACATTCATGCGGTCCTGCTTAGCACGAACAATGCCTTCTAATACTGGGTTTACAGCCTCTAAGTGAGATGGGTTAGCTGCAAGGTAAACATTTGTTGATGCACCAGCATCTGTTGTGAATACTCCTGATGTTCCGAGGTGGTACTTCACATCGCCTGAGCCTTGAACCTGGTTTTCTGTGTAGTGACCTTGGAATTCTTGGAAGATTTGACCAGCAGACTTTCCAGCAACATTTGCCAGAACATTTAGGCGGCCGCGGTGTGGCATCCCAATACACACTTCATCTAGTCCATGTTCTGCAGCAGAAGAAATCACAGCATCAAGAAGTGGAATTACAGATTCTCCACCTTCGAGTGAGAAGCGCTTTTGTCCAACAAACTTTGTGTGAAGGAAAGATTCAAATGATTCAGCGCTATTGAGTTTGCGCAAGACGTGAAGCTGCTCATCGCGAGGTAACTTGGCATATCCAACTTCAACTCGGCTTTGAATCCACTCGCGCTCTTCGCGATTTTGAATATACATGTACTCAACGCCAACAGAACGGCAGTATGCATCGCGCAATATGCCAAGAATCTTTCGAAGCGTCATAAATCGTTCTCCACCAAAACCACCTGTGGCAAATTCGCGATCAAGATCCCACAGCGTCAAACCATGTGTAACAACATCTAGATCTGGATGTGAGCGCTGTATGTATTGAAGTGGGTCAACATCTGCCATCAAGTGACCAAATGTTCGGTAGGACTGAATTAACTGCTGAACACGTGCAGTCTTATTGATCTCTTCATCGCGTGAGAAAGCAAAATCTGTGGCCCATCGAATTGGCTCGTAAGGAATTCGAAGCGCGCTAAAGATTTCGTCATAGAAGTTCTCTGCACCTAACAAGTACTCGTGCATGCGGCGCAAGAAATCACCAGACTGTGCGCCTTGAATAATGCGGTGGTCATATGTGCTGGTAAGAGTAATTACCTTGCTAACAGCCATCTCTATCAGGGTTTGCTCGCTTGCGCCCTGGAACTCTGCTGGGTAATCCATTGCGCCAACACCAAGAATCAGGCCTTGGCCTTGAACCAAGCGAGGCACAGAGTGAACTGTTCCGATAGTTCCTGGATTGGTGATCGACATTGTGGTGCCAGCAAAATCTTCAACAGTTAGTAAGCCACCACGAGCTTTCTTAATGACAGCTTCGTATGCACTCCAGAACTGTCCAAAATCTAATTCTTCGCACCCCTTAATTGAGGGAACTAGTAATTGGCGAGATCCATCTGCTTTAGCCAAATCAATTGCAACACCTAAGTTGATGTGCTCTGGCTTGCCAATTGCTGGCTTGCCATCTAATTCACCGAAGAATGCATTCATCTCTGGCATCGCACGAACTGCCTTGATCATTGCAAAAGCGATGATGTGAGTAAATGAAACTTTTCCACCACGACTGCGCTTCAAGTGATTATTTATCACGATGCGGTTATCGATCATTAACTTGGCTGGGATTGCTCGCACAGATGTTGCCGTTGGAACTGTTAGCGATGCTTCCATCGCTTGTACTACGCGCGCTGAAACTCCGCGGATTGGTTCAAGTGAAGATGCTGCTGGTGTAATCAAAACTGGAACTGGCTTAACAACAGGATCTGCAGGAGTTGGTTGTGTTGCTGCAGTCTCTCGAAGAACTGGTTGTTGCGGTGCAGGAACAACAGGTGCAGGTTGTGAAACTACAGGTGCAGGTTGTGCAGCTTTTTGTTGCGCTTTTGGAACCGGAGGAACACCTTTGCTTGGTGCAGCAGATGTTGAAGGTGCGCCAGGCTTATTACTTTTAAAGTACTCAACCCATGCTGGGTCTACGGAAGAAGGATTCGCTAAATACTGCTCGTACATTTCATCGACGAGCCAATCATTTGCGCCAAAATCCTGTGCCGACACTGGCAAACTCCTTCTGCATTGATTACAGCCCTAAGCCTATCGGCAGTAACTGGCCCCCATAAGCACGATTTAACGCTCATAAGGCGAGATTGGCCACACGGATTTCAGTCTCCATTTTGGTCCCATCTGGGGCAGGCTTTGCCCATGGTTTTAGCAGTGGTCACCGGTGCGAGCAGAGGCTTGGGGTTTGAAAATGCCAAGTCACTAGCGGCATTGGGCTATGACATTGTGTTGATTGCCAAAGACCCGAGCCGACTATCCCAGGCTCAGGAGTCTTTGCAAGGACGATCACCCTCATCAACAACTTCACTACGTATGCAGTTGATCTTGAAGAGTTGCAAGCCACTCGCAACGCAGTTGCAACGATTTCGCAGCAACATGGCGCACCTGACCTCTTGATTCTGGCTCACGGTGTGATGAGCGACAAAATGTCTAAAACTTTGAAAACAAATGATGCTGAATGGCGCCGAGTTATGGCAATCAACTTAGATTCTGTTTTCACTCTTGTTAATGGATTAGTACCAGCAATGGTTGAAGCACGAAGTGGTCGCATCATTATTTATTCAGCATGTCTTGGTCGAATGTCAGGGCCTGGTAATGCAGGTGGTCTTGCTCCATACAGAATTAGTAAAGCTGGAGTTAACGCACTCGTTCGAAACCTTGCACATGAAACTGGACTTGGTTCCCGTGGGGTATTAGTTGATGCTGTGTGTCCTAATCACTCTCGCACCGACATGGGCGGAGCAGATGCCCCACGTAGTGCCGAAGAGGGAGCAGCGTGCGCGCTGTGGCTGGCAACTAGAGAGTTTAATGCTGGCGACACCACAGGAGTTTTGTGGGAAGACAATCAGATTGTCGAGTGGTAGCTCGACCATAAATGGAATTTCTAAATTAATATTAGGAAATTTTGGTCATAAAGTTGACCTTGATGCCGTCTACTGTCAGTTCTGGCGCATCTGCAATTATCGCTCTTACGTACGGTGTCTGATCGTGAAAAGCAAGCGCTTCAGCGTTTTTCCAGCCCTCTAAGAAATAGAAAATTGTCGAATCCTTACTATCTACGTGCAAGTTATAAAAAAGATTTCCCTCTTCTTTTGAAGTGAATTCAACCATTTCCAGAAGACGCGCCTTCAGCACTTCTAGCTTTTCTTTTTTCGCCTGAAAGCGGGCGCACATGATTATTTCCTGGTTAGACATTAACAGCCTCAATTCACAATATGTGGGCGTAGTGTTTTGTATGCTATTTGCAAACCAACTTTGATCTTTTCCTCAGTTCCGCCCCATAACGGGTCTTCGTGTTCAACTGATAATGTGCCGTTAAAGCCACCTTCATACATAACATCAATTAATCTGCGCCAATCAACATCTCCTAGGCCTGGGACCCTGTAACGCCACCAACCAACATCCCAAGGATTTTCTCGTATTACAGATTTACCAGGGTATCCATAGAAATTTCTTTGAGATGTATTCACCTGAATGTCCTTCGCTTGGGCATGAGGAATACGATCTATATACGGCTTAACTGCTTCAATCGGATCGATGCCCATCCACACCAGGTGTGACGGATCATAATTCAAATACAAACCAAGGTTAAACATCCATTCCCAAAGTTCTGGTGAGTACGCCAAGTTGCCCGGATAACCATCTGGATGCCAACCCTCCATTACGCAGTTCTCAATTATTATCTTCACACCTTTAGAGTCGGCGTGCTTTACCAGTGGTGCAAAAACATCTTTGGCCATCGCCAGATTTTCACGCACTGGCTTATTCCAATCTCGCCCCACAAATGTGCCTACTGTTTCAACCCCTAAAGCCGCTGCAGTATCAATACATTTTATTAAGTGCGAATTAATGGCATCGCGCGAGTTTTGATCTGGGTGTAAATTATTATCATAGAAAGCTAGTGACGATAAAGTTAGATTCCTGCTTCTAAAAATACTTTTTACGGAGGTCAGATAATCCGCATCGGTGGACTCTGCATTAATGTGGGTCGCAATAAAGGGTCTTTCGCCCAAATCTGGCCAAGCGGCAACCTCTAAGGATTGAAAACCTTCTTGAACTGCAAAATCTGCAATTTGTTCCAGAGTTAGTTTTGGTAAACATGCTGTTAGGAAGCCAAGTTTCATTTAATCTCCACCCAATTTCCAGATTTCGCAGAAGTTAAAACCGCTTCAGTCAATTTCGCAGCCCTAAGGCCATCATTGAAATTCGGAAGGCCATCAACAACTGCTCCGCCAATAGTCCGATAGGTGTCACTCACAAAGGAATTAAAGCAGTCCTGATAACCCTGCGGGTGCCCTGCTGGAAGAATTGAATATGACTTGGCGCTTGCTGACTCTTCGGCTACTCCACGCATAACAATTTGATTGGAGGCAAGTCCCCCGATCCACAACGAATCTGGCGCCTCCTGATCGAAGACAAAACTCTCACTTGGACTTTCAAAAGAGAACCACAATTTGTTCTTTCGGCCGGCAGATACTTGGCTCAGGACTAATGACCCTTGTGCCCCCTTATCAGTTCTAAAAATCATCGTTGCACCGTCTTCGGTATCTATTTCAATCTTGTCACCACGGTTTTGAAATACTTTCATTAACTGTGCGTTGATGTGTGTGATCCGGTGTCCCGTTACGAACTCAAGAAGATCGCACCAGTGAACTCCGATATCACCAAATGCACGAGAAGGACCACCAATATTCGAATCTAGGCGCCAATTGACCGTAGTTTCACGGGAGAGCCAATCTTGTAAGTAATAACCATGAAGTAAATTCAAGGGCTCCTTCAAATGAGAAACTCTCGAGCGCGCTTCCCGGACTGATGGGTGATAGCGATAGACAAATGGAACTGTAGCTACGACTTCATTCAATTGTGCAAGATCATTCAGGTGCTGGGCTTCAACTACCGAAGTTGCCAAAGGTTTTTCACAAATAACGTGTTTGCCCGCCTTGATTACCTGTTCGGCCAATTCAGCATGGAAAATATTTGGAGTACATATGTGGATCACGTCGATATCGTCGTCACTAAGCATTTCCTCGATGCTAAGTGCTTTTGCTATTCCCATTTTTAACGCTGCCGCTTTAGCTTCTTCTATCGTTTTCGCCGCAATAGCAGTTACTAAACCGCCAGCAGCCCTAATAGCGCGAACGTGTACTTCGCCAATGAATCCAAAGCCAATTACGCCAGCATTTATCACTAGTTGTGGAGTAAATGTAACTTCTTCCCGTGAAAATGTAGTCGTCATTCTATTTCTTTTTCGCTAACGCAACCGCAAGAATAATTATTAATCCTCGAACAATTTGTTGTTGGCTCACTGGGAGGCCTGCAAGAATCAGCCCATTATTGATCAACCCAACTAATAAAGCGCCAAAAAAAGTTCCAATTATTCTTCCACTTCCACCAAACAAACTTGTGCCACCCAAAATAACAGCTGCGATGGCGGAGAGTTCATCGCCTGCACCCCATTCGTATCGACCTGTTTGTAAACGTCCTGCGTACAAGAGTCCAGCGATTGAGGCGACGACGGATGAAATCAACATAACTTTGAACTTTACATTCTTGGTATTTATGCCGTTGAACTCCGCAGCATCACGATTTCCACCTGTAGCAAGAACGCGTCGACCAAATGTAGTTTTTGTAAGAGTAATCCAACCAATTATTACTGCTGTAAAGCTCCAGAGTAATAACCCTGGAAACCAACCAATCGTTCCTGAGCCAAAAATTGCATTGAACGTGTCATTCAAGATTGGGATTGGATAATAATTTGTGACTAAAGCTGCAAATCCAATAGCGACACCTTGCATACCAAGTGTGACTAAGAAACTAGGAATTCCAACATGTGCCACTAAAAGTCCATTAAGAGACCCAACTACAAACCCAATTGCGAGTCCCCCAAGAATTCCTTGAATTAAGCCGTGGTCACGCAACATAATTGCTCCAACTACGCTGGCCAGACCAGCTACGCCACCGATAGATAGATCTATCTCTGCGGCAGAGATAACAAAAGTCATAGCTACAGCCATCACGGTGATTGTCGCAGTTTGGCGGAAAATATTGAGCAAGTTATTCGATTGCAAAAATCCATCGTCATGTAGTAGTAGAGCGAAGAGTAAGAAAATCGCCGCAAACATCCAATAAATCAGTGTCGCACGAATATCGATTTTCTTGAGACTAGCTAGAATCATATTTTTATCCCTTGAACGATCATTTGTAGATGGTCTTCATCTTTGACATCTTTACGGTTTAACTCTTCAGCAATCTCGCCTTTTCTTATCACGAGGATTCGATCGCATACCCCAAGCAACTCAGGTAGTTCTGAAGAAATGAGGATCACAGATTTCCCCTCCGCTGCAATGGCTCGAACTAATTTCATAATTTCAACTTTCGTTCCAATATCAACTCCAACTGTTGGTTCATCCATAAGAACGATCTTTGGATTAGTGGCCATCCATTTAGCAATAACCACTTTTTGCTGATTGCCTCCGGAAAGAAGGCGAACTTCTCTGTTAGCTTCAGGCGGCCTAACTTCAAAACTCTCGATTGAATCTTGAACTACGTTAGTTATTTTAGAAAAACTCAGGAAATTCAGATGTGAAAGTGAGGACAAATTTGCAGCTAAAATGTTTTGTTTCACAGAATGCTCCATTACAAGGCCTTGACGGCGACGATCTTCTGGAATCAAGGCAAATCCGTGTGCGATTGCCTCGCGTGGATTCTTAATTACTACATCCTGTCCATCAATCTTTAGTGCTCCACCATCTTTTTTATCTAATCCAAATATTGCTCTCACTAGTTCTGTCCGCCCACTACCCATAAGACCAGCCAAGCCGAGAATTTCGCCTGGATAAAGCTTAAAAGAAACATTGTTCACACGACTACCAACTTGAATTCCACTTGCTTCGAATATTGGAGTAGATGATCGAACGACTGATTTGCCTTCATGAGTTAACATTTCAACATCTTTACGCCCAGTGATGTGAGCAATAATTTCTTGTGGAGAAATCTCAGAAAGTAAAGAAACAGCGATCTTTTTTCCATCTCGCAAAATTGTAATGCGATCGCATATTCTGTAAATCTCATCCATCCGGTGGCTTATATACACAATAGAAACTCCGCGCGCAGTCAACTGTTTTAGAACTTTAAAAAGTGCATCCACTTCTTCCTTCGCCAGTGATGCTGTCGGTTCATCCAAGATTAGAATCTTTGCATCCCCAGCAATCGCTTTTGCAATTTCGGTTAACTGCTGAAACGCACGGCCTAAAGTTGAAACTTTTGCAGTTACATCTATATCTAGACCTAGCTCTTCCATGACAAGTTTTGATTGTCTGATTGTTTCTTTCTCATCAAAGAAGTGAAATCTATTTTTATGTTCACGATCCAAGAAAATATTTTGGGCAACTGACAGTTCAGGGACGAGCGAGAACTCTTGGAAAACCATGCCTATTCCATATTTACGAGCATCTTGAAATGAATGTATAGAGGCCTTTTCACCAGCAACTTCAATTTCACCAGAATCTAATGTGTAGACACCCTGAAGAATTTTCATCAACGTTGACTTTCCTGCGCCATTTTCTCCTGCTAAGGCATGAATTTCTCCAGAAGTTACTGCAAAACTGACATTGTCTAGCACTTTAACGCCGAAGAATGATTTAGAAATATCACTCATCTCCACGACATTAAAGTTGCTAGACATTGCCAGTCCCCTTTTCTTAATTACTTAACTAGTTGGACTGGAGTCCAAGATCGAGATTGTGAAGAAGCTGCCATGGCATCAGCAATTAGATTGATTTGATAGCCATCTTTAAAGTTCGGACTAACTTCTCCGCCCTCCATAATTGCTTTAACAAAATCATAGGTTTCAATTATCTTCGTTTCACCATAGCCAATACCGAGAGCTGGAATGGGCCACAAACCTTCTCCGTAGGGGTGGGCTGGCCCTGTATACACAGTGCGGAAGCCCTTTCGATCGGCTTGATCAGATGCAAATGCAACTTGAAGTTCATCTCGGCGCTCATAGTTGAAATAGATAGATCCTAAAGTTCCATGGATTTCAAACGTAAGGAAATTGTTTCGTCCATGGGCATTTCGAGTAGCTTCCAATGAACCGATTGCTCCATTTTGGAATTCCAAGAGCGATAACACTTCATCATCGACATCAACTTCGCCACGGGGTGCAGTTGAATCTTTGGTACTTGCACCTAGCTTATCGACGCCTCCTGCTTGGAGAGGACGAGTCTTAACCCATGTTTTTAACTGAGTGTTCACTTGCGTAATTTCACCGCAAAGAAAACGTGCCATATCTACGACGTGAGTTCCAATATCTCCTAAGGAACCGGAACCGGCAATACTCTTTTGAAATCTCCATGAAAGTGGTCCATCTGGGTCAGCTGACCAATCTTGAAGATATGTCCCTCTAAAATTCAGGATATCCCCAATTGCACCTTCATCAATATATTTTTTTGCCAGTGCAACTGCAGGAGTTCGACGATAGTTGAAAGCAACCATATGAACAATTCCAGCATTCTTTACCGCGTCGTACATAGTTTTTGCTTCATCACCGTTTCGCGCAAGTGGCTTTTCGCTAATGATGTGCTTTCCAGCTGCAGCGGCTGCAATCGCAATCTCAGCATGCAAGTGATTTGGTGTTGCAATATCAATAATGTCAATTTCTGGATCTTCAACGACTGATCGCCAGTTGGAGGTACTCTTTTCAAAACCAAATCGTTGTGCAGCCTCTGCAGCAATAGAATCACTAACGTCAACAATAGTTTTACGAACTGGAATTGCTGGAGCCGGCCAAAAAAACATCGGCATGGCCACATATGCAAGTGAGTGCGCTTTGCCCATAAAGCCTGCGCCAATTAGACCGACATTTAACTTTTTCATTTTCGCTTCCTTAAATTTAAGTTTTGGTGCCACCTCGGGCTTTTAAACCCGAGGTGGCATTTCCTAATGTGCCCCCCTTAGGGACGTTATTCAATTACTTCTTGAAAGAAGCCTTTAGATCAGCTGGTGCTGGAGCACTATAAACAGTCTGCCAAGCCTTCAATACTCCGGCGTGGTCAACTGCCAGCGCAGGCATTGCAATGTACGCAGGTGCCTTCTTGCCTAGAAGTGCGTATGCGGCAAGGTTCGCCTCAGTTACACCAGCATCGAATGGGCGCTGTGCTCCAAGACCGATAACAGGCCCTTTCTTTGCAAGATTGATCGCAACGTTTGCTCCAAGATCCTGTGTTGCAATCTTTGTTGTTGTGTTTCCTGCATCGCGAAGTGCGGCTAGAACACCTTCAGCTGGTGTATCCCAAACAGCCCAAATTGCACTGATCTTTGGATTCTTAGTAAGAATTGCTGTTGCAGCCTTTTGTGCATCTCCTGCAAAGTCTGGTCCAGAAATTCCTTGTTCATCAACAATTTTGATGCCAGGGAATTTCTTAGTAATAGTTTCTTTGAACCCATTCCATCGTTGCTTTGTTACCCAGAAATCTGCAGCGTGGTAAATAAGTGCGATGGTTCCCTTGCCATTTAGTTCACGACCCAAAAGATATGCCGATGCAGCTCCGTTTGCATAGTTATCAGCAGAAACTACTGAAACATAGTCTTTGCCAACTGTTAATCCAGCTGCTGTGTTGTCCATGAAAACAATTTTTGCACCAGCTGCAGCAGCAGCCTTATATGCTCCTGCAGTTGCTTGGCCATCTACTGGAATTGAAACCAAAATATTTGGCTTCTTGGCCATTAGTGTTTGAATCTGTGAAACTTGTACATCTGCCTTAAAGTCTGCTTGTGTTACGCCAACAATTTTGATTCCTAGTTCACCAAAACGCTTTGTAAGACCTGCTTGCTGGCCAGATGTCCAGTCAGATGTTAAATGGAACGAGATTGCTGCTGTCGCATTCATTCCCTTTAATTTCTTGAGTTCAGCTGCTGTGAATTTAAGTGAACTTGCAGCAGCTGCCTTTTCGCCGTTAGGTCCAGTCGAGTAAACACCCTTAGCAAGTTCTGCTAAGCCCTTTTGTGCTACGGAGGCAGCTGATTCCGCTCCTACTGCCGACAATGTTGATGCTCCGAGAAGTGCTGCAGTTAAACCTGCCAACACAACCTTTGACTTGATGCTAGCTTTCATAATTCCTCCTTGGAATTTTTGTTAAGTGCTGTGAGAGTTTTAGTGAAACTTACTTTAGGTTTTCTTTAATGAACTTCATGCTGATATCCGCGGCATCTTTAGGATCGCCGCTATACCCATCAAGTTCTACAACAAGCCAACCGTCGTAATTGATTTCCTTTAGTGCGGAGAAGATATCTGCAAAATCAATATCGCCTTTGCCGAGTGGCAAGAAGGCAAATGGATTTGCGGTGTAATCCTTAAGATGAACGTGACGTACACGTGTTCCATACTTCCGGATTGCTGCTGCAGCGTCTACGCCGCCCGCAGTTAAGTGAGCGGTGTCTGGACAGAAATGAATCTTTGAGAGACTCATGATTTTGTCCAGTTCGGTAGTGGTTTCAACAATTGTTGTTAAGTGTGGGTGATAGCAAGCCGTCAATCCTGCAGCTGCTGCAAGATCTGTAACTTGATCAAGACCCTTTGCCAACATCTGGAAATCTTCTTCCGTAGTGCCTGTTGATCGTTTTGCACCTCCACCAACAATTAAGTTGATTGCACCCATAGATTTAGCAAATGCAATTGCCTGCTTTATCTTATGGAGTTCATCTACAAGGATGTCGTTGTAAATGAAATTGGCACCTGTGTAAACACTGACTAATTCGAGTTTATGCTTTGATAGAAGACTCTTGAAAGAGTCCGGATCATTCGCATATTCCGCTAAATTGCCATCAAAGATTTCGATGCCCGAATAACCAGCAGCAGCGATATCCTCACAAGCTTTAACGGTGGATCCATAAGTCTGGTAAAAGAGATCCTTGATACTTGTCACTCCTTGTGCCTGACCTACAACTCCACCCCAAGTAATCGTTTGGTAGCCAAGTTTCATTTTCTTACCTCCTGTGAACGTGAGCCAAACTTATGCCTAAAAAAACATAAGTCAATGCTTTTTTGGACAAAGTTGTAAAAATTTATGCAAATGTTATAAACTCCCTCACCTAAGATTGAGCGCTCCGGTGATACTGTTTTCCGAACGCAGCAGAGGTGGGGGGGGTTATGGCACGTCAAGTTACCTCAACAACCTTCGATCTTGATGCTGATGCCGCTCAGGCCTTGGCGGAAGTAATCACTTTTGTGCGTAAATCTCGATCTGTGACGCGCCCTGAGATAGCCACTTCAACCGGCCTTTCGCGCACATTGGCAACAAAGTACATCGACGTGGCACTTGAGCTAAATCTCCTTCAAAGTGGTGAAGTAGGTCAATCCACCGGAGGTAGAGCTCCAAGACTCATTGACTTCAACTCCAATGCAGGAACAATTCTCGTCGCCGAATTAGGAGCGACCGGATTTAATGTCGCGGCTTCTGATCTGAATGGGAATTTACTGGGAACTACATTTACAAGTGTCGAGATTTCCGATGGGCCCGATGTGGTCTTAGCTCTCGTAGAAAATTCATTTGATGATCTAGTGAGCAGTCTAAAAATCAAGAATTTATGGGGTGTCGGTATTGGAGTCCCTGGTCCCGTTGAGTTTGCTACTGGCTTACCAGTCTCGCCACCGATCATGCCCGGGTGGGACAAATTCCCATTGCGCGAGCGTTTTTCAACAAAATATAAGGTGCCTGTTTGGGTTGATAACGACGTTAATTTGATGGCACTTGGTGAGCATGCTCTACGTAATGATCCAATTACAAATGAACTGATCTTTGTAAAGATCGGTAGCGGTATTGGAGCGGGAATCTTGACTCACGGCCAACTACATCGAGGCGCACAAGGGTGTGCTGGGGATATAGGTCATATCGCTCTTCCTTCCAACGACAAGGTGCAATGTCGATGTGGAAATTTGGGATGTTTAGAAGCCGTATCGGGTGGATTAGCTTTGATTCGAGATGCTGAAGTCGCTTCAAGTGATAATCAAAGTGCTCACCTGGGAATTCGAAAAAAAGCGAAGCGTCGCATTGAAGTACAAGATGTTATTGAAGGTTCAAATAATGGTGACAGATGGTGCGTTGAGAGAGTCGTAAAGGTAGGTGCCGACTTAGGAAGTGTTCTTGCAACTCTTGTTAACTTTCATAATCCATCACTAATTGTCCTTGGAGGCAGCGTTTCGGCTGCCGGAGATAAGTTACTCGCCTCAATTCGGGAGACGGTACTGAGTCGCTCACTTCCACTTGCAACGAGGGATTTGCAGATTCGAATTACTGATTTCCCGATTGAATCTGGACTTGTTGGTGCAGTCGAAATGGTAATTGCTGAGTTATTTTCATCTAGAAATCTTCGTAAGTGGGTTGCAGTTGGCCGTCCAAATCAAAGCTCTATTCATGAATAAATCTAAATAATTACTTTTTTCTCTCTACAATAATTAATTAAAGATTAGTTGGAATAGCTCGCAAGGCTGCAATTAATGTAGTTCCGGCCAGTGCTGTTAAGGGAATTGCCACAAACCACAGATGTGCTTCGACTTGATATGAAACAACACCGAGTGCAATCAAATTAGCTAGTACTGCCGGTGAACGTCCAAAGTACTTTCCACGACGATAGCCCACGGCCGAGGCCGCTAATCCGGCAGCGCCAAGTAATGCAAATAGCAGCACTCCCAAAAAAGGAAGTAGTTCAAAAGAATCAGTTGTAAAGGTGAGCACAACAAGCCACAGGGCAAGTAATACGACCACCCCAGCCTCAACAAAGAGTAGGGATGCCACTAGTGCGCGTGCCTTTGCTGCTTTGGCAGGATCTTGATTCATACGGGAGAGATTAACTCATGGGAGGACGCAATGCTCTTTTCACATGATGGAATTCATGATTCTCAAACTCATTTGGCGTCACCAACTTACTTTTATGACCAATTGCGCCGTGAAATTTCATTAGCTACCCGCGCCGATAAACCAATTGCGTTGATAAAAATCCTCTTCGATAACCCTGACTCTGACCAGGTTCGCGCACATGACATCTTGCATTTTTCCTATGAACTCACGCAGCTAACGAGGCAAGAAGATTGCATTGGCAGGCTTGGCGTAAACGAGGTTGTCATCATCGTTCGTGATGGGCATGGAAACGCCGAACTTTTCGTCAAACGGCTCCTTGAAGCAACTTCGCTGACGGTCAATCACACGCTACACATCAGAATTGCGACGGTTTACGCACGCAACAATGAGGACTCACTCAAGTTACTAGATCGATTGGATCGTGCTGAATTAGTCTCTAGTTAAGAATTAATGGCTAACAACCACGCGATTGATTGCAACTGTTTGGTTAGGTGTGCCATCGGCGCCACCACCTTTAACTCCAGCTCTTGCAATTGCTTTCACGATATCTAAACCTTGTGTAATGGTGCCCCAGATTGTGTAGTTAGCGCCAAGAGTTGTGTCTGCAAAAACCAAGAAGAACTGACTTCCGTTTGTGCCCGCACCAGAGTTAGCCATTGCCACCGTTCCGGCTGGATAGTTATTAAGTGTTGCTGTTGGCAAATTCTCATCACCATAAGTGAAGTTAGGTCCACCGGTACCTGTTGCAGTTGGATCTCCGCATTGCAAAACATAAAGTCCCTGCGTAGTTAAACGGTGACACAAAGAGTTATCGAAGTATCCGCCCTTAGCCAAAGTAGATAGCTGTGTGATCGTAATTGGTGCTTTTGCCCCAACTGTTGTGACAACTATGTTTCCGCAATTAGTTTGAAAAGTGAATGTACGAGGTAACTTTTTAGGAAGTTTTTGTGCCGGAGCAACATCTTTAGGAGCATGCCCAGATGCCTTAGTTGGTGCACACTTAAGTGCGGCAACTTTTGTAGCTTTTGCTGCTCTGCTTTTTGTATCAGCAATTGCAGATGGAGATAGGAGAACTGAGATTGCTATAGCTGCAATCAGTGTCCGCTTCATAAATACTCCCTGTGTCATGTCAGAAATGATAAATCCAAAACCTGTGAAAACCCTTAATTTATTCCCATTCAATGGTGCCAGGTGGCTTGCTCGTTACATCCAGAACCACACGATTGACCTCGCGGACCTCGTTGGTTATGCGGGTAGAAATTTTCTCAAGAACTTCATAGGGAACTCTTGACCAATCCGCGGTCATAGCGTCCTCGGATGAGACTGGGCGCAACACGATTGGGTGGCCATATGTGCGCCCATCACCTTGAACGCCAACGCTTCGGACATCTGCCAGCAAGACAACTGGGCACTGCCAGATGTCACGGTCTAATCCAGCAGCCTTTAACTCTTGGCGGGCGATTGCATCTGCTTCGCGCAAAAGATCTAACCGCTCTTGTGTCACAGATCCAACAATTCTAATTCCAAGTCCTGGACCTGGAAACGGTTGGCGCCACACAATTTCTTCTGGCAATCCAAGTTCTAATCCAACTTGGCGAACTTCATCCTTAAACAATGTGCGAAGTGGCTCAACTAATGTGAACTGCAAATCATCTGGTAATCCTCCAACATTGTGGTGGGACTTAATGTTTGCTGTTCCTGTTCCGCCACCTGACTCAACAACATCTGGATACAAAGTGCCTTGGACTAAAAACTCAACATCTCCGCCAGCTGCAATATCGCGCGCTGCTGCTTCAAATGATCTAATAAATTCGCGGCCAATAATCTTTCGCTTTTCTTCAGGATCTGTAACATCTTTAAGAGCGTTTAAGAATTGATCCTTGGCATCAATTACAACTAACTGCACACCAGTTGAAGCAACAAAGTCACGCTCAACTTGTTCTGCCTCACCCTTGCGCAATAATCCGTGATCTACAAAAACACATGTCAGTTGATTACCAACCGCCTTTTGAATAATTGCTGCAGCAACTGCGGAATCAACACCACCTGAAAGTCCGCAAATAACTCGCTTGTTACCAATAATTTCCTTGGCTTTTGCAATCTCTGTTTCTGCAATATTTGCTGTAGTCCATGTTGCATCGCACTTGGCTATGTTGACTAACCAGTTGCGCAAGATTGCCTGTCCGTGCTCGCTGTGTAGGACCTCTGGGTGAAACTGCACTCCTGCAAGCTTTCCGGTCGCATCTTCAAACGCTGCTATCGGCGTATCCCCCGTTACCGCACACACTGTAAATCCTGCAGGTGCTGCTGTTACCGCATCACCATGAGACATCCAAACTTTTTGTTGCACCGGCAGTCCTGTGAAGATCTTCGAACTTGGTTGAACAGTTGTATCTGTACGGCCGTACTCTGATTTACCGGTTTGGCTTACAACACCACCAAGTGCTGCAGCCATTGCTTGGAATCCATAACAAATTCCAAAAACTGGAATCCCTAAGGAAAAGATTGCAACATCAACTTTTGGCGCATTCTCTGCATACACGCTAGATGGTCCACCAGATAAAATGATTGCACTTGGATTTTTGGCTTTGACTTCAGCTGCTGTAATTGATGATGGAACAATTTCGGAAAAGACATTAGCTTCGCGAACTCGTCGTGCAATTAACTGCGCGTATTGAGCACCAAAATCAACAACTAGGACTCCGCGCGTTTCAGCCACGATGAATAAGAACCTCTACGCGCTGGAACTCCTTCACATCTGAATAACCACATGTTGCCATTGCGCGGCGTAGAGCACCGAACAAGTTCATTGAGCCATCAGAAGTGTGTGAAGGTCCGAGCAAGATTTCTTCAAGAGTTCCAACAGTTCCAACATTTACGCGCTCACCACGTGGAAGAACTGGATGATGTGCTTCTGATCCCCAGTGCCAACCAAGTCCTGGTGCTTCAATCGCCTTTGCAAGTGGAGATCCCATCATGACCGCATCGGCGCCGCATGCAATTGCCTTTGCAATGTCACCACTTCGACCAACTGCGCCATCAGCAATCACATGAACATAACGTCCACCTGATTCATCAAGGTATTCACGGCGCGCAGAAGCAACTTCAGCAACTGCAGATGCCATAGGAACTTCAACACCCAAAACTTTACGAGTTGTGTGTGTTGCGCCGCCACCAAAGCCAACTAAGACACCTGCAGCACCTGCGCGCATTAAGTGAAGTGCAGCAGTAGATGTTGCAACTCCGCCAACGATTACCGGCACATCTAGCTCATAAATAAACTTCTTAAGGTTAAGCGCTTCATTTTCTGCAGCAACGTGTTCTGCCGAAACAGTAGTTCCCCGGATCACAAAGATGTCCACACCAGCTGCAATTACCGCCTTGTGAAACTCTGCCGTGCGAGCAGGTGATAGAGATGCTGCAACAGTTACGCCAGCATCCCGAATTTGCTGAATACGCTCTTTAATAAGTTCAGGACGAATTGGCGCATTGTAAATTTCTTGCATGCGCTTAGTTGCATGCTTATCTGGCATTGAAGCAATTTCACCCAGTGGAATACGTGGATCCTCATAACGAGTCCACAGCCCTTCAAGATTAAGTACGCCTAATCCGCCAAGCTTTCCAATAGCAATTGCGGTTTCAGGTGAAACAACAGAATCCATCGGAGCTGCCATCATCGGTAGTTCAAACTTGTAGGCATCGATCTGCCAGGTTGTTGAGACATTTTCAGGATCACGTGTGCGGCGACTTGGCACAATTGCTATGTCATCAAAAGAGTAGGCGGTGCGAGCACGCTTTCCAGGTGCGATTTCGATGTTATTCATTAGCGGCCCTTCTTCTGGTAATTGGGAGCATCAGCAACATGTGCCACGTCATGCGGGTGGCTTTCCTGCAACCCTGCTGCAGTAATTTGGATTAATCGTCCTTCACGACGCAAAGTTTCGATATCTGGTGCGCCGGCATATCCCATGCCCGAGCGAAGTCCACCCACGAGTTGATGAACTACTTCAGCTACAGAGCCTCGGAATGCAACCTTGCCTTCAATGCCTTCTGGGACAAGTTTGTCTTCAGATAACACATCGTCTTGCATATAACGATCCTTTGAATATGACTTTTGTTCACCTCGAGATTGCATGGCACCCAGTGAACCCATGCCGCGATAAGCCTTATATTTAATTCCATTAATTTCGATTAACTCACCAGGAGACTCTTCACATCCTGCAAGAAGTGAACCAAGCATTACTGAGTTTGCACCAGCAACAAGTGCTTTAACGATGTCACCTGAATACTGCAAGCCACCATCAGCGATTAATGGAATGCCTGCTTTATTACATGCCTTTGATGCTTCAAGAATTGCTGTCACTTGTGGAACACCAACACCTGCAACAACTCGTGTTGTGCAAATTGATCCGGGACCAACGCCAACTTTTACTGCATCTGCGCCAGCGTTGATAAGTGCTTGTGCACCTGCACGTGTTGCAACATTGCCACCAATGACTTCAGTGGACGGAGAAAACTTCTTGATGCGTGCGATTGCATCTAATACTGCGCGGTGATGACCGTGCGCGGTATCAACAACAACTACATCGACTCCTGCTTCGATTAATGCTTGGGCTCTAGCAAATCCATCATCGCCAACACCGACTGCTGCCCCTGCAAGTCCAACATTCTTGACTAATTTCACGTGAGTTACTTGAGCATCGATGGGAAGGTTACGGTGAATGATTCCGATTCCACCGGCCTTGGCCATAGCAATAGCCATTTCAGATTCTGTAACGGTGTCCATCGCTGAAGAAACCAGCGGAACTGCAATTGAAATATTACGTGTTAGCTGAGTGACTGTGCTGACTTCTGAAGGAACTACATCTGAGGCATCTGGGAGTAAAAGAACATCGTCGTAGGTCAGGCCAAGCATTGCGACCTTATCTGTATCGCTCACGCTGCCCCCTTGTGTTTCTCGAAGGGCAAAGTCTATCGGGGCTTTAGAGCCCTACTGCACGCTCAATTTCAGCACAGGCTTCCGATAAATCGCTGACTTGGGTTACCGGACACTCAGAATCAATACCCCAACCCGGACCACCAATGATGATGCGTGGCGCAGGACGAATTGGTGGAATATCTGTATAAAAACTTGGATCGCCATTGTGCTGTAATTGCGCCCACAGGAAAACCGCCGGTGGGGCGGAACGCGTAATCACTCCATTGAGGGCTTCCAAAGGTGTTCGCGCTCCAAGAAAATAGGTCGAAATATTTTTCTCTGCCAAGGCTGATGCCAAAGCGTGCAATGCCAATGAATGCACTTCTTCACCAACCGATGCCAGCAATACTGGCCGAGGATTACATGGTGCAGTGACTCCCGAAGACTTCTCGCGCAAAATTCCCTTTAGTATTTCGGTAAGTAGATGCTCTACCTCAATACCAGTTTGCGTCTTTTCCCAATCTTCTCCTATCAAGAACAACAGTGGAACAATAACTTCAGACCATGAAGCAATTACTCCGTGTTTTTCAATATCTTGTCGCAATGCATCTTCTACAAATGTTTTGTCCAACAATTTAGATGCGGCATAAAGAGCTTCGACTAGATCTTCACGAACTTCAAAGTTATCAATGATGTGTTCAACTGAAATTGGACCCTTAAAATCTTTTGCTTGTAATGCTGCTTCTGCTGGTGCGACTCCTGCTGTAATCAACTTTCGCATTGCAGTCAGGATGGCTAAATCCTGTGGGCAGTAACGGCGATGCTCACCTGCCTCGTGGCTAGATGGCCCCAGGCCATATCGGCGATCCCAGGTGCGAAGGGTGGCAGGTGCCACTCCTATGCGGCGAGCGACCGCCGCCACGGTCAATAACTCCTGGTCCATGACCCAATCGTGTCGTGAAGTGGCCTAACTCACCACCTGAAAACACCCTTTGAACAACTTTTGGAGCGGAAATACTTGAACAACCTATGGCGCGGTTGTACAGTAATCGCCATGGCTGAAACCTCACGTTTACCCCGCCCCGTTGCCGATGAATGGGAATGGCAGTACCAGGGTGCTTGCCGCGAGCTTCCTTCCGAGATGTTTTTCCATCCAGATGGAGAGCGCGGACCTCGTCGCCGCAATCGTGAAAACACTGCTAAGGCTGTCTGCGCTTCATGCCCAGTGATTGCTGCCTGCCGCGCACATGCCCTGGCCGTGCAAGAGCCATACGGAATTTGGGGAGGCTTATCTGAAGATGATCGCCTTGCAATCATCGGTAAAGATATCAAGCCAGAGATTTCACACGCTTCATAATCTTTCTTACCTCCTAAGAAGAGAAAAAGCCCCGCAGATAACTCCGCGGGGCTTGTTTCTTTTTAATTAGTGAGAGTGTCCACCTGGACCATGTGAATGTCCGTGTCCACCTGCAGCATCAGCTGCAGCTTGTTCTGCTGGCTTCTCATATACAACAGCTTCAGTTGTAATAAACATTGCAGCAATTGATGCAGCATTTGCTAGCGCTGAACGAGTTACCTTAACTGGATCAATAACACCATCTGCTGCTAGATCGCCATACACATCTGTTGCAGCGTTGAAACCCTCGTTGTGCTTCATTGCACGAACCTTTGCAACTACGACGTAGCCCTCAAGTCCTGCATTCTCTGCGATCCAACGAAGTGGCTCATCACATGCCTTGCGAACTAAACGAACTCCAACAGCCTTATCGCCTGTGAATCCAAGATCGCCTTCAAGGGCATCGGCTGCATGCACAAGTGCTGCGCCTCCACCAACAACGATTCCTTCTTCAACAGCGGCGCGAGTTGCAGAGATTGCATCCTCAAGACGGTGCTTCTTTTCATTGAGTTCTACTTCAGTGTGTGCGCCAACCTTGATTACGCATACGCCGCCAGCAAGCTTTGCAAGACGCTCCTGTAGTTTTTCCTTATCCCATGAAGAATCGCTATTTTCGATCTCCTTGCGAAGTTCAGAAACTCGGGCAGCAACTGCAGCCTTATCGCCTGCGCCATCAACGATGGTTGTTGCATCCTTAGTAACAACGATGCGACGAGCCTTACCTAGATCTTCAAGAGTTACGCTCTCAAGTTTCATGCCAAGTTCTGAAGAAATAACTTGTCCGCCTGTTAGCACTGCGATGTCCTGCAGTGTTGCCTTGCGACGATCACCAAAGCCAGGTGCCTTAACAGCAACTGATGCAAAGACTCCACGCATGCGGTTAACAACCAGTGTTGAAAGTGCTTCGCCTTCGATGTCTTCAGCGATGATCAATAGTGGCTTTGAAGCCTGAGCAACCTTTTCAAGCAATGGCAAAAGATCTGACAGTGCAGATACCTTGTTTGCTGAAATCAATACGTAAGCATCCTCAAGGATTGCTTCCATGCGATCCTGATTAGTTACGAAATACGGTGAAATGTAGCCCTTGTCGAACTGCATTCCTTCAGTGAATTCAAGATCAAGTCCAGTTGTTGATGCTTCTTCAACTGTAATAACTCCATCTTTACCAACACGGTCCATCGCTTCAGCGATGAGCTCTCCAATTGCGCGATCTTGCGCAGAAATAGTTGCAACATCTGCAATCTGTGGCTTTCCATTGACTGGAGTTGCCTGCGAGCGCAACTTCTCTGAAACCGCTGCTACAGCCGCTTCAATACCAATCTTGATATCCATTGGCTGCGCGCCAGCTGCAAGGTTACGAAGTCCTTCTTTAACCATTGCTTGAGCTAGAACAGTTGCTGTTGTAGTTCCGTCACCTGCGACATCATTTGTCTTTGTCGCAACTTCTTTAACTAACTGAGCTCCCATGTTTTCTGCAGGATCTGATAGTTCAATTTCCTTAGCAATTGTCACACCATCATTGGTGATGATTGGTGCACCAAATGATTTACCGATAACAACGTTGCGACCCTTAGGTCCCAGAGTTACCTTTACTGTGTCAGCAAGAATGTTGACACCGCGCTCCATAGCGCGGCGTGCTTGCTCATCAAATTGAAGACTCTTTCCCATTTACTTCTCGATTACAGCGAGAATGTCGCGAGCTGAAAGCACAAGTAGATCTTCTCCACCGTGCTTGATTTCAGTTCCGCCGTACTTGCTGTATAGAACTACATCGCCAACCTTGACATCCATTGGAACGCGCACGCCATCATCAAAGCGACCTGGGCCTACTGCGATAACAGTGCCTTCCTGTGGCTTCTCTTTTGCTGTATCTGGAATTACAAGACCTGATGCTGTTGTTGTCTCAGCCTCGTTTGTCTTGATAACGATGCGATCTTCTAGTGGCTTTACTGCCATGGTCTAACTCCTTCTAGTTTTTTAAGCTATGTGATTCCTCGTTCGCCCCGAATTAGCAGACTCGGGTCGTGAGTGCTAACGCAAACTCTAGGCGTGCTCAACTCACACGGCAAATTGAGGCTCTAGAGGCAAACAGTGGTCACAGGCAGGCTGGAATCAGCGTCAAAGGCCACAGGACTGGGCGTGCGGCCCGCAGAAACCATCAATGAGCCAAGGGCAGCGACCATAGCCCCGTTATCGGTGCATAGCCCTGGGCTTGGGACCCGCAGGTGGATCCCTGCCTTTTCGCACCTTTCTTGGGCAACAGCTCGAAGCCTTGAATTAGCCGCAACCCCTCCGGCGATAACAAGTGAATCAATACCTGTCTGTTTGCATGCAGCAACAGCCTTTAGAAGCAGAACATCAACGATCGCTTCTTGAAAAGAGGCGGCAACATCGCCCTTTTTATACTCTGGTGTTGCTTCTAGATATCTAGCAACAGCCGTTTTTAAACCAGAAAATGAAAAATCAAAAGGACGTGTTTGCCAGTCATTTGATGTTGTTAGGCCACGTGGAAAATCAATCGCAGCTGCATTGCCCTCATGTGACAACTTATCAATGGCAGGACCGCCGGGAAATCCTAACTTCATAACACGAGCAATTTTATCGAACGCCTCACCTGCAGCATCATCCATGGTCTCGCCCAACTTTGTAATTGATCCAGTGATGTCATCTACTTGTAAAAGTGATGAGTGTCCGCCACTTACCAACAATGCAATTGTTGGATCCAATGGATTGTTGTGTGTTAGGGAATCAACACTCACGTGTGCAGCTAAATGGTTAACGGCATAAATTGGTTTGTTTAATCCAAGTGCCAGGCCTGCTGCAGATCCCACACCGACAAGGAGAGCGCCAACTAATCCCGGTCCACCAGTGACAGCAACTGCGTCAATATCTTTCAAAGATAACTTGGAATCTTTAAGTGCTTGATGCAAGGTTGGAATCATTGCTTCAAGATGAGCACGACTAGCAATTTCAGGAACAACTCCCCCAAAGCGAGCATGTTCTTCAACGCTAGATGCAATCACATTGGCCAATAATGTGCGACCACGGACAATTCCAACAGCAGTCTCATCACAGGATGTTTCAATTCCTAAAACAATTGGCTCACTCATGAAAGCTCCAATCGCATTACTTGGGCATCAAGGCCAGCACCAAAATAATCTTTGCGAATATTGAGTTTTGAGTACCCCAATGATTCATAGAGACCTATCGCATCAGAGTTATCAGTCTTAACTTCAAGCATCATGGCTGTTGATCCTTGAGTATTGGCCCAATCGGTAATCAATGCCATGAGTGCTTTGGCAATACCTTTTCCTCGATGCGAAGGCACAACACCCACAGTCAAAATGTCAGCCTCTGCTGCCCCTGGCGCAAATACCCCTGCATAACCAATGATGCTTTGTTGTTCATCCAGGGCCACAACAAAGTGGCGGGTTGGACTTGAGAACTCTTCTTTGTATTGGGAAGCAGACCACGGTGAATATGGAAACAACTCTTTGTCTAGAGATACAAATACAGGAAGATCAAAGGCATTTGCCTCGCGATAGGAAATCATGGACGATCCGCCGTTGCGACCGCATCTGGTCTGCGCAAATAAATTGGTTCGGTGATATTTCCACCTAACTTAACAAGTGCTTGCATGTCAGGAAATAGATCTGCATGTATTGGTGCACCTGAAACATCTGCTGGAAAGTTAACCGCTGGTTCTCCTACTCGCACACCATCTGTGTAACGGGCCCAATAAACCTCTTTGCGTCGTAGCATCAACAGTAATGATGAAATCTTTCTCATCGACTTGCGCAGCAATAGCATCAAGCGAACAAACACCACGGACCGGTATCTCGCGAGCTAAGGCAAAGCTTTGGGCAAAGGCAATTCCAACTCTTAATCCTGTAAAAGGACCTGGACCCATTCCAACAACAACTTCATCGACATCACTGATTGCTAACGCCTCTTGAACGAGTGCAGGTAATGATGGTCCGTGTGCTGTTGCACCGTCTCGAAATCCACTAAACAAAACCGAGTCTGCCTCTATAACCGCAACTGATGTGCGAGAAGTTGAAGTATCAATTGCCATTATTTTGCTCATAGTGCAAACCCTGCCCAGCGAGTTCCAACTGGCTGTGATCTGCAACTTTTCTCACTTCATCACTGCGATCAATCGTGATCTCTAGACGATCTTCACTAAGACGAGCAGATTCTGCCCCGCCCCATTCAATTAATGTGATCGATCCAGCGATATCTAGATCTAAATCATCAAGATAAAGGTTGGGATTTTCAGAATCAACTAAACGATATGCATCAACATGAATGAAATGGTATGGCAGCTTTGTGGACTCGCGAAATAACAAAGGTGGGTGAGGTGATGCCACGTGATTCCAAGGCCTGCGCCAACACCTTGTGCCAATACTGTTTTGCCGGCACCTAGTGGGCCGTTGACAAGTACAAGATCACCAGCACGCAAATGGGCTGAAAGCTTTTCACCTAACTGATGCATTTCATCAGCGGTTGCAATTGTGATCATTGGTCAAGGATAAAGTAAAAGCAGGGCCAGGATTACCTGGCCCTGCTTCTTACTACCCTCGATTTACTGCGATCGATGTATTAGTTATTTCCGTATGACTTCAACCATGGTGCACGGATGCCCTTATCAATTGAAAGGTTCCCAGCTTTACGTAGGGCTGTGTAGAACGATCCACCTGAAGGAAGACTTTCCAGTGTTTGATGCTTGAACCATTGACTTTGCTACCAACACTAATTGTGCTGATGTGAAGTTACAGTGGTTAGTTCCTTGTGCTGCAGGTGTTGAAGTGATTGGTGATCCTGCCTCATTAAACTTTGTATAGCTTACTTGGAGTTGTATTCCAGAGCATCAAAAGCTTGTTTGTAGGTGTCTTGAAGTTACGAGTTGTCTGATATGCCTTGATAGCAGCAGCCTTTTCAGCTGCGTACTGCTCTGCGTATAGATCAACCAGACGCTGTGAAGCACCTGCAGGAGTAATTGGATCTGCAATACCAACCATCAAGAACTGTTGGAACATTGATCTTTCCTGTGTTTGGTGTGAAGCAGCGTTCATCTTTGCAACAGCCGCTGGATTTGCAACTGCGCGTGGTGCACCTGGGTTTGCAGCAGATAGTGCACCCAAGAGTGCATCAATCACTGTGTTACCTGAAAGTGCTGCGTTATAAATAACACGCTCTCCTTCGATGCGAGCTGCGTAATCAGTCTTTGTGTTATCAAAGATTGCTCCGCCTGCTT
Source organism: Candidatus Planktophila sp. (assembly GCA_964203475.1). Lineage (GTDB taxonomy): Bacteria > Actinomycetota > Actinomycetes > Nanopelagicales > Nanopelagicaceae > Planktophila. The sequence continues at coordinate 16,454 of CAXNLR010000001.1, read as the reverse complement.
GAGCTTCAACATCTTGAGTTGCAAGAACTGCAAGTGCTGCAGCATTTGTTCCGTTTTCAAGGATTGCTAAGTGCTGGGCTAACTGCCAATGGGAAGGTCAACTTCAACGCACCCTCAGGACCTGAGATTGAGTCAAAGTGTGCTGACTGAGTTGGAACGTCCAGCCATCAAACCAAGTAGCAACAATGCACTTCGTGATGGAACTCCAGCAGCCTGCAGTGCCTTTCCAGTTGCAGATGAAGTATCTGGCCATGCACCAGTTGACTAGCGCTTGCTTGCAAGCTTGCCCATAACTGTAAAGACCTTGACCTAAGTCAGCATATGACTCTGCAACATCCTGCTGCGCCAGCTGAATAGTTTCCAGCCTTGATCGTTGGATCAAAGAGAACCTTTACTCCCCACAAGAAAGTCTCCAGCCATTGTTAACTGTGGTGTCGATGTTGTCTGCCATACACATTGGTCGCCAACAGCAGAAACTAAGTTCAGGATACTTTTCAGCAAGACCCTGAGTAATAACGCCACCAAGAGATGATCCCCATGCAATCAACCTTGGTTGGTCTTTGGGAACTGCTTCTTGAATGTAGTCAATTAGCTCAACGTTTGTCTTGATCGCTGAATCTGCGATTCCACCCTTGACGAGCAAAACCTGAACCCACGATTGCAACACCTTGGCTAAAGAAGTACTTAGCAACGTTCAGCGTTTCCACCAGGAACTGGCTCTGGAGTATTAGTGATCTTGTATCCACCAATAAGCAGGAATTCCTGCAGGGATATCTACGTTGTAGGCGGTATCCGTGTGAGTACAAAGCAACTGTTCCGTTGAAGTTTGCTGGAACCTGCATTGCATACGGTGCGCCATCTGATGTAACACCAACGCATGACTGAATTGGGCTCTTGCCATCACACGCAGGTGCTGCATTAGCAACTGTTGGTGCTGTGACTAGAACTGTTGTTACAAGTGCTGTTACTGAAAGAAGCGAAAGTAATCTTACTTTTTTCATTAGTTAGGTAATCCCTTCGCTGGCATTGCAGGACGCTTGTATGTTGACTTAACAACTGCACCCGATCCTGAATCAGTGGTGTATGTGACATATTTACCGCCGATTGGAGCAAGATCACCAGTTGGTGCGTACTTTCCAACCCAGTATCCGGTTAGACCAACATGGCTTGTCTTTGAGTAGCCAACTGGAACCAAAGCAGAGCTTGCAAATGTTGCACCCTTGCTATCGATTGCTGCCATCAATGACTTACGTGTTGGGTTTTGCACCGGCAGCCTTAAGAGCTTGCGCGGTCATAAATGCTGTGTTCATTCCAAGCAGAACGTTTAGATCAAATGCTGATCCAGGAACTGCCTTTGCATAGATATCCGAGAAGAACTTTACGTATTCATCCGTCATATCTGTTGTTGCTGGAACTGGTGAGAAACCAATTGCGTTATATAGAACGCCTGCTGGAACACCAGTTAATTTAATTGTTGTTGCATCTCCACCAACTGAACCAAGCATCCACTGTGGTGCGTACTTCAACTGCGCTGCAACGCCAAGCATTGCAGAAGTTGCACTTGAAACACCAAAGAGAATTACAACGTCTGCTTCAGCAGCCTTGAACTTTGTGATCCAACCTGCAGCTGCTGCTGCATTTTGTGAACCTGATGCGTATGGAACTGTGACTGCAAACTTTGTTCCTGCAGTCTTAAATCCTGCAAGTGCATCTGTTCCGAAGTCATCATCCTGGTATAGAAGACCAATCTTCTTACCGGCAAAATTTTCCTTGATGTACTCACCCATGATTTTTGCTTCCATGATGTATGAAGGCAAAACTGTGTAAGTAGTTGGGTACTTCTTTGTATCTGCAAATCCACTAAATCCTGTGTTAACAAACAACACTGGAACACCGCGACGGGCAGGGTTAACAGATGAGGCAACTGCCTTAACGTTGGCTGTTCCTAGTGGTGCAAGAAGTGCCATGACCTTATCTTTGAGGATAAGTTCATTGGTCTTTGCAACCGCTTCAGTTGGGACATAACGATCATCCTTAACAACGAGGGTTACCTTGCGACCGTTGATTCCACCATTTGCATTGAGGTAATCAAAGTATGCCTTTGCTGCACCTGGAATCTTGTTATAACCAAGTGATGCTGTACCTGTCATTGGCACTGTCATACCCAATTTAATTTGAGTAGAGCTCACGCCAACTTCTGCCGCTTGTGCCGGAAGAGCTGTTGCAGCTAATCCAACGACGGCCAGTACCGCTGAAGCTGTAATCAGCTTGCGACGGTTCATTGCTTTCATGTTTTTCCTTCCATCGAGGGTGTATTACGAGAGTTACTGCTTTTGGTGCTTTTTCTTCTTCGAACCTTTGTGCGCTGCTTCATGCTTTGCTTTGCGAGCGCGATGTTGCTCAACAGGACCGTTTGGAACAAACAGAACTGTCAGAATCAACAACCCACTAACAATCAAACCTGGCAGATTTGTTGTAACACTCTCAGAACTGCCAAGGCGGTGCGCGACCACATCGGCGATTTCTGGGATAGCCACCAAAACCACTGCCCCAATAATGACGCCTCCAAGGGTAGTTATGCCAGAGAGAACCGCACCTGTCAGGAGGGAAAATGAGAGGGCAAGCGGGAATGCGCTCGGGGAAACAGTGCCTATGGTCATTGCCAGCAGGGCTCCAGCAAGGCCTGCGATACCGGCACTCATTGTGAAGGCCAATACCTTAGAACGGGCTGTGTTTATTCCAGATAGTTGTGCTGCTACCTCATTGCCACGACCGGCTCTCCAAGCTCGACCATATGCTGAGTTCAAAATGTTTCTAACACTCCACATTGAAATAAGTGCGGCAAGTGCTGCGATCCAGAAGAACCATTTGTATTGCGTGAATTCTTCTCCTAATGCAAGCGGTGGAAATCCAACATCAAAAAGTAAACCTTGTTCGCCACCTAAAACTGTAAATTGATTGGCAAGAGAAGGTAGTCCAACTGCAAGTGCCAAAGTTGTGCCAGCTAAATATGGACCAGATAAACGTGCTGCTGCTGCGCCTAATAGTGCGCCACCTACTGCAGCGGCTAATACTGCGGCAACAAAACACAAAATAATCGGAAGATTAAACTCAATTCGAAGTACTGCTGCTGCATATGCACCAACAGCCATCAATGCACCGTGACCTAATGAAACCTGCCCCGAGTACCCAGTGAGCAAAATTATTGAAGAGATCGCAATTACATACACTGCAATTGTTGCTCCTTGATAAACACGAAGTTCATCCACCATCCCGCTGAGGAAGTACAAAACAACTCCACCAAGAATGAAGAGTGGAAGATGAGTGCTCTCTTTTTTGCTCTTATGCACGTCGTCCCGCCTTTACTCCGATGATTCCTTGTGGGCGTATGAAGAGAACAAGGAGCAAAATGACAAATGGCGCAATAAAGAAGAGTCCTCCACTTATATACATCAGTACAAATGAGATTGCGATTCCCAAGAAGAGCCCACCGAGGACAGCACCAAGCAGACTATCTAAACCACCAATAACTGCTGCGATAAATCCTGAAACAAGAAGCAGTGAGAATTCAATTGAATCTGGTGAAAAGTTTCCGTTGCCATTTACCGTTTGGAATAATCCAGCAACCGCACCTGCTGCACCTGCTAAAGCCCAACCCAGGGTGCGAACTGCGTCAACTCTTACTCCTGAAAGACGTGCAATTTCTGGAGCATGCGCAGATGCGCGCAACGCTAAACCAAGGTTTGTTCTCTGGAAGAGAATTGAAAGAAGAATCAGCAAAACTGCGACCACAACAAGTATCAAGAGCTTTAGTGGTGAGAAAACTAGTGTCGAGCCATTAATCGTAAACCCATTGTTCGAAATTGGGGCAACAATGCGTAGATCCTGTCCGCCCCAAATCATGCTAATGACCGAACGAATAACTCCAAGCAATCCAAGGGTTGCGATAATTGGTGCAACACCTGCGATTGGTCCGGACGATGCATGCTTAACTAATAGTCGCATCAGAATCAATTCAACGAGCGCTGCAAATAGTGCTCCACCAATCATCGCAACAGGCAGAGCGACCCAAAATGAACCAATTCTAGAAACCGCTTCATACCCAAAATAAGTTGATAAAAGCGCCATACCAGCCTGAGCAAAGTTAACGACTCTCGTACTTCGCCATACCAAAACAAAGGCAATCGCCATTAGCGCATAGATTGCTCCCGCAGTGATACCGATTAATAGTGTATTAAGTAGTTGCATGATTAATACCCCAAGTATGCAGCGCGCACTGCAGGGTCTTGAATCAACGCTTGTGCGTGATCAACGGCAACAACTTTTCCTAAATTCAACACAATCCCAAGGTCTGCAATTTTTAACGCACCCATGGCGTTTTGCTCAACAAGTAAAACAGTTAATCTCATTTGAGTTGTTAAATCTCTAATTGTTTGAAAGATCTGCTCAACAACAAGTGGAGCCAAACCTAGAGATGGTTCATCCAGCAAAAGCAGTTTTGGCTTTGACATGATCGCTCGGCCAATTGCTAGCATCTGGCGTTCTCCGCCCGACAAGGTGTCAGATCGTTGAGTAATGCGCTCTCCTAAACGAGGAAAGATATTAACTACTTGATCAAGTGATTCCTTCATCTCTTTGCCATCTTTGCGCCAGATAGCTCCGAGCTCAAGATTTTCTCTGACAGTTAACTCAGGAATAACTGATTTACCTTCTGAAACATGTGAAATTCCCTTGCGAACTAACTTTTCAGGCTTCTCACCTGTAATTGTCTCGCCCATCCAATTAACAACACCACTTGTGGGTTTATTCAGACCAGATAGTGCGCGTAGCAAGGTTGTTTTTCCTGCACCATTAGCTCCAATAATTGCGGCTAAGTTTTCCGGTTGGAACAGCTAATGAGACTTGGTTGACTGCGCAGATCGCACCATGGTGGACCGTTAAATTTGAGACGTTAAGCGACATGGTTGCTACCTGTGCCTAAATACGCTGCCATTACCGCTGGATCACGACGCACAGTTTCTGCATCACCGCTGGCAATTACTTCACCAAAGTTAAGCACATAGAGCTTGCTACACACCGACATAACAACATCCATATGGTGCTCAACAAGCAACACCGACATATCAACGCTTAAATTCTTAATCAGTTGGTTCATCCACTCAATATCTTGAGATCCCAAACCACCTGCAGGTTCATCGAGCATCAAAATTGTTGGTTCACTAACAAGTGCTCGGGCAATGGAAACGCGCTTTGTATCTGGATATGACAAAGTGTCTGCGCGACGATGAGCAATGCCACCTGCATACACACGCTCTAAGGCAACTCGTGCTTTATCTCTGATCTGGTTTTCATCTTTTCTGTTTCTTCCAAGAGCTGCAGAAATCAAACCTGTCTGTGACAAATGCTGCGCACCGACCATGACATTTTCTAAAACTGTTAAATCACCAAACAAACCAACGCCTTGCAATGTGCGCGCAATTCCTAGATCAACTAGTTCATGAGGTTTTGGAAAGTCGCTCTTCTTTCCGTTCAGGTGAAACTCGCCTGAATCTGGCGTAACTAATCCACACAGGGCATTGAACAAAGTTGTCTTACCCGCACCATTTGGGCCAATTAATCCAACAACCTCATTCTTGGCAATCTCTAAATAGACATCATTGAGAGCCCGAAGACCGCCAAAAGAGACATTGACTCTCTCGACGTGCAGCGCTGCATTATTAGTAGACATGAGGTGCGTAGATTCTAGGGACTCTAGGCCCAATTCGTGTAACTATTTCATAATTAATTGATAACGATGCGTTACCCCAATCATCTGCGGTGTACTCGCCATGCGAGCCATCACCGAAAACAATCACCCAATCCCCAGAAATTGCTGTGGAATCTGCTCCTAAATCAACAACAAATTGATCCATAGAAACCCGACCAATAATCGGTGCTTTCTTGCCGTTGATAAACACTCCTGCATCTTTTGCGATGCGCGGGATGCCATCGGCATAACCCATTGCAACAACACCTAGTTTTGTTTCAGCGGTTGTATGTGCCGTAGCACCGTAACCCACTGGTGAGTTAGCTGGAACTGTTTTAACTAAGTGCAGCTTTGCACGCAGTTGCATCACTGGTTTTAACCCAAGTAATTCTGAAGTACCTAGCTTGTCTACATCAGGACTTAAACCATAGATTGCAATACCAGCTCTGACCATGTCAAAACGTGAATCTTTATCTTTAAGAATTGCTGCTGAGTTCGATAGGTGGCGAACAATGCTTGTGTATCCAAATGATTCCAAGGTAGTAACCATCTCTTTAAATCGAGCCCGCTGATTGTCATTTTGTTCTTGCTCAGGTTCATCTGCTCGTGCAAAGTGTGAAAAAATTCCTACGATATCGATGTTGGAAACATGGTGTGCATCAAGTTTCCCCCATTCGTTTAAAAATCCCCCACGCCCCATCCCGGTATCTACCTCTAAATGAACCCGAGGGCGATTTATAGATTTCACGGCACCAATTTGTTCAAGTGCCACAATTGACGATGCAGCTAACTCAATTTCGTTATCGACGGCCAACTTGAAATCAGATCCAGGCGGCACTAACCAAGCAAGAATCGGTGCTGTAATCCCAGCTTCACGCAAAGTTATCGCTTCTTCCAGGAGAGCCACTCCTAGTGCAGTTGCACCAGCTTCAACTGCAGCACGTGCAACAGGAACTAAGCCATGACCGTAAGCATCTGCCTTAACCACAGCCATAACCGGGGTGCCTGAATGGTTCTTTAGGTGCTTAATGTTTATTGAAATTCGCTCTAGATCAATGCGTGCTTCTGCGCGGTTCATGTGCGCTCCACAATCACCATGGCAGATGCGATTCCTGCATCATGAGAAAGAGATAGGTGCACATCGGCGCCATCTATAAGATCAGCAATCTCACCTCTAAATAAAAAGACTGGCTTGCCACTTTCTAAATTAACAACCTCTGCTTCTTGCCATGACAATCCTTTGCCAGCATTGAGGGCTTTTGCAAGAGCTTCTTTAGCCGCAAATCTGGCAGCAAGGGAAGCAATTGGCTTACTTCTTTCGCCTTCAGTAAATAGCTTTTCTATAAGTCCTGGTGTGCGCTCAAGGGATGCCTTAAAGCGATCGATGTCTACGACATCAATTCCGATCCCATCAATCATTATCGAAGTCTAGTGCAACTGGCTTTTGGAGGGAACATACCTATCTATCGCAATGATGGTCACCAACAAAGCGCTTCCAACAAAGAGGCCACCCAATAAATCACTAAACCAATGTGTGTGGCGGATCAATGAAACCACGCACACCGTAAGGCTAATCAACACAACACCGGCACTTGCTAGTCGTCCTTGATACCTATCGACCTTTGCGTATCGATAGATCAAATACGCCAATATTCCCCATGACAAAACAGCGTTAGATGCATGTCCGCTCGGATAAGACATACCGCCAGCATGCAACAAATCAAATCCATCACGGGGCTTTGTGCGACCCAACAAGAGCTTGACCGATCCCACAACTAAGTTAAGCGATAAAAGGGAAAGAAAAGCTAAATTAAGTGGGCGCCACGTTTTAAACTTATAAGCGATAAAGGCAGCTGCAAGAAGTAAAACAGTTGCTGTTAGCCCGCGGAGCCCCAAATCATCTAAGCGACGCAAAATAAAACCAGCTAGACCTTCAAATTGTGGCTTTGGTTGACTATTAATTTCCTTGTCATAAGCAACCAATGGTCCATAACTATAAACTTGTTGAGTAACAAATAAGAACCCAGCAAATAACAAGATTGCCCAACGAAGTGCACGATCCATTTGCCTACGGCGATTTTGTGCCAATTCAATCATTATTCAACCGTTACAGATTTAGCCAGATTTCGAGGTTGATCAACATCATTTCCACGAACTACCGCCATTTCATATGCAAACACCTGCAAGTGGAACAGTTGCTAAAACTGGCTGGAACAGCGCAGGTGCGACTGGAATACGAATCACATGTTCTGCTCCTTCAACATGTGCACCTTCTTCAGCAATTACGATCACTCGAGCACCGCGGGCTTTAACCTCTTGAATATTGCTCAACATTTTTTCATCTAAAGCATGTTCATGTCCTGCAGGCAAAATGGCAATCACAGGAGTTCCTTTATCAATCAAAGCAATCGGTCCGTGCTTGAGCTCTCCCCCAGCAAAACCTTCGGCATGAATGTATGCAAGCTCTTTGAGTTTCAAGGCACCTTCAAGTGCAACTGGATAGCCAATATTTCTACCTAAGAACAAAACAGTGTTGTTCTCTGCAAATGTTCTTGTTAGCGCACGAAGTGGCTCTACTGTCTCAAGGATTTGCTCAATCTTTCCTGGCAACTCAAGAAGTTCTTTGTAGAGATCTCGTACTTCAGTGTCTTTGAGTGATCCATTGACCTGTCCTAGGTGAAGCCCAATTAAATACACAGCAATAATCTGAGTTAGCAATGCCTTAGTTGAAGCAACAGCGATTTCAGGTCCAGCGTGTGTATACAACACAGCATCTGACTCACGAGGAATCGTTGAACTATTGGTATTGCAGATCGCCAAAACTCGACCGCCGGCAGCCTTTGCATGGCGAACAGCCATCAAGGTGTCCATCGTTTCACCTGATTGTGAAATCGCAATAATTAAAGTGCTGGGATCAATAATTGGATCGCGATATCTAAACTCACTTGCAATCTCAACCTCAACTGGAATCTTTGCCCACTTTTCAATCGCATACTTTGCAACCATGCCTGCGTGATAGGCAGTTCCACATGCGATAACCGTGATCTTTTTCAATGATCTGATTTCATCTGCGCTCATATGCAATTCATCGAGCAAAATCTGATTGTTATCACTTAAGCGACCAATCAAAGTATCTGCAACAGCCTTTGGCTGTTCGAAGATCTCTTTAAGCATGAAGTGTGCAAATCCACCCTTTTGCGCAGCACTTGCATCCCAAGAAATCTCATACTCTTTTGCTTTTACAGCTTTGCCATCAAGATCAGTTATTTCAACAGAGGTTGGCGTCATTGTGACAATCTCATCTTGACCTAATTCAATTGCATGCTTGGTGTATTCGATAAAGGCAGCAACATCTGAGGCCATGAAGTTTTCACCCTTGCCAACTCCAACAACCAAAGGAGAGTTACGGCGCACACCAACCACCACATCTGGCTGATCTGCATGGATTGCTAGCAATGTGAAAGAACCACGAAGTGCTTTGACAGCATCTCGCATTGCAGCGGTTAAATCACCTTTATGTTCTTTGCGAAGATCACTGAGCAAGTGGGCAACAGATTCTGTATCAGTCTCTGATGAAAACTTATGACCCTTGGCTTCTAACTGCGCACGAAGCTCGGTGTAGTTTTCGATAATTCCATTATGAATAACAGCAAGCTTTTCATCGTTGTCAACGTGTGGATGAGCATTGGTATCTGTTGGTCCGCCATGCGTTGCCCAACGTGTATGACCGATGCCGGAATGAACATTTGGTAGAGATGCATCTAATGCATTTTCTAGATTTGAAAGCTTGCCAGCCTTCTTTTCGATAAAGAGTTTGCCAGGTGTACCAAGTGCGATTCCTGCTGAGTCGTATCCGCGGTATTCAAGACGGCGTAGACCTTCAATGAGGGGAATTGATGCAGATTGTGGTCCTGTGTAACCCACAATTCCGCACATGTTTTTTACCCCTAGCTCTTTGTTTAGGCAAGCTCGCTTTTAACTACATCTGCAAGCTGCTGTGCAACTTCTTGCGCAAGGCTATCACTGGCGGCTTCAACCATGACTCTAACGAGGGCCTCAGTGCCAGATGCTCGCAATAAAACTCGACCAGAATCACCCAAGCGCTCTTCAGCTGCCTTAACCGCTGCAGCGATAACGCCAGACTGAGGCAACTTATCTTTAGCAACATCTTTGACATTGATTAATACTTGAGGGAAGCGCACCATCGTTGCCGCTAACTCTTGCAGTGTTTTACCAGTGCGAATAACTTCTTGTAACAACTGCAAAGCCGTAAGAATTCCATCACCTGTGTTTGCAAGATCCCGCATGATCACATGGCCTGATTGCTCGCCACCTAATGTGTAATCATTTGCAATCATGTTCTCTAAAACATAGCGATCGCCAACTGGAGTTGTAACAACCGTGATGCCAGCATCCTTCATCGCATGCATAAATCCAAGATTGCTCATCACGGTGCCAACAACTGTGTCACTCTTTAGAACACCACGTGCTTTAAAGCCTCGGGCCAAAATTGTAAGAATATGGTCGCCATCAATTTCATTTCCGGCTGCATCAATTGCTAAGCAACGATCTGCATCCCCATCATGTGCGATGCCAACATCAGCACCTTCTTTAAGAACTGCAGCACGCAACTGATGTAGATGCGTTGATCCACAATCATCGTTGATGTTCCAACCATCTGGCTGGTTAAAGATTGCAACTACTTCAGCACCTGCTCTGCGATATGCCTCAGGGGCCACAAAAGATGAAGCACCATTTGCACAATCAACAACAATCTTTAATCCCTTTAAAGGGGTTTGAACAGATGCAAGTAGATGCTTTAAGTAGCGCTCAGTTGCAGTGTCATCATTGATTGCACGACCAACATTTCGACCTGTTGGTCGCTCCCAATCTTCACCCATGCGGGCTTCGATACGAGCTTCAATTGCATCATCTAACTTGCCGCCACCGCGAGCAAATAACTTAATTCCGTTATCTGGCATTGGATTGTGGGAGGCAGAGATCATGACGCCAAGATCTGCCTTTGATTCAGCAACAAGATATGCAATTGCAGGTGTTGGTAATACGCCAACTCGATACACATTGATTCCAGCACTCGTTAAACCAGCAACTACTGCTGCTTCCAGGAACTCTCCTGAGGCGCGTGAATCTTGCCCAACAATTGCAGTAGGCCGATGATCCTTATTTGATGAGCTTTCTACCAATATGTGCGCAGCGGCAACAGAAACATCAAGTGCTAGTTCTGCGGTGAGATCACGATTGGCTAAGCCACGGATTCCATCGGTGCCAAAAAGCGCCAATTGAACTCCTTTGGTAAAAGTGAATTAACGCTTTGAGTATTGAGAACGCTTACGTGCCTTCTTAAGGCCGTACTTCTTGCGCTCAATAACACGTGCATCACGTGAAAGGAATCCAGCTTTCTTAAGTGCTGGACGGTTTGCTTCTTCATCAATTTGATTGAGTGAACGTGCAACACCTAAACGAAGTGCGCCAGCTTGACCTGAAACTCCACCACCGTTGATGCGTGCGAAAACGTCGTACTGGTTTTCAGCACCAACCGTGCGGAATGGCTCAGAAACTAACTGCTGGTGAACCTTGTTTGGGAAATAATTTTCTAGTGTCTTACCGTTAACAACCCAGCGACCTGTTCCTGGAACAAGGCGAACGCGTGCAACAGCTTCCTTACGACGACCTGTGCCACCACCTGGTGCCTTGATCGCTGGACGGTTAGTTGCTGCTGCTGGTGTTGATGAAGAGTATGAAGTAGGAGCTTCTTCGTTGTCGATTAATTCTAGGTTCTCTGACATTTACTGTTCCTTTACTTCACGATTTGTGAAACTTGATTGAATACATATGGCTTTGGTGCTTGTGCAGCATGTGGGTGTTCTGGACCTGCGTACACCTTTAGCTTTGACGCGATCTGACGACCGAGTGAATTCTTTGGAAGCATTCCCTTGATTGCCTTTTCAACTGCGCGTGTTGGGTGCTTTTCAATAAGCTCGCCGTACACAGTAGAAGTTAAACCGCCTGGGAAACCTGAGTGATGGTGAGACCACTTCTGTGTTGCCTTGTTACCTGACAATGCAATCTTTTCTGCATTGATAACAACAACGAAGTCGCCCATGTCCATGTGTGGAGCAAATGTTGGCTTGTGCTTTCCACGAAGTAGAACGGCAGCATGTGTTGCAAGACGGCCCAAGACCACATCTTGTGCATCGATGATGTGCCAGTTACGGACCGCATCACCAGCTTTTGGACTGTATGTACGCACGCTTTTGCCTACCTTCTTGTAGAGATTAATGACGGCGCCTTTGTCAGGCGCAGAGGAGTAAGGGTACCCGCGTCAGGCTCAGGGGTCAAAATGGCGCTTATACGCACCTATTCATCTCCCTGGGCTTCACGACGCGCCACCGTTTTTGCAGCCCGCTCTAGAAGCTCTGAATCCGACGGGTAATCCACCTGTCGAAGGGTCAAACCACATGCCGGAAAGACCAAACTGTCAGAGATTCTTACCTTATTGGCCAAGGTCTCTGCGATCCATTCCGGACCAAATCGTCCATCTGCAACACAGACAACAGCGCCCACTAAATTGCGAACCATTGAATAACAAAAGGCATCTGCCACAACATCACCGATTAAGTAACCTTCAGAATCTCTGACCCATTCAAACTTTTGCAGCTGGCGAATAGTTGTCGCACCTTCGCGAAACTTGCAGTAGGCCGCAAAATCATGATCGCCCAGTAAAAGTGCGCTCGCCTGATTCATGGCCTCAATATCTAATGGGCGATACCACGATGCAACATCAAAGCGGTGTAGCGGAGAAATGACTTGATTAGCATCCAAAATTTTGTAGGTGTAATGACGACGCAGCGCTGAAAAACGGGCATGAAAGGCAACAGGTGCCACAGAGATATTCATAATGCGAACATCGGTATCTAAGATGCGATTTAGTTTGTATCCGAGCTCTTCTAGATTAATGCCCTCCGGAACATCAACATGAATAACTTGGCCAATGGCATGGACACCAGCATCTGTGCGGCCAGCGACGATCGAATCAATCTTTGATTGCGTAACTGTGCCAATGGCTTTTTCAACTTCTTCTTGAACAGTTCTGCGATCTGGTTGCTTTCCCCAGCCAAAAAAGTTTGTTCCGTCATATGCAAGATCTACCCGCAAACGAAGAAACCCACTCTCAGGGTAGAGAGTGGGTTCCGTCATGAGAATAATTTCTAAGAAATAAAGACTTAGTTAGCTTTCTCTGTTACTAATTCAATTACTGCCATAGGTGCGTTGTCACCCTTGCGAGGACCGACCTTAGTAATACGTGTGTAGCCACCTTCGCGTGTTGCAAAGCTTGGACCGATTTCAGTGAACAGAGTGTGTACAACGCTCTTGTTCTGAATCTGTGCCATGACCTGACGACGTGCAGCTAGATCACCCTTCTTAGCGAATGTAATTAACTTTTCCGCTAATGGACGCAGGCGCTTAGCCTTTGCCTCGGTTGTTGTGATCTTGCCGTGCTCGAACAACTGCTCTGCAAGTGTGCGTAGGAGTAGTCGCTCATGTGATGGGCCTGAACCCAGACGAGGACCTTTACTTGGTGTTGGCATTATCTGATTCTCCTAAGCCTGCTCTGCATCGACGAAATCATCGTCGACTGATGCGTTGTAGTTCTGATGTTGGGTTGGATCGAAACCAACTGGGCTGTCCTTAAGAGACATTCCCATTGAGACAAGCTTTGCCTTGACCTCATCAATTGATTTTGAACCAAAGTTACGGATATCTAGCAAGTCAGCCTCTGAACGGTTAACTAGCTCTCCAACTGTGTGAATGCCTTCGCGCTTCAAGCAGTTGTATGAACGAACTGTTAGATCTAGATCTTCGATTGGAAGAGCAAGATCTGCAGCGAGTGCAGCATCCATAACAGATGGCCCCATCTCGATGCCTTCAGCATCAAGATTTAGTTCGCGTGCAAGTCCGAATAGCTCAACTAATGTGCGACCAGCTGATGCAACTGCATCGCGTGGCTTCATTGATGGCTTTGTTTCTACATCTACAACAAGGCGATCGAAGTCTGTGCGCTGTTCAACGCGAGTTGCTTCTACCTTGTATGTAACCTTCAAAACTGGTGAATAGATTGAGTCAACAGGAATGCGACCGATCTCTGCGCCAGCCTGCTTGTTTTGTACAGCAGTTACGTAACCACGGCCACGCTCAACTGTAAGTTCAATCTCAAGATTGCCCTTGCCGTTAAGTGTTGCAATGTGAAGCTCAGGGTTGTGAACTTCTACGCCTGCTGGAACTGCAATGTCTGCACCAGTAACAACACCGGCACCTGACTTGCGGATATAAACAACAGCTGGTTCATCGTTATCTGATGAAAGCACCAAGTTCTTGATGTTCAAAACGATATCGGTGAGATCTTCCTTGACGCCTTCAAGAGTGGTGAACTCGTGAAGTGCACCTGCAACGCGAATGCTTGTAACTGCTGCACCTGGAATAGATGAAAGCAATGTACGACGCATGCTGTTGCCAAGTGTGTAACCAAAGCCTGGTTCTAGTGGCTCAATGATGAACCGTGAACGGTGCTCAGAAACTACTTCTTCGCTGAGAGTTGGACGTTGTGCAATTAGCACTGCTGCTCCTCTTCATTCGGGGAAATCCACTATTTGATTTCCGCTCTTTCCCCTGATCCTTCAATCAGGGGCCTTACTAAGTACTGCCCGCATGTTGCGTGCTTGCGCACACAACTTTCAAAAATTACTTGGAATACAGTTCAACGATGAGCTGCTCTTGAACCTGTGTGTCGATGACTGCACGAGCAGGAACTGAGTGAATGATGATGCGCATCTGCGAACCAACAATCTCCATCCATGCTGGTACTGCCTTCTCGCCAAGCTCTGCGCTAGCAACGATGAATGGTGTGAGATCCAAAGACTTTGGAAGAACATCAATGATGTCCATCGCAGAGACACGGAATGAAGGAATGTTTACCTTCTTACCATTTACCAAGAAGTGACCGTGACGAACTAGTTGACGTGCCATGTCGCGGCTCTTTGCAAAGCCTGCACGGAACACAACGTTGTCCAAACGTGTTTCAAGAATGACAAGAAGGTTTTCACCAGTCTTGCCCTGCTTGCGGTTAGCTTCTTCGTAGTAACCACGGAACTGCTTTTCTAGAACACCATAAATACGTGCGCACTTTTGCTTTTCGCGCATCTGCAATAGGTATTCAGATTCCTTTGAACGACCGCGACCATGCTGGCCAGGTGGATAAGGACGTGATTCGATAGGACACTTTGGTCCATCGCACTTTGTGCCCTTAAGGAAGAGCTTTACTTTTTCGCGACGGCAACGCTTGCAGTCTGCTCCGGTATAACGAGCCATTTATTCTCTTCCTTCCTTAAACTCGACGTGGTTTCGGTGGGCGGCAGCCATTGTGTGGAGCTGGAGTTACATCAGAGATGGCTCCAACTTCTAGGCCTGCTGCTTGCAATGAACGGATTGCAGTTTCGCGACCAGAACCTGGTCCCTTAACAAATACATCAACCTTTTTTAGGCCGTGCTCCTGTGCGCGACGAGCTGCCGCTTCTGCTGCTAGCTGCGCGGCGAATGGAGTTGACTTACGTGAGCCCTTGTAACCAACCTGGCCAGATGATGACCATGAGATTACAGCGCCGGTTGGATCGGTAATAGAAATGATTGTGTTGTTGAAAGTGCTCTTAATGAACGCCTTACCAACAGCAATATTCTTCTTTTCCTTCTTACGGATCTTAACTTTGCCCTTAGCTGGAGCGGCAGTCTTTGATTTAGGAGCGGCCATTACTTAGTCACCTTCTTCTTACCTGCAATTGCCTTACGAGGTCCCTTACGTGTACGCGCATTTGTATGTGTGCGCTGACCACGAACAGGTAGTCCCTTGCGGTGACGAATACCTTGGTAGCTCTGGATTTCAACCTTGCGACGAATGTCGCCAGAAATTTCACGACGAAGGTCACCTTCGATTTTGAAGTTTGCTTCGATGTATTCGCGAAGCTTTGCAAGATCTGATTCTTGCAAGTCCTTAACGCGGATGTCTGGACTAATGCCAGTTGCTGCTAATGTTTTTTGAGAACGGGTAAGACCCATTCCAAAAATGTAAGTGAGTGCGATTTCCAAACGCTTTTCGCGTGGAAGATCGACACCGACGAGACGTGCCATGTATCTACCTATCTATATCTGGAGGTCCTCCGCAATACTGTTCTCTGGCCTACCAGTCCAAAGGTCTTCACTCGCGTGAAGTCGTATTACGAGTTTGTTAGTGCTTATTTATCCTTGACGTTGCTTGTGACGCAGGTTTTCGCAAATGACCATGACGCGACCCTTGCGGCGAATGACTTTGCACTTATCGCAAATCTTCTTAACGCTTGGATTAACCTTCATGTTTATTGCTCCCCTTGTTACTTATAACGATAAATAATTCGACCCTTTGTTAGGTCGTACGGACTCATTTCCACGATCACACGATCGGCAGGAAGAATGCGAATGTAGTTCTTTCGCATCTTGCCGCTTATGTGAGCAAGGACTTTATGTCCGTTAGTTAGCTCCACGCGAAACATTGCGTTAGGTAAAGCCTCAGCTACGGTGCCTTCCATTTCGATGGCGCCATCTTTACTAGCCAAGCTGTACCTACATTTCTGTTTTAAGCGTGAAACAAGCGAACTCGTAG